>NZ_CP059187.1:524077-639840 GCF_014251375.1 Blattabacterium cuenoti | reverse complement strand
AATTTTTTTAATTTAAAAATTAAGAATTGAATCTATAAAATTTAGGTAAAATAACTTATATAATATGTATCCAGTGTATACTGGATGATAAAAAAAAGGATATTTATGTATTTTTGTAAAATTTTTTATGTAGATGTTGTTAGTAAATATTCAATCCGAATGGATCTATGAATTCACTCGGAATAATTTGGAGTTGAAAAACTGGGGGAGTATAACCATTATTATAATTAGTAAAATTTTTTTGTTTATTATTTTACTGGTTCTTTTAGAATTCCTTTTCAATAAAGGAGTTCGGTTTATAGGAAGGAGGATTGTAAGTAATATTATTTGGGGAAATATACTCTACGAAAATAAGGTATTTGATAGTTTAGCTCATTTTTTTCCATTATGTATTGGTTTTTTTTTGATTCAACCTTTTTTTAGAGATCATCACACAACTATTCTGTATTTGGAAAAGGTATTTAATATTTTATTTGTTCTGATTGTTTTACAATTTTTAATTAGAGTTATTAACTCAATTATGAGTATTTCTACTAGTGAAAATAATCATCAAACAATTGCAGTTCGTTCTTTTTCTCAATTATTAAAAATTGTTTCTAGTATATTTTGCGTTTTAATTATTATTTCTATTTTAACAAAAAATGATCTTCTTTCTGTTATCACTAGTTTAGGAGCTATTACTGCTATTGTGATTTTAGTTTTTAGGGATACAATACTAGGATTTGTATCTGGAGTACAAATGGCTTCTACAAAAATGATAAAAGTAGGTGATTGGATAGGAATTTCTAAATACAGTATAGAAGGAACCGTTATAGAAATTAATTTAATTTCCGCAAAAATAGAAAATTTTGATAAAACTATTACAAGTATTCCTACTTATGATTTAATATCCACTGCTGTTACAAATTTTGAAGTGATGCGTCAAAAAAATATACGTAGAATCAAAAGATCTATTTTATTTAATATTCAATCTTTTCATTTTTGTAATTCATCTAAATTAGAAAAATTTCAACATTTTTATTTAATAAAAAATTACATTCAAAAAAAACAAAAAGAAATAGATCTTTTTAATCAAAAGAAAAACATAGACGTAAGTATGGATATTAATGGAAGAAGGTTGACTAATATTGGTCTTTTCCGTCAATATGCATTAGAGTATTTACATCAACATCCTAGAATATCTCAATCAGAAACTTTGATGGTTAGACATTTAGAACCGACTCCTTACGGACTTCCTATAGAATTATATTGTTTTACAAAAACTTCTGAATCTGTCAAATATGAACAAATACAAGCTAGTGTTTTTGATCATTTGTTAACAGCAGCAAAAGAATTTAACTTAAAAGTAACACAGGTGACTACAAACGTTTCTCATTGATTGATTGATTGGAAAGTTCAAAAAATATATAAAAAAAATAAATGATAAAATTGAGCGTTAATTTAAATAAAATCGCAACATTGAGAAATGCAAGAGGAGGAAATATTCCCAATCTTTTGCAAGTAGCAATAGATGTACAAAAATTTGGGGCACATGGTATTACAGTCCACCCACGTCCTGATGAAAGACATATTACATATCAAGATGTTTATGATTTAAATTCTATCATTACGAAAGAATTAAATATTGAAGGAAAACCTATTAAAAAATTCATGAAATTAGTATTAGATATATGTCCTGATCAAGTTACTTTAGTTCCTGATTCTAAAAACGTTATAACTTCCAATTCAGGATGGAATACGATGTTTTATCAGAATTTATTAACTGAAAAAATTTCTCAATTGAAAGATCATGGAATTAGAACTTCTATTTTTCTAGATCCAAATCCAGAATTAGTTCCATATGCTGCAAAAACAGGTGCTGATCGAATAGAGTTATATACGGGATCTTTTGCTATAGGATATAATAAAAAAAAATGGGATTGTATTAATCCTTATATTTTAACTGCCAAAGCAGCTCTTAAGAATCATATGTTAGTAAACGCTGGGCATGATTTAAATTTAGATAATGTTTCTTTTTTAATTCAGAAAATTCCAAATCTTGTTGAAGTATCCATTGGCCACTCTTTAATTAGTGATTCGTTATATATGGGATTAGAAAACGCAATTCAAACTTATTTAAAAAAAATTCTATCATCATATCTATGATGATTTTACAGTATAAAAAAAAACCTATTATGATTTTACATTCGAAAATTTTAGGGAATGGATTTCCTCTATTAGTTTTTCATGGTTTATTTGGAAATGGAGAAAACTGGATGTCCTTTGCAAAGGAATTTTATAAATATTGTCAAGTTCATTTATTGGATATTAGAAATCATGGAAAAAGTTTTTCTTCAAAAGAAATGGATTATGAACTTATATCAAAGGATATCCTTGAATACATAAATCATCATGATTTATCACATCCTATATTAATCGGTCATTCTATGGGTGGAAGAGCGGTTATGAAATTTTCTATGAAATATCCATTAATTCCTAAAAAGATTATTATTGTGGATATCACTCATAAAGCTTATTCTCCTGAAATAGGTCACAAAAATAAAAATATTATTCAAATATTAAAAAACGTTAATTTTGATATTATTCAAACAAGAAAAGATCTTGACATTTTTCTCAAACCGTTGATTCATAACAAAGAAAAAAGAATTTTTTTTTCAAAGTGTACTTATAGAAAAAAAAATGGAAAACTAGCATTTCGTTTTTCTTTGTTTGAAATTGAAAAAAATTACGATTCATTAATTCATGAAGAAATCAAACAAAATGGAGTTTATAATGGCCCCGCACTTTTTTTACGGGGAGAAAATTCCAATTTTATTCTTTCTCAAGATTATATATCAATTAAAAAATTATTTCCAAATTCAAAAATTGTCACTATTAAAAAAGCAAAACACTGGATTCATGTAGAAAATCCAATAGATTTTTATAAAGAAGTTTCTAATTTTTTATCTATTTTTTAATTTTATTAATGAAATATTTTTTTTCAAAAATCATTGTCTAAGTTTCTAACTTTATTAACTTTAGAAATCATTTTATTTTTTATTATTATGATCTTTGATTTTGACATAATCCGAAATTTTTATTCAAATTTGAAATGTAAACTTGGTAAAGTTAGAAATAGGATAGCTTATCCAATGACTTATTCTGAAAAGGTGTTGTTTTCTCATTTATTAATAGAAGAAAATACGAATTATATCCGACATGAATCCTATTTAAATTTTTTTCCCGATCGTTTAGCTATGCAAGATGCTACTGCTCAAATGACGTTACTTCAATTTATGCAAACTGGAATACAAAAAACAGAAATTCCTACTACTGTTCATTGTGATCATTTAATAAAAGCTGAAAACGGGTTTGATCTAGACTTAGAAAAGTCTATTCAAGAAAATCAAGAAATTTATAGTTTTTTAAAATCTGCATCTAATAAATATGGAATTGGATTTTGGAAACCGGGATCAGGAATTATTCATCAAGTAATTTTGGAAAATTATGCATTTCCAGGTGGGATGATAATTGGAACGGATTCTCATACTCCTAATTCTGGTGGACTGGGGATGTTAGGGATAGGAATAGGAGGAGCAGATGCTGTAGAAGTAATGTCTGGATCCTTTTTAGAATTAAAACTTCCTAAAATTATTGGAGTTGATTTAAAAGGAAAATTAAGTGGATGGGCTTCTCCAAAGGATATTATATTAAAGTTATCTGGAATTCTGGGAGTAACAGGCGCAACAAATTCTATTATTGAGTATTTTGGAGATGGGGTAGAAAGTATTTCCTGCACAGGAAAGGCTACTATATGCAATATGGGAGCAGAAATAGGTGCAACATCTTCATTATTTCCATATGATATAAAAATGAAAGATTTTTTATATAGAAGCGGAAGAAATAAGATAGCTAAAATAGCTGATGAAATGAAAGATTTTTTGAAGGCAGATAAAGAAGTTTATCAAAATCCATGTGTTTATTATGATAAAGTTATAAGAATAGATTTAACTTCATTAGAACCACATATTAATGGACCTTTTACACCTGATCGTTCCATTCCAATTTCTAATATGAAAGAAGAAGTTTACAAGAACAATTGGCCTTCTAAAATAGAAGTTGGACTTATTGGTTCTTGTGCTAACTCTTCATATGAAGATATATCAAAAGTTGTATCTATAATTGAACAAGCAAAAAAAAAAAAATTAAAGATTGTTTCTGAATTTTTAATTACACCAGGATCCAATAGGATCTATCAGATTTTAGAAAAACAGGGGTTAATCTCTATTTTTCATAGTATTGGAGCGAAAGTTTTTTCTAATGCATGTGGACCTTGTATTGGCCAATGGAAGAGAAAAGGAAGTCATAATAATCTAAGAAATACAATTATTCATTCTTTTAATAGAAATTTTTCATCTCGAAATGATGGAAATCCTAAAACGCATGCTTTTATAGCTTCTCCTGAAATTGTTACAGCTTTTATTTTTTCCGGATATTTGACCTTTGATCCCAGAAAGGATTTCATAAAAAATGAAATGGGGGAATATGTTAAATTTGATGAACCTATATCTACAAATATGCCTCTTTTTAAGAGTCCTAAAAATATGGTATTAGAATATGAACCACCTCAAAAAAACAATGTAGAAAATATTAAAATTGATTTTAATTCAGATCGTTTACAAATTTTATCACCATTTCCATGTTGGGATGGTGATAATTTGTTAAATCTAAAACTTTTAATTAAAATAAAAGGAAAATGCACCACTGATCATATCTCCATGGCAGGTCCATGGTTAAAATATAGAGGACATATTGAAAATATTTCTGAAAACTTATTAATTGGTGCTGTAAATTCTTTTAATGAAAAAACTAATAGAATAAAAAATGTTATAACTGGAAATTATGGTCTAGTTCCTGAAATCGCAAAATTTTATAAGTTAAAAAAAATCTCCACTTTAATTGTGGGGGATGAAAATTATGGAGAAGGATCTTCAAGGGAACATGCAGCTATGGAACCTCGTTTTTTAGGAGTTCGTGTCATTCTTGTAAAATCTTTTTCTAGAATACATGAAATCAATTTAAAAAGACAAGGAATTTTAGCTTTAACTTTTTTTGATCCTTTAGATTATAAAAAAATTCAAGAAGAGGATACTTTTCATTTTTATATAAAGGATTTTCGGCCTAAAAAAAATATTAATGTAAAATTAATTCATAAAAACGGAGTTCAAGAGAACATAATAGTTAAACATTCTTATAATGGAAAACAAATTCAATGGTTCAGGGCAGGTTCTTTTTTAAATTTTCTGAAAAGTATTTCACAATAAATAATGAAAATAAAAGTAATTTTTTTTATTAAAAATTTTCTATTAAAAAGTATAAAGTTTTATCAAATAGGAATATCTCCATGGATAGGAAAAAACTGTAGATATTTTCCAACTTGTTCAGATTATATGATTCAAGCTTTGAAAAAATATAGTATTTTTTTGGCTTTATTCATTGTTTTTAAAAGAATTATTCGATGTCAACCATGGGGCAAATCAGGATATGATCCTATCAAATAAATTATATATAAAACTATAAAACCATAAGATAACAGGAAATGTTAGAATATATCAATTGGAATCCGATAACTAAATTTTCTTTTTGGGAAGGAGTATTTTCTATTCATATTTATAGTCTCATGTTTGTTTTTTCTTTTATAACTGGATGGTATGTTATGACCTATATTTATAGGATTGATCATGTAAATCAAAAATATTTAGATCCTTTATTGGTATATACTGTTTTAGGAACTTTTATAGGGGCTAGATTAGGACAAGTTTTTTTTTATGACTTTTTATACTTTTCAGATAATCATTGGATAGAAGCTTTTTTTCCTATAGTAGAAAATCCTAAAAAAAGTTTTTTATTAGGAATGATAAAAGGTTATGAATTTGTTGGATATAGAGGATTGTCTAGTCATGGAGCAACTATAGGAATTAGTTTATCTAGTTTTCTCTATAGCAGAAAGATACTAAAAAGAAATTTTTTTTGGTTATGTGATCGATTATGTATTATATCGGCATTATCTTCAGTTTTTATAAGAATAGGAAATTTTTTCAACTCTGAAATTGTAGGGACTCCATCTAATTTACCTTGGGCAGTAAAATTTGTACAAATGGATACAGAATATGGAGAAATAATTCCTAGACATCCCACACAAATATATGAATCTATCAGTTATTTATTCATTTTTTTATTCTTATGGTTCTTCTATAGAAAAAGAAATACAAAAAAACCAACAGGATATATATCAGGAGTGTTTTTTATTTTTCTTTGGGGGGCTCGTTTTCTTTTAGAATTTCTAAAAGAACCACAAGGAGATGAGATGATTCATCTATTGTTTATGAACACGGGACAGTGTTTAAGTATTCCGTATATTATTTTTGGAGTTTTTATACTTTTTTTTTCTCAAAAAAAGAAATCTTTTTTTTCATGAAAAAAGTCTGTTTATCTTTTTTATTCTTTCTCATCTTTCTCATTTTTGTCTCTTCTGAAAGAGAAGAAAATGATTTTATTTTATCAGATTTATCAGAAAGTATATCAGATCAGTTAGAAATTGAATTTATTAAACATGGAGAACTATATATAAAAAATGAAAATTTTTTCAAAAAAATTGACATAGAATTTGCAAGTAGTGATATAGAAAAAAAAAATGGATTGACATATAGATCCTTTTTAAAAGAAGATAGAGGAATGTTGTTTCTTTTAAAGGATAGAGAGGAATCTCTACAAATGAAAATGAATATGAAAAATATGAGAATTCCTTTAGATATTCTTTATATAGATGATTCGAATACAGTTGTCTTTATAGATAAATATGTTCATCCAATGATGAATAATAATAAAGAAGAAGTAGACTATTATTTTCCAAATAATAATATAAGATATGTTTTGGAAATAAATGCGGGGATGTCAGACAAATGGGGAGTTAAAAAAGGAATCACTAAAATAATTTATGTATTGAAAAAGGATTTTATTTTTAATGAATAAAAAAAAAGATATTGAAATTCTTTTTTTTACTTATTTTTATTAATAATTAAATTATTAAATATTATGGTTTTTATATCTGATCAAGCTAAAAAAAAATTGATTTCTCTTATGAAAGAAGAAGGTATTTCTAATGATGTTTCTTTTGTTAGATTTGGGGTAAAAAGTGGTGGATGTTCTGGATTATCTTATGAACTTACTTTTGATAAAAAACAAAAAAAAGAAGACAAACTGTTTCAACACGAAAATATGAAAATACTAATAGATCAAAATAGTATTCCTTATTTGTCAGAAACTACGTTAGAATATTCAGGCGGACTCAATGGAAAAGGATTTTATTTTAAAAATCCTAATGCAAAACATACTTGTGGGTGTGGAAAAAGTTTTTCATCATCATATCATAACAAAACTGAATGAAAAAAAATAAAAAAATACTAGAAAATTTTACTAATTCTGAATATAAATATGGATTTTATACCCCAATAAAATCTGACAGAATTCCGTTTGGATTAAATGAAAAAGTTATTCAAAAAATATCAGAAAAAAAAAACGAACCAATATGGATGTTAAATTGGAGGATGGAATCTTATGCTATATGGAAAAAAATGTCTCATCCAAAATGGGCAAATATAATATTTAAAGTTCCTGATTTTCAAAAAATCAGTTACTATTCTGCACCTAAAAAAAAACTGGACGAAAAAAATACAGAATTGTTAAACACATTTAAAAAATTAGGTGTTTCTATAGAAGAGAAATCTTTTTCTGGAATTGCAACAGATATTGTTTTAGATTCTGTTTCTTTAATAACTACATTTCAGAAAAAATTGAAAGATCAGGGAATTATATTTTGTTCTATCAATGAGGCTTTAATCCAATATCCAGATCTTGTAAAAAGATACTTAGGTTCAGTTGTTTCAAAAAAAGATAATTTTTATGCAGCTTTAAATTCAGCTGTATTTTCAGATGGATCATTTTGTTACATTCCAAAAGGAATTCGGTGTCCTATGGAGTTGTCAACATATTTTCGTATTAACGAAAATAGAACCGGACAATTTGAAAGAACTTTAATTATTGCAGATAAAGGTTCTTATGTCAGCTATTTAGAAGGGTGTACGGCACCACAAAGAAAAGAAAATCAATTGCATGCAGCTGTAGTAGAAATTGTTGCTTTAGAAAATTCTGAAATAAAATATTCTACGGTACAAAATTGGTACCCCGGAAACAAAAAAGGCGAAGGAGGAATTTTTAATTTTGTTACAAAACGTGGATTATGTAAAAATAATGCTAAAATATCTTGGATTCAAGTGGAAACTGGATCTTCAATTACTTGGAAATATCCGTCTTGTATTCTACAAGGAGATTTTTCTAGAGGAGAATTTTATTCTTTGGCATTAACTAAAGATTTTCAACAAGCGGATACAGGAACTAAGATGATTCATCTAGGAAAGCAAACTAAGAGTGTAATTATATCAAAAGGAATATCTACTGGAAAAGCTCAAAATAATTATAGAGGATTAGTAAAAATTTCATCTAGAGCTGTAAAATCACGTAATTTTTCTCAATGTGATTCTTTATTGATAGGAAATCAATGTGGAGCTCATACTTTTCCTTATATCAGTGTTTATAATTCTAATTCTCAAGTAGAACATGAAGCAACTACTTCAAAAATTGGAGAAAACCAAATTTTTTATTGTAATCAACGGGGGATTGATACAGAAAAAGCTGTTTCTCTTATTGTAAATGGTTTTAGTAATGAAATATTAAAAAAATTACCTATGGAATTTGCTGTGGAAGCTCAAAAACTTTTGGAAATTTCTTTGGAGGGATCTGTTGGTTGAATCTCATTATGTTGATTATTAACAATTTACATGTTTCTATAGAAGGAAAAGAAATTTTGAAAGGAATAAATTTGGAAATCCATTCGGGGGAGATTCATGTCATTATGGGGCCAAATGGATCTGGTAAAAGCACACTTGCTTACGTTATTTCTGGAAAAAAAGAATATAATATCACTAAAGGAAATCTTTTTTTTATGAAAAAAGATTTAAAAAATTTTTCTACAGAAGAACGTGCACATTTAGGCATTTTTCTTTCTTTTCAACATCCAGTAGAAATACCTGGTATTTCTGTGATTAACTTTATTAAAACTGCAATTAATGAATCTCGTAAAGCTAGAGGAATGGAAAAAATGTCTGCTAAAGAAATACTTATTAAAAGTAAAGAAAAATCTGTTCTTTTAAATATAGAAAAAGATTTTCTTTATCGTTCTTTAAACGAGGGATTTTCAGGAGGAGAGAAAAAACGTAATGAAATATTTCAAATGGCAATGTTAGATCCTTTATTATCCATTTTGGATGAAATTGATTCAGGATTGGATATAGATGCATTACGTATTGTTGCAAAAGGAATTAATTGTTTAAAAAAAGAGACAAATTCTATTTTAATTATTACTCATTATAAAAGATTGTTAGATTATCTACTTTCAGATTATATTATACACATTTTATATGATGGAAAAATAGTTCAATCAGGAAACAAAGAGTTATCTGAAAAATTGGAAAAAGAAGGATATGATTGGATCAAAAAAAAGTGAAAGTAAAAATTTTAATCGTTTTTAATTAATGTTAAAAGATAAAATTATTTCCAGTTTTTCAGATTTTGATAAAGATTTTTATGAAAAAAGTCCATACAGATCCATGTTACGACGTGAATCAATTGATCTATTTAGAAAAATGGGGTTTCCATCATCTACTGATGAAAATTGGAGATATACGAATATTAATTCTGTTTTTAATCAATACAAGAATGAGAATATTTTTTTTTCAGAAAAAATTATCGATTTAGAAGATTTTAATATTGAAAAATACCTTTATCTAAATGAAGAAGATTCTTTTCTCATTATTTTTGTAAATGGACAATATAAATATAATTCATTTTTTCTTGAAAAAGAAACGTTTAATACTACTAAGAAAAAGGGTCTTATTATATCAAATATAGCTTCACAAGAAGAAGAAAAAATTAATAATTTCTATGGAAAATTATCATATAAATATGATGCTTTTAATACATTAAATACAATTTTTTCAAAAGACGGTGTTTATATTTATATTCCTGATAATGTTTTTTTGAAAAAAACTATAGAAATATTACACATTTTTACAGAAACAAAAACGAAATCAAAAGTAATGTTTCATCATGCAAGAAACTTGATTATAGTAGGAAAATATTCTTCTGTGAGAATAGTAGAACATCATAAATGTTTAAAAAAACATTTAGGATTCATTAATTCAGTTAGTGAAATTTATGCTTTTCATAATAGTAATATAGAATATTATAAAATTCAAGATGATTTAGAAGAAGATTCTTCTATTATGATAGATAACACTTTTTTAAAACAGAAACTCAATAGTAAATGTTCCGTTTATACTTTTTCTTTTCAAGGAAAATTTATTAGAAACAATTTAAACTTATATTCTCATGGAGAATTTTCTTCTTCCCATTTGTATGGAGTTTCTCTTTTATCAGGAACCCAATTGGTAGATCATCATACTTTAGTAGATCATTTATATTCTAATTCTATTAGTTTTCAATTGTACAAAAATATTTTATGTGAAAAGTCTATAGGAATTTTTGATGGAAAAATTGTTGTTGATAAATGGATAAAAGGAATCAATGCATTTCAGAGAAATAATAATATTCTTCTTTCCGATGAATCTTGTATATACACTAATCCTCAATTAAAAATTTTTTCTGATTATGTAAAATGTTCACATGGTTGTACTGTTGGAAATCTTAATGAATCTGATTTATTTTATTTTCAATCAAGAGGTATTTCAGAAACAGAAAGTAGAGTTTTATTATTGTTCTCTTTTTTAGAAGAAGTGTTGAGGACTATTAATATTTTAAAATTGAAAAATTTATTATATAGAAAAATAAAGAGAAAATTAGGTATATATTTGTAATTGATTTTTGATTGCATAATATGCTTTCACAAGAAAGAATTCAAAAAATTAGAGATCAATTTCCAATTTTAAATCAAAAAGTTTATTCAAAGCCTTTGGTTTATATAGATAATGCAGCGACTACTCAGAAACCTTTACAAGTAATTTTGGCTTCTAATAATTATTATTCCACAATGAATTCTAATATTCATCGGGGATATCATTTTTTAAGTCAAAAATCCACTACATATGTAGAAAAAGTAAGAAAAAAAATTCAAAAATTTATTCATGCAAAATATCCATCAGAAATTATCTTTACTAAAGGAACTACAGAATCTATTAATTTAGTAGCATCTAGTATAACTTCTTCAATAAAAAAAGGAGATGAAATAATTATTTCTTATCTTGAACATCATTCTAATATTGTCCCTTGGCAAATTCTTTGTGAAAGAAAAGAAGCGGCATTAAAAGTTATTCCCATTAATAAAGATGGATTTTTGAAATTTGAAAATTTTGAACTTTTAATTTCAGAAAAAACAAAAATTGTAGCAATTAATCATATATCTAATGTTTTAGGAATCATCAATTCTGTGAAAAAAATTATTGATAAATCCCATGAGTATGGGGCTTTAGTTTTGATTGATGGAGCACAAGCTATTTCCAATTTATGTTTGAATGTACAAAATCTAAATACTGATTTTTATGTTTTTTCTGCACATAAAATGTATGGTCCTACTGGAATTGGAGTTTTATATGGGAAAGAAAAGATATTAGAGAAACTTTCTCCTTATCAAGTAGGTGGAGAAATGATTAAGAAAGTAAGTTTTAAAAAAACTACTTATTCAGAGTTACCATTTAAATTTGAAGCTGGAACTCCAAATATAGAAGGAATTATTGTATGGGGGGCAGCTATAGATTTTGTGGAAAAAATAGGGATAAAGAATATTAAATCTTATAAAAAAGAGCTTTTAATTTACGCTACAAAACGTTTAAATACTATAGACGGAATTCAATTATATGGAAATAATGATCCTAAAAATAAATCTGGTATTATTTCGTTTAATTTAAGTAAATTGCATTGTTTCGATGTGGGAAGTATTTTAGATCGTTTTGGTATTGCTGTTAGAACGGGCCATCTTTGCGCTCATCCTTTAATGAGTTTTTTTAATGTTACAGGAATGATTCGTGTGAGTTTTTCTGTGTATAATACTTTTAAAGAAATAGATTACCTGTTTGATAGTCTTTTGAAAACAAAGAAATTTCTGTTAAAATCTCAATAAAGAAATTGTTATGGTATATGCTATTGTTTTTTTTCTAGGAAAACAATTAAAACTTATTGAAAATAAATATGTTTATGTCCCTCATCTTCATGAAGATTTAGGAAAAAATATTTTTTTAAATAAAGTTTTTTTATTTTATAAAAATGGTTATTCTCAAATAGGAACTCCTTTTTTGAAAAATATAAATGTCCAAGTAGAAATTCTACAACATTTAAAGGGAAATAAGATAATTATTTTTAAAAAAAAAAGAAGAAAAGGATATAAAATAAAGAATGGATTTAGACCTTTGTTTACAAAAATTAAAGTAATTTCTTTTTTGCAAAAAGAATAAAAAAAAATAATAGTAAATGGCTCATAAAAAAGGTTCAGGAAGTTCTAGGAATGGAAGAGATTCAAAAGGAAGAAGATTAGGAATAAAAATATATGGAAATCAATATGTAAAATCTGGAGAAATAATACTTCGTCAACGGGGGACAAAACATCATCCTGGAAAAAACGTAGAAATGGGAAAAGATCATACTTTATATTCTGTAAAAAATGGGTTTGTTCTTTTCAAAAAAAAAAGAAAAAACAGATCATTTGTATCCGTTACATCAGAAAATAAAAAGAAAAGATCTAATATAAAATGATTTTTTTTATTATTAGACTGGGTAGTTCAAATAGGATAGAGCGACAGTTTCCTAAACTGTAAGTTGTGGGTTCGAGTCCCTCCCCGGTCTCTGTCTGTAGTCTCTAATCTTATACAATGGTCTCAGCTGGATTTGAACCAGCGACCCCCTGATTATGAGTCAGATGCTCTAACCAACTGAGCTATGAGACCTTATAAATAAATACAATGTTACAACAATATTTGACCTATTACAAATTTTTTGAAATA
Organism: Blattabacterium cuenoti; assembly: GCF_014251375.1. Taxonomy (NCBI): domain Bacteria; kingdom Pseudomonadati; phylum Bacteroidota; class Flavobacteriia; order Flavobacteriales; family Blattabacteriaceae; genus Blattabacterium; species Blattabacterium cuenoti. Next base: position 626,734 of record NZ_CP059187.1, on the reverse strand, counting down.
AAATATAATAAATAGGGATGAATACTATTCAAAAAAAAAAATTCTCCTCTATATTTTACGTAGAAATTGCAGAAATTTTGCAAAAGGAATTTAATAGTACTTCCAATACTATAAATAAAGAAGGTATTTTAGTGACTTTAATTAAAGTTTCTGTTTCTTCTGATATGAGTTTAATAATAGTATATTTATCTATTTATCCTTTTTTAGATAGAAAAATTTTAAAAAAAATTCGTTTAAAATCTGGATTTTATAGAAAACTACTTTCCAAAAGACTTAGATATTGTGTGAAGAAAATTCCAGAATTAGATTTTCGTGTTATAAATTTTTAGATTTTATAATCAATATATGAAAAAATAAAAAAAACTTTATCTGATTTTTGAAAACTTCTTTTGATATAGCGATACGCTATTTTTTTTCTAAAAAAAAAGTGAATGTTGTAAACATAATTCTTTTTTTATCTACTGTCTCTCTCAGTGTATCTACATTTGTTTTATCTATAATTTTATCTGTCTTTTCGGGATTAGAAGATTTGAATAAAAAATTTTATCAGACTCATTATTCTGATATTACTATATCTTCTTTTCATGGAAAAGAAATTGATATGAATGAAAATTTTTTAAGGAAAAAAATGAAATCTGTGAAAGGGATTATGTCATTTTCTAAAACTATAGAAAAAAAAGTTTTTTTCCATTACAAAAATACTGTATTTTTTTTTCCTTTAAAAGGTGTAGATAATGAATATGAAAAAGTTATGAAAAATTTTAAGATATTTTTTTTGGAAAAAAAAAATAGAAAAACGACAGAAGAAAAAAATAAAATAAATCTATATATAGGTCTTTCTTCACCTATCATTCATTATTTTCCATTCTTTTTTTTTAGAGAAAGAGAAAAACAGTTTTTTCCTTCTGTAACAATTCAACTTCTTACTTTTATAAAAAAAAGTCATAAAATTTCAATTCCATTTTTTATACAAAAAAAGGCAATAATAAAAGGATTTTTTCAATTCAATCAAAATACTGATAAGAAATATTTATTTTGTAATTTATCTGATATTCAGAATATAATAAATAAAAATGTATTTCACACATTGGAGATAAAAATTTGTCAAAATGAAAATATTTCTACAATAAAAAAAATTCTGAAAAAGAAATTTGGATCTCAATTTATGATAAAAACACGTGAAGAAGAAGAAAAAGCTTTTTATAAAGTCGTTAATTCCGAAAAATTATTCATTTATTTTCTATTCAGTTTAATTACATTAATTACTGGATTCAATTTAATTAGTGCGATTTATATACTAAAATTAGATAAGGAAAATCAACTTTTTGTACTATGGAGTTTGGGGTATTCTTTATCTAAAATAAAAAGAATTTTTTTATCTATAGGAATTCTTATTACTATTTTTGGATGGATGTTTGGAATATTTATATCCTATATTGTTTCTTTTTTACAAAAAAAATATCATTTACTGAAAATTGTAGAGGATATTCCTTTTCCAGTTAAATTCACAATAGAAAATTTTTGTGTCATAACATGTGTTATTTTTACAGTGGGAGTTATTGTATCTTTTTTTTCCTGTAGAAAAATAGGAATTAGAATTATTTAGTTAATAATCTAAATAATATGTTTTCAAAGGTTCCGATGCTTCTACATTAAAAAATATTTCTTTTGCTTCTTTTTCAAATGCTTTAATGTTTGGAAATCTATTAGAAAAATGTCCTAAAAGTAATTTTTTAACTTTAGCTTTTTTTGCTATACAAGCGGCTTCATTTGCTGTAGAATGCCCTGTATTAATTGCTCTATTTTTTTCTTCTTTTAAAAAAGTAGACTCATGATATAATAAATCTACTGATTTGATATGTTCTATAATAGGAGAATGATAAGAAGTATCTGAACAAAAAGCATAAGATAATATTTTAGGAGGATCAAATGTTAATTGATAATTAGGAATAATTTTTCCTTTTTTTGTCATAAAGTCTTTTCCGAGTTTTAGATTTTTATAATCTACAATTTTTATATCAGGAATTTTTTTTATTTCTTTCATATTTAATTTTCTATTGCTTGGTTTTTCTTTAAAAAGAAACCCATTTGTATAAATTCTATGTTTTAATGGAATAGTGTATACTTCTATTTTTTCATTTTCCATAATTTTTTCCAATTTTTTAGAAGACAATTCTATATGATCAATACAATATTTAAGTCTGGTGTAAGACCATTTAAAATGAGTATCAATAATTTCTTTTAATCCTTTTGGAGCGTATATATTTACTGATTTCTCTCTCCCTAATAAATGAAAAGTAGATAACAATCCTATGAGCCCAAAAAAATGATCTCCATGAAGATGAGATATGAATATATGTGCTATTTTATTAAATTTTATTTTTGCTTTTCTTAATTGGACTTGAGTTCCTTCTCCACAATCAATAAGAAAAGAATCCCCTTTCATCTCTAGTATTTGAGCGGTTGGATAAAATTTATCTGTTGGAATTGAAGAATGACAGCCCAATATAGTTAATGAAGGTTTTTTCATCTAAAAATTTTCTTAGAGAAGAGAATCTTCAATCCTCCTATTTTAGAATTAGAAATAATGTTTCTCTTTGTATTCTTTTTTGTATTTGTAAAAGAATGATAACATGTCTTATCTCTTATCTTATGTTTTTCTTATTTTCTTCTTTTTTTTTAAAAAAAAGAAAAACACAACCAGATGGAATAACTAAACAACTAGTTATTAACAAAATAAACAAAAAATTAAAATTTTCCTGTTCTGAAAAAATTTTTTCAAGTTTCATGTTCATGAAAAAAAACATAGAAAAGACAGCAATAGCATTATTAAATACATGTAATAATATGCAATCTATTATGGAATTTGTAATAAAATAAACGAATCCTATGAAACTTCCAATGAGCATCCCACCTATGAATTGCCAAGGATTCATATGAGTTAATCCAAATAAAAAAGAGGAAAATAGAATCGCTTTTATTGGATGTATTTTATTTTTTAACATTCCATTTAAAATAATTCCTCTAAAAAGAACCTCTTCACATATAGGGGCTAGCAAAACAGTAGTAGAAAAAAAGGAGATTGTATTTTTAGATTCTTCTTTCAAAAAATCCTCCATTTCCTTATACATATTTCCTAATAGAGGTCCTTCTTTTGGAAGAAATGAAGTGATGCAGTCATTCAGTATTATCACGACAAACATCATACAAAAAATTATAATATAAGTATACCAGGGAGAAATTTTGAATGACAATTCAATGGATAGATTTTTTTTTTGAGCTTGATGAGATATGAATATGAATAAAAATATAAAAGGAATAGTATATGATATAGAAAATATCATATTTTCAGGTAAATTGATTGCGATCAACAATTTTCTGAAAATTACATGAAATAAATTTAAAGTAGTAAAAGCTAAAATCAATAGAAATGACTCAATATAATTTATTTTAAAATAATTCTTCATAATAAAAAAATAAAAATTCGTTCGTTATAGTAAGATCTTATTTTTTTTTAGTTTTAAAAAAAAAAGAAAACATTTTTATACTAGCTTTATTAGAGAAATAATGTAGGAATACTTCTATCCGATGATGTATTTATGTATCAATTTAGTGAAATTGACAATTCATTTTATACATAAAATTTTTGTTTAGTCAATCTATCTATTTTTTTATGTTAATCATTTTTCACTTATATTTTTGTAATAAGTGAAAGATAAAACAATTTTTTTTAAAAAAAATTGTTTTATCTATTAAATTATAAAAATGTAATGTTAAATTTTGATCTCTATTCTTTAGAGAAAGATTATGATACATATTTTAGGGATAAAAGTTTAAATAATTCTAGAATTTTAAGGTATTCTCAACTCTTAAGAATGATAAGAAAATATAAAAATATATGTTCTATTATTCCAGTAGGATTTTCTATAGAAGGGAGAAAAATTTTTAAAATTAAATGGGGGGAAGGAAAGATAAAAGTTTTTATTTGGTCTCAAATGCATGGAAATGAAACAACTGGAACAAGATCAATGTTTGATCTATTTCATTTTTTCTTTAAAAAAGAAAATCATGATTTAGTTAAATTATTAAGAAAAAATTTAACTATTTTCTTTATTCCTATGTTAAATCCTGATGGATCCGAAAAATTTCAAAGACGGAATTCTGTTAATATTGATTTAAATAGAGATGTTATTCGTTTACAATCTCCAGAAATTAGAATTTTGTTATATGAAATTGAAAAAAGTTATCCTCATATTTTATTTAATCTACATGATCAAAGAAGTATTTATAATATTGGAGATAAATTTTTTAATCCAGCCCTTTTATCTTTTTTATCCCCTTCTGTAAAAGGAATTGTTAAAGTAACTTCAGAAAGAAAAAAAGCTATGGGATTGATCTCTTCTATTGCAAAAAAAATGAAAAAAGTATTACCTAAAATAGGTTCAATAGGAAGATATTCTGATGCACCATTTCCTACAGCTACTGGAGATAATTTGCAGAAAAATGGTTATCCTTGTATTCTTCTTGAGGCGGGGGTTTATCCTAATGACCAGCAAAAAGAAATTATCAGAAAATATAACGCATTATCTATTCTTACAGGATTTTATTTCCTTTCTACTAAAGAAAAATATCTTGAAAAAAATTATAAATCTTATTTTCATATTCCTGAAAATAAAAAAAATCTATTTGATAAGATTTATAGAGAAGTTCAAATTCAGAAAGGAAATAAAAAGTTCTTAGTTGATTTAGGAATAATGAAATATGAAGAATTTGATCCTGTAAAAAAAAATATTCATTTGATTCCTAAAATAGTTGACATAGGAGATTTGTCTAATTTTTTTGCATATGAAGAAATTATTGCTAACGGAAAAAAATTTTTTAGTCAAGAAGGAAAATATTTTCCTGAAATTGGAGACAAAGAATTATTTAAAATTATTTAAATATAATTCATTTTTTATAGTTAGAAACCGTTAATTTATTTCTTCCTTTTTTTCTTCTTCTAGATATAATTCTACGACCACTTTTTGTGCTCATACGTTTTAAAAAACCATGAACGTTTACTTTTTTTCTATTGGAAGGTTGATAAGTTCTTTTCATTATTTAGGAGATTATTATAATTGTATATATTATTATATATGGTTGATTCTTCTTCTATTCTTCTAATTAAGTTTATTTTTAATTTAATTAAGATGAAATAAAGTTTATTTATTAATAAGTTAAGTAATAATAATAATGTAATAACTTCTTATTCTTACCTGTTTTTTTTGATCTAGTATAGATCTCGATTCCGCTTCAATAAATACACATTATTCGGATTCAAATGAATTATGAATTAAATAAACAAACAGGAAAGCAATAAAAGAATTAAAAAACCAAGAATAAAACCTGTTAAAAAAAAAATGAAACGTCTCGAAAAACTCATAGTATTAGGAAACTTAGTGTAAATTCTAAATTACGTAAAGTTTTTTTATTTTTTTTATACGATTTATCCTATTTTTATGCATTAAATTTTAATGGATTTTAATAGTTAGTTTTTAGAGAGAGAAAGAGTAGAGCACGAAAAGAGTGAGTGGAGGGAGGGGATTGATAGAATCAATTAAACAAGAATTTATGCTTGAAAAGCAAAAAACCATTACAACACAAATATCCTTGCAAGGAATCGGATTATATACTAAAAAAAACGTTACTATTACTTTTAAACCAGCGCCAGTAGATACTGGATTTATTTTTGTAAGAACAGATATAAAAGAAAAACCTTCTACAAAAGCACATATTTCATTAATATTAGTCAATGAAGAAGAAACTGAGAAGGGAATTATTTTAGAAAATAATGGGTTAAGAATCTATACGAGTGAACATGTCCTTGCTGCTCTTTCAGGAATGGATTTAGATAACGTAATTGTAGAATTAAACAACATAGAATTTCCTATAATGGATGGATCTTCCAGATGTTTTGTAGAAGCTATTGAGAAAGTGGGAATTGTAGAACAACACGCTGAAAGGGAATATTACTCAGTAAATAAAATAATGTCATATTCAGATCCAAAAACAGGAGGAGAAATTTTAGTTTTACCTTCTAAAAAATTTGAATTAGCAACTATAGTTGATTTTGATTCAAAATTGATTCATTCACAAAATGCTGTTTTAAAACATTTTAAACAATTTAAACAAAAAATAGCAAATTCAAAAATTTTTTGTTCTCTTTTTAAAAAGGATAAGAAAAACATAGGGGGACATCATATATTTTCGTTTTTTTCTCCTTTTTGTTTTTGTGAGTATAATAATAACAATGAAGTAGCTAAACACTATCTTTTAGACATTATGGGATATTTAACTTTAACAGGAATAAAAATAAAAGGAAAAATAATTGCTTATAATCCATCTCATCATATCAATATACAGTTTGTAAAGAAATTGCAAAAAGAAATTCAAAAATTGAAAAATGTTCCTGAATTTGATTTAACAAAAGAGCCTATTTTTGATATTAAGAATATTATGAGAATTTTACCTCATAAACCTCCATTTCTATTAGTAGATAAAATTATGGAACTAACTGAAAATAGAGTAATAGGTGTAAAAAATGTTACTATGAATGAGCCTTTTTTTATGGGCCATTTTCCTAATGAACCAATTATGCCTGGAGTATTACAAATAGAAGCTATAGCGCAGGTAGGTGGAATTTTGGCATTAAAAAAAATGAAAAATCCAGAATTTTATTCTACCTATTTTTTGAAAATAGATAAAGTGAAATTTAAAAAAAAAGTAGTTCCTGGAGATTTGATAGTATTTCAAGTAGATTTGCTAGAACCTATAAAAAGAGGAATAGTCCATATGAAAGGGAAAGGGTACGTAAATAAAAAACTAGTCATGGAAGCAGAAGTAATAGCGAAATTGGTAAATAAAAAATTGATGAATTCTGAATGAATTAAAAAAATAGAATGAAATCGAATGAATGTTAAACAAACAAACTATCAGTTTGTTGATGATTCATAATAATCATATATAATACTGGTAATGGAAAATACAATACACACAATACATTAAAATAAATACTGAAAATAAATTTTCTCTAGGACGGTAGAGAAAAGATTAGTAAAAAAAATAAAGATTAAATTGTTAATATAATATGAGTATTTTAATAGATGAAACCATTAAAGTTATTGTACAAGGATTAACTGGAAAAGAAGGATTATTTCATACTGAACAAATGATGAATTATGGAACCTCTATAGTAGGAGGAGTAACACCTGGAAAGGGAGGAAAAGTTTTTTTGGGAATTCCTATTTTTAATACTATGTATGAAGCAGTTAATAATACAGGAGGAAATGTAAGTGTTATTTTTGTTCCTTCTTTATTTGCTTCAGATGCTATTCTAGAAGCAATTAGCACAAATATTGAAATTATTGTATGTATTACTGAAGGAATTCCTGTTTCAGACATGATTTTAGTAAAACATTTTTTAAAAGGAAAGAAATCACGTTTGATTGGTCCAAACTGTCCGGGGATTATTTCTTCTGAAAAAGCAAAAGTAGGGATTATGCCCAATTTAGTTTTCAATAAAAAAGGAAAAGTAGGAATTGTATCTAGATCTGGAACACTGACTTATGAAGCAGCAGATCAAATAGTAAAAGAAGGATACGGAATCTCCACTGCTATTGGAATAGGAGGGGATAGTATTATTGGAATGAATATAAAAGAAATTTTAGAAATATTTTTTAAAGATATTGAAACAGAATGTATTGTAATGATTGGAGAAATAGGTGGAAAATTAGAAATTGAGGCTTCAGAATGGATAAAAAAATCAAAAAATAAAAAACCAATAATAGGATTTATAGCAGGTCAAACTGCTCCAAAAGGACGTATAATGGGTCATGCTGGAGCTATTATAGGAAACGAAATAGAAACGGCACAAGTAAAAATGAATATCATGGAAAAATGTGGAATACATGTAGTAAAATCACCAGCAGATATAGGAATGAAAGTGAATGAAGTCTTTCATTCAGAATATATATAAAAAAATGGAAAAATTTTTAATAGTTGGATTAGGAAATCCTGGATTTGTATATGAGAAAACAAGACACAATTTAGGATTTTTAATTTTAGATCAAATTGCAAAAAAATATTCTTTTTCTTTTTTAGAAAAAAAATTGGGTTTTGTCTCAAAATTAAATTTTGAAAAAAAAAACTTTTTTTTTTAAAACCTTTAACTTATGTGAATTGTTCCGGAATTTCTGTTAAATATTGGATAAATAAAGAGAAAATTGATTATAAAAATATTCTTATCATATCTGATGATATTTATCTTCATTTTGGAAATCTTAGATTAAGAGGAAAAGGAGGAGATGGAGGTCATAATGGATTGAAAAACATTGAAAAAGAGTTAGGAACATCACATTATGCTCGTCTTCGTTTTGGAATAAAGAATAATAATTTTTCTTCAAAAGTTAATTATGTGTTAGAAAACTGGGATAAAGAAGAATATAAAAAATTATCCCAAAAATTATTTTCAATAGGTATTGATATAATATTTTCATTTATTGAAAATGGATTACAAAAAACTATGAATTTATTCAATAAAAAATTAATTTAAAAAATTAGACCTTGTAGTTTAATTGGATAGAATATAGGATTCCGATTCCTATGATATGGGTTCAAATCCCTTCAAGGTCATTAAATTTATATAGGTATTATGATTCATCAGATTCGTAATTTTTGTATCATTGCACATATAGATCATGGAAAAAGCACTTTAGCAGATCGTTTATTGGAATTCACAAAAACTGTTTCCATAAAAGAATACAATAAAAATCAACTACTTGACAATATGGATTTAGAAAGAGAACGTGGAATTACTATTAAAAGCCATGCAGTTCAAATGGAATATAAATATAAAAATCAAACATATATATTAAATTTAATTGATACTCCGGGACATGTTGATTTTTCTTATGAAGTCTCACGTTCTATTTCTGCATGTGAAGGGGCATTACTTGTTGTTGACTGTACTAAAAGCGTTCAAGCACAAACTGTCTCCAATCTTTCTTTAGCATTAAAAAAAAATCTTGTAGTTATCCCCATTTTAAATAAAATAGATCTGTCTGATTCAAGATCAGAGTTTGTAATAGAAGAAATTACAGAATTGATTGGATGTGATCCTGAAGAGATTATTTCTGTCAGTGCAAAAAATGGATTAGGAATTAAAAATGTTTTAGATCAAATTGTGACAAAAATTCCTCATCCAAATGGAAATTCAAAATCTCCTCTTCAAGCGTTAATATTTGATTCTTTGTATAATCCATTTACAGGAGTAGAAGCCTATTTTATAGTAAAGAATGGATGTATTCAAAAAGGACAAAAATTACGATTTATGTCTACAGGAAAAATTTATTGTGCTTATGAAATAGGCACTCTAAAATTAAAACATGTTTCTAAAAATAAAGTAGAAACAGGAGATGTAGGATATGTTGTTTCTGGAATAAAGAATCCTTACGAAGTAAAAGTGGGAGATACTATAACTGATTCTAAAAACCCAGCTTTAAAGGAAATAAGTGGATTCGAAGAATCTAAACCTATGGTTTTTGCAAGTATTTATCCAGTCAATTCTGACAAATATGAAGAATTGCGTTCATCTATGGGAAAATTGCAATTGAATGATTCTTCTTTGACTTTTACCTCTGAATCTTCTCCTGCTTTAGGATTCGGATTTCATTGTGGTTTTTTAGGCTTACTTCATATGGAAGTTGTTAGAGATCGTCTTGATCGTGAATATGGAATTTCTATTATTATCACTATTCCTAATGTTTCTTACAGGATTTTTATGAAAAAAAAAACATCTCAAGTAATAGAAGTAAATAACCCTTCAGATTTTCCAGAAACTGAAAAAATACAAAAAATAGAAGAACCTTATGTTTTTGTTTCCATTCTTACGAAAAAAGAATTTTTAGGAAAAGTTATCAATCTGTGTATTGGAAAACGTGGTAAAATGGTTGGAGATCAACACTACTTAACTTCAGAAAGAGTTAAGATTACATTTGAAATGCCTTTATCTGAAATAATATTTGATTTTTATAATAAATTAAAAACCATATCTAGTGGATATGCATCTTTTGATTATAATTTTTTAGGTTATAGAAATTCAAACTTAAAAAAAATAAATGTATTAATTAACCATAAAAATATAGAACCTTTATCTCTTTTAGTTCATAAAAACAATGCTTTTTTTATGGCAAAAAAAATATGTAAAAAATTATCTCTTTTAATTCCAAAACATCAATTTTGTATCCCAATTCAGGTTTCTATTTCTGGAAAAATTGTTGCAAGAGAAACAATTCAAGCCTTAAGAAAAAATGTAACCGAAAAATGTTATGGAGGAGATATTTCTAGAAAACGAAAACTTTTGAAAAAACAAAAAAAAGGAAAGAAAAAAATGCGTCAAATAGGAAAAGTTGAAATTCCTTCATCTGCTTTTATGACTTTTTTAAAAGTTAAAAATTAATTTTATAATAAAACATAAATTATTAATTATGTCAAAAATTAAAATAGGAATCAATGGTCTTGGAAGAATAGGGAAATTAGTTTTAATGTCTGCTTTAAAGAGAAATAATATGGAAGTTGTATGTATAAATGATTTAGTCAATTCAGACTATTTAGCATATATATTAAAATATGATTCTGTACATGGGGGATTCAAAGGAGATCTTCATATAGAAGAAAATTATTTAATTTTAAATGGAAACCGTATCAAAGTTAGTAACGAAAAAGATCCAAAAAATTTAAAATGGGGTGATTTAGATGTCAATTATGTTGTAGAGTCAACTGGAATTTTTTTAACAAAAAATTTAGCTGGGGGGCATTTACAGTCAGGAGCAAAAAAGGTTATATTATCTTCTCCTCCAAAAGATGAAGAGGATATTCCAATGTATGTTATGGGGGTTAATCATAACACTATGAAATCTCATCAAATGATTGTATCTAATGCTTCTTGTACAACGAATTGTTTAGCTCCGATAATTAAAGTATTGAATGATAATTTTGGAGTATTAGAAGGATTGATGACTACTATACATGCTTCTACTGCTACTCAAAAAGTAGTAGATTCTGTTTCTATAAGAGATTGGAAATCTGGAAGATCTTCATTAAATAATATTATTCCTTCATCTACAGGTGCTGCGAAAGCAGTTGGAAAAATTATTCCAAGTTTAAATGGTAAGTTGACTGGTATGGCTTTTAGAGTCCCGATTTCTGATGTTTCTGTATTAGATTTAACTGTTTGTTTAAAAAATAGTACCAATTATAATCAGGTTAAATTCTATATGAAGAAATCATCTGAAACTACATTAAAAGGTATTTTAGGATATACGGAAGATGAAGTAGTATCTACTGACTTTATAGGAGATCAAAGAATCTCTATTTTTGATGCAAATTCTAGCATTATGTTAAGTCCTACTTTTATAAAAATAGTTTCATGGTATGATAATGAAGTTGCTTATTCAACTAAGTTGATAGATCTCATTGATTACATGCATCATTCATTTATGAATATATGATGGATAATCATATGAATTAAATTCATTTCGTCATTTATTTATTTTTTTTATGGAATATGATTTAAAAATAAAAATTTTTTAGTGTATTTATCTACTTGAAAAATAAAGCTTTTAATTCCATTACTTACCATTAAATAGGGAGCTTTTATTTTTTTATTATAATAAGAAATTTGATTGAAAGTTTTTTGTGTTATAGAAATATTTGGTGCTTTACATTCAATTAATATGTATGGTCTTTCTTTTAAGTGCACTAAAAGATCTAATCGTTTATTTAATTTGTTTATTTGAAAAGGAATTTCTACTTTTAAATTTGAATTTTTGTAATTTTTCACTTTTTTCAATAGAAAAATTATATATTGTCGGATGACTTCTTCTTGAGTTAAGGTATAAAATTTTTTTCTAATTACGCAATAAATATAAGTTTTATTTTTTACTTTTTTTAAATGTAAATAATTAAGAAAAAAATAGAAAAATGACATAAGATATATAAAATATATTTAAATTTTTGATGCTGAAATTTTGTTTTTTTTTATATATAAGAAAAGAGTTGTTTTATTATGTCAAAAGAAAAAATAGTTAATTGCGTAATTATAGGATCTGGACCTTCCGGATATTCTGCTGCTATATATGCTGCTCGTGCAGATTTAAATCCTATTCTTTTTGCAGGATCGCAACCCGGAGGTCAATTAATGTTCACTACAAATGTAGATAATTATCTTGGATTTCCTATAGGAATTAGTGGAAAGAATTTCATGGAAAACTGTAAAAAACAAGCAAAACGATTTAATACTGTAATTTTATATAAGAATGTTAGTGAAGTTCATTTTTCAAGTAAAAAAGGAGGCACGCATCGTATTAATATAGAAAATAGTAGTAGTCTAGAAAGTAAAGGGATTATCATAGCTACAGGTTCTCGTCCTAAATTTTTGGGGATTGAAAAAGAAAAAAAATTTATGGGTTTAGGAGTTTCTTTTTGTGCCACTTGTGATGGTTTTTTTCATAAAGGAAAAGATGTCGCGGTGGTAGGTGGAGGGGATACTGCTTTGGAAGAAGCTAGTTATTTATCAAAAATTTGTAAAAATGTATATTTATTAGTAAGAAAAAATTCATTTAAAGCTTCTAAACTTTTACAAAACAGAGTTTTAAAAAAAAAAAATATAACTATATTGTTTAGTACTAAAATTTTAGAAATTATTGGAGATAATTTTTTAGAAGGAATAAAAATAATTCATAATACTAATAAAACTATTCAGAAACTTTTGATTAGTGGATTATTTATAGCCATAGGGAATTGTCCTAATACGGAGATTTTTCAAAAAAAACTTTCTTTAGATGAAAGAGGATATATTCTTGTAAAAAGGGGGAGTACTCATACTAATATACCAGGAGTATTTGCATCAGGAGATGTACAAGATCCTATTTATCGTCAAGCTATTACTTCTGCTGGTAGTGGATGTATGGCCGCTTTAGATTTAGAAAGGTATCTATCTGATATTTAATAAATATTAATTTTTAATCAATTAATAAAATATTTATTTCATGAAAGAAAACGAGCATTTTTTTCATTTTTTGATTTCTCATGCAAAAACTTATGGATTTGTTTTTCCATCTAGTGAAATTTATGGAGGATTGAATGCCGTTTATGATTATGGGCAATATGGAGTAGAATTAAAAAATAATATTAAAGAATATTGGTGGAAATCTATGACTCAAATACATGAAAATATAATAGGACTGGAGACCTCTATTCTTATGCATTCTAATGTTTGGAAATCTTCTGGACATGTTGATAAATTTAATGAATTTTTGATTGACAACAAGGATTCTAAAAAAAAATACAATCCTGAATCATTAATTAGAGAATATGTGAATAGAGAAAGAGAAATGGATTCTAATAAAAGAAAAGAAATATTATCTCGTTTGGATCAATCTTTAAAAAAGAATGATTTTTTAGATATTCGTGTTTTAATTGATGAATTAAACATTTCTGATCCTGTATGTGGTTCTAAAAATTGGACGAATATTCGTCCTTTTAATATGATGTTTAAAGTTAAACAAGAAAAAGGTGATTTATTTCTTCGTCCGGAAACTGCTCAAGGAATATTTTCTAATTTTTTGAATGTAAAAAAATCTAATAGAATGAAAATTCCATTTGGAATTGCTCAAATCGGAAAATCATTTCGGAACGAAATGATTGCAAGACAGTTTCTTTTTCGTATGCGTGAATTTGAACAAATGGAAATGCAATTTTTTGTTCTTCCTGAAGAAGAAATAAAATGGTATGAGTATTGGAAAGAAGTTCGTTTGAAATGGCATTTAGAGTTAAATTTAGGAAATGAAAAATATAAATTACGTGATCAAGATAAAGATCAATTAGCTCATTATGCTAGTATTGGTTCTGATATAGAATTTAATTTTCCTTTTGGTTTTAGAGAAATAGAAGGCATTCATTCCAGAAGAGATTTTGATTTAAGAAATCATGAGATGCTTTCCAATAAAAAACTAAGAATTTTTTTTGGAAAGAATCAATCGGAAAACTACATTCCTTATGTAATAGAAACATCTTTAGGGGTAGATCGTCTTTTTTTAGCTATATTTTCTTCTTCTCTTAAAAAGGAAAAATTAAAAAAAACTGAGGATCACCGTCTTGTTTTAAAAATACCTCCTTATTTATCTCCTGTAAAAGCGGCTATATTTCCATTGGTTCAAAAAGATGGGTTACCAGAAATTGCAGAAAAAATATTTCATGAAATAAAAATTGATCATAAATTAATTTATGATCAAAAAAAATCTATTGGAAAACTTTATCGTAGACAAGATGCTATTGGAACTCCTCTTTGCTTTACTGTAGATTATGATACGTTAAGAACAAATACAGTAACCATGAGATATAGAGATACTATGATACAAAAAAGAGTTCATATTAAGAAAATATCAAAAATAATAGAACAGGAAACTGGACTTAGAAAAATTTTAAAAAAATTATATTAATTTATTCTCTTCTCTAATTGTTGCTCCTAGTTTATTTTTTAGAAATATTTCTATTTCTTTCATGACTTCATGAATGAAAACATCGGTTAATGTTTTTTTATTACTTTCGAAAAAAAAACTGAATGTATAGGATTTTTTTGATTTTGGAAAATTGATTCCTTCATATAAATCATATATTTTAATTTTTTTAATTATTCCTTTTTCTTTTTCTTTAATTATTCGATAAACCTTTTCAAAAGAAATAGTTTTGTCTATTAATACTGATAAATCTCGTTTTGAAGTAGGATATTTTGAACATGGTACATAAATAACTTTTTTTTTTTGAATAATAGAAATGAAATATTCCCAATCAATTTCTGCATAAAATATTTCTATTTTTTTAGAAATAGAAAAATATTCTTTTTTTATTTTTCCTAAAATAACAATATTTTTTTCTTTGTATTGAATTGATATACTATTTTCTAAAAAAGGATGTGTAGATAATATTTGGGAGTAATTAGAAATTCCACTTAATTGAAAAATTTGTTCTATAATTCCTTTCAAATAAAAAAAAGAGGAATTTTTTACATCTGTTATGAAACTTTTTTCTTTTTCATTTTCAGAAACAGAAATACTTAAAAAAGTTTTTTCTAAAAATTTTTTATTTTTTTGAAAATAAATTTTTCCAATCTCAAAAAATTTTGTATCTACATTTCTCCTGTTTTGATTATATTTTATACAATCTATCATTCCAAATAGAAGATTAGTACGCATTGAATTATAGAATTTGTTTATAGGATTCATGATATCAATTTCTTTTCTGTTCAGAAAAGAATTGAATAAACAAGAGAATTTACTTTTATTATTCATAGAATGATTTATAATCTCTTGAAATCCATAATAAACCAATTTTTTTGAAATAACTTTTTGTATTTTTTCTTTTGTTTTGTGAAAAAAATTAGGCAAGGGAGATATTCTTATATTATTATCAGAAATTTTTATTTTATTTACACCATAAATACGTAATATTTCTTCTATTAAATCTATTTCTCTTTGAACATCAATTCTATAATTAGGTACAAGAACTAATAAATATTTATCACACTCGAAAATAACAACTATTTCAAGTAAAAATAAAATTTTTTTAATTTTTTTGTTTGAAATGGATTGTCCTAGAATTTCTTTAATTTTTTTATAACGAAGTTTTATTTTGAAAGGAAATATTGGGTGAGAATAAATATCTATTATATCGGAACAAATTTTACAATTTGTAATTTTTTTTATGAGTACCGCAGTTCTTTGTAATGCATATACCGTCTGATCAGGATCTACTCCTCTTTCAAATCTAAATTTTGCATCTGTTTTAATCAAATGTCTTCTTCCAATAGAACGAATAATTATTGGATCAAAATAAGCGCTTCCTAGGAAAATATTTTTAGTTTTTATATTAATATTTGAGTTTTTACTATTTATCATTCCGGCTATTGATAAAGGTTTTATAGTATCATAAATCATTAAATCTTTTTTATTTAATTTTCTTGTTACATTATCAATAGATTCGAAAATTGTATGATTTTTTGCATTTTTTATTATAATTTTATTTCCCTCTATTTGATCCAGATCGAAAACATGTATAGGTTGTCCTAATTCATGCATTACGAAGTTTGTGACATCTATTATATTATTGATAGGTTTAATTCCAACTGATTTTAATCTAAAATTTAACCATCTTGGAGAGATATCTATTTTTATTTTAGAAATAACTAACCCAGAATATCTGATACATTTTTTCTTTTCTTCAATAAAAATTTGAAAACAATGTTTCTCTTTATCAAAAAGAATATCTTTTTTATAATGTATTATTGGTTTTGATAAATGTACTTTTTTATACCCTCGAAATGTTAAAACTGCGTATAAATCTCTAGCTATTCCATAATGACTCATAGCATCAGAACGATTAGGTGTGATTTCTATGTCTAGTATATAATCTTCTACATGATTTTCTATCAATGTTTTTTTTATACTTCTTACTGGTAATCCAATATCAGTAAGAAAATTAGAAATTTTTTCTATGCTAATAAGATTATTGATAGAGAGATATTTTTTTATCCAATTATATGAGATTTTCATATTATTATCATATTATAACTGACATAATTAATATCAAAATGGATTCTTTTTTTTTCTTATTATTTTTTTGAATTGGCTTCAAAATACCAACTTTACTCAAAGTATACAATTCAAATCTAACAAAATCTTCTTTTAAAAAGGATAATATTTCAATTAAAAATTGAGAATTAAAGCCCATATTTATTTCTTTTTTTTTGAAATCATTATGAATGAATTCGTATTGAATTTTTAAAGTACTCGAAGAATTTTTTCCATAAATTTTTATTTTGTTATTATCATTAAAATAAAAACGAATGATACTTGTTTTGTTTTTATCATCTAAAATAGATATTCTTTTAATGGAATTAAGAAACAAAATACGATTTATAATAAATGAAATATCATATTTTTTTTTAGGAAAAACAGAATTATAATCTGGATATTTTTCGTTTATGAACGAACATGAAAAAGTTTTCTTTTTAAAAGAAAATTTTATGTTAATTTTATTGTTAGATTTTTTATACTCAATAGTAGTAACTCTATTTTTTTCATTGGTTAAAATTTTTTTCAAAGTTTTTAGATCTATTTTTGAAATAGTAAAGTCAAAAAACTGATCTAAATCTAATTTTATAGAGTATTTTACTAAATAATAAGTATTCGTAGATACGAAAGTAAATCCAATTGAAGAAAATTCAAAAAAAACTCCATTCAGAATAGGTCTTAATTCTTCTGTATTTTCAATTACATACAAAGTATTCTCTATGCTATTCAAAAGTATGTTTGAAAATACAGTAATTTTTTTACTATATAATATTTTTTTGTAAAAATGAGTAAAATTTTTTTTTTTAAAAAAAATAGGAAGATCGTAATCTCCTTGTTCCGAGTAAATCCTTAGTATTTTTTTTTCTTTTTTTAACTTTATAAAAAGAATTTCATCTAAAAATGTAGTCAAAAGATCTATTATCAATTTAGAACTAACAATTACTTGTTCTTTTGAATACTTTTTCGAAAATACTACTTGTATTTCTGTAGTAATTATAACCTCATCCGTTGAGAATGTGATAATTAATTTTTTTTCTAAAATATTAAGAAAAAAATATTCATAATTTTTTTCATTTTGGTAAATGATTGTTATTTTCTGTAAATCCTGTAACTCTTGCAAAAGAGAAAATCTAGAAATAGAAAAATGCATGTTTTATTTTTATCTGAAGATAAAAATAGCGTGAGGGGGAATTGAACCCCCGACCTCTGGGTTATGAATCCAACGCTCTAACCAACTGAGCTATCACGCCTTAAAAGTTATATATAAGTAAATAAAGGTAGTATATTTTTATATTAAAAAAAGAAATATTATGATTTTTGATTTAAGTCATTATAGAAAAAATTATAAAAAAGGTTCTTTGTTAGAATCTGATGTTCCTTTGGAGCCTTTAAAATTATTTCATTTTTGGTTTCAAGAAGAAAAGAATTTTCATAAAATTGATGAAGAACCAAATGCAATGTCTATTTCCACTATAGGAGAAGATGGAGTTCCAGAAACAAGAATTGTTCTATTGAAAATGTATTCTGAAAAAGGTTTTGTTTTTTATACTAATTATCTTAGCTTAAAAGGAAGATCTATTAAAAATAATCCAAAAGCTTGTCTTTCTTTTTATTGGCCCAATACAGAAAGACAAGTCCTTATTAAAGGAAATGTTTTAAAACTATCAATAAAAAAATCAGATGAATATTTTTATAAAAGACCTAAAGAAAATCAAATAGGATGTTGGGCCTCAAGACAAAGTACTATAATTCCATCCAAAAAATATTTATTTAATGAATATCAAAAATGGAACAATTTTTTTCAAAAAAATAGAATTAAAAGACCTTTTTATTGGGGGGGATATATTGTAAAACCATATAAAATGGAATTTTGGAAAGGACAACCCAATAGACTTCATGACAGATTAATTTACAACTATTTTAAAGAAGAAAAAGATTGGAAATTATGTAGATTATCGCCCTAACTCACAAAAAAAAACAAACAAATACAAAAAGTTCTTATTAGGTAAATAAGTTTTCTTTCTTTTCTTATTTATTATGATATGAATTGAGTGAGAATACTTATTCTATTTGTTTGAATCTCTTTTCTTCTTCTATTTTTATTTTATTTTCTTTTTACTTACTTTTTTTTGAAAAAAAAAAGAAGAAAATAAAAAATTTTATTACAATTTTGTTAGTTCTGCTCCTATTTTAAATTTAGCCACTTTTTTTCCTGGAATGTGAATTTTTTTTCCAGTTCTTGGATTAATTCCATTTCTTGGATTTCTCTCTACAACAGAAAAGGTTCCAAATCCTACTAATGTAACTTTATCTCCTTTTTTTAGAGAATCTATGACTGTATCAATAAATGCATCTGTCACATTTTTGGCTTTTATTTTTGTGATCCCAGTTTTTTCGGCTATTGAATTAACCAATTCTGTTTTATTCATTATTATTTATTATTTTTTTAGTTTTTTTTTCGTTTCATTATTATTTAGTATCTAGTATCATTCTATCAATCAAGACTATTATTAGAATACAAGTGTCTTATCTTAGCAAAGATATAATTATATCTATTAGATAAAAAAGATTTTATCAAGATTTATTTCTTTTCTTTGAAAGAAAAAAAAACACTTTCTACATGTGTAGAAAAAATTCTTATTGAACAAAAATATTTTTTCTTATTTTTATTCCGTTAATTAGATTTTTTATATTCATTTTTTTCTTACCTTCCATTTGACATTCAATAACAGATATGAATCCTTCTTTGACTGAAATTTTCATTTTGTACAATGAAATAATTACTAGTCCAATTGGAAAAAAATGTTTTTTTCGTATTTTTTTAACAACAAAAATTTTGAATCTAAAAAATCTTTTTTTATTGAGAAATAATATAGTCCATGCAGTTGGAACAGGACTAAGACCTCTAATTTTATTATAAATAGTTTCTATGGAATTTTCATTCCAATGAATTCTACAACTTTGAGTAGATATTTTTGGAGCATTTTTTAATGGGGAAGAACTCCTATCCTCTTGGGGAAGAGGTATTATTTTTTTTTCCAAAATTCCCTCTAATGTTTCTAATATTATTGATCCGCTCATTTTTTTCAATCTATTCTCCAGTTCTCCAGCTGTTTCTTCTTCTCCTATTTTAACTTCTTTTTGCAAAAGAATATTTCCAGAATCTATTTTATTAGAAATAAAAAAAGTGGTTAATCCAGTTTTTTTTTCTCCATTTATAATTGTCCAATTGATAGGAGAAAATCCTCTATATTGTGGTAGAAGAGATGCGTGTAAATTAAAAGTCCCCATTTTAGGAGATCCCCATACTTTTTTAGGTAAAATTCTAAAAGAAACAACAATTTGTATGTCTGCGTTCCAAATTTTTAAATTTTTAAAAAAAGAAGAATCTAGTAAATTTTTTGGTTGTAAAAGAGGAATATGATTTTCTAATGCGTATTTTTTTATAGGATTCATTATAATAGTACGTGATGCATTTCTTCTGTAAATAAGATTATCAGGATTTGTAATTATTCCTACTATGTTATACTTATTAATGAATAATTCTTTTAAAGAAAAAAGAGAAAACTGAGTTCCTCCTATAAACACAATTCTAGGTAATTTTCTCATATTTCTGAAATAGATTAGATTAGATAATAATAAATAATTAATATCAAATTATTTGTAATTTAAATTCACTAATTTTATCTTGTAATTCTATAATAAGTTCATTTTTTCAAATTGAATTCAGTCAGTAGAACAATCAACATCAAATATATGTATTGGACTTTAGAATTAGCTTCTCATTTAGAAGATGCCCCTTGGCCTGCAACAAAAGAGGAATTAATTGATTTTGCTATTCGTACTGGGGCACCATTAGAAGTAGTGGAAAACCTCCAACAATTAGAAAACGGAGAAGGAGAAGTTTTTGAATCAATAGAAGATATATGGGCAGATTATCCACGTGATGATGAAGATTTTTATTGGAATAGAGATGAATATGAACTTTAATTTACATTTTTAAAGAATATGTTTTTTAATAATAAAGTTTTACATTTATTCTAATGAATTTTTTTAGAAATCTTTTAAGAACGTTTTTAGGGAATAAGAATGAAAAAGACCTTCAAGAGGTCAGAAAAATTTTAATTCATATTAAAGAAGAAGAGAAAAAAATATCGTTATTATCTGATGATGAATTAAGAAAAAAAACTCAAGAATTTAAAATACTCATAAAAACGTCTACAAAAAAATTTCATGAAGAAGAAAAATCTATTCTAAAAGAAATACAAAACAAATCTTGTACTCTCAACTCTTTAGAAGAAAAGTATTTGACTATAGAAAAAATACGAGAAGAATGTTATCAAGAAGAACAAAAAATATTAACAAATATTTTATCGAAATCTTTTGCAGTTATTAAGGAAACTGCTAAACGTTTTAAAGAAAAAAAAGAACTTATAGTAAAATCTACATTTTTTGATGAAGAAATTTCAAAAGAAAAACCTTATGTTTTCTTGCATAAGAATATGGCAATTTGGAAAAATCAATGGGATGCTTATGGAAAATCCATTATTTGGGATATGGTCCATTATGACGTTCAATTAATGGGTGGAGTAGTTCTTCATCAAGGTAAGATAGCTGAAATGGCAACAGGAGAAGGAAAAACTTTCGTTGCAACTTTATCCGCTTATTTGAATGCTCTTTCTGGAAGAGGAGTCCATATTGTTACGGTAAATAATTATTTGTCTAAAAGAGATACTGGTTGGATGGCCCCATTAATGGAATTTCATGGATTAAAAGTAGATTGTATTGATTATTACTTATCTTCTAATATATATTTTCGTAAAAAAGCTTATCAAGCAGATATAACTTACGGAACCAATAATGAATTTGGTTTTGATTATTTACGTGACAATATGGCAAGTTCTAAAGATGAACTGGTTCAAAGAGAGTTAAATTACGCTATAATAGATGAAATCGATTCTGTATTAATAGATGAAGCTCGGACTCCCTTAATTATTTCAGGACCGGTTCATCCTGATAAAGATAATAAAGATGAGTTTAGATTATTGAAAGATAAAATAGAAGAAATTGTTAATCAACAAAATAAAGAAATAAATAATTTTTTTCATGAATCTAAAAGTTTAATAAAATCTGGAGATAAAAAATTGGGGGGATTTAAACTTTTTCAAGCATATCGTGGATTACCAAAAAAAAAGTCTTTAATTAAATTCTTAAGTGAAGAGAATATTCGTTTAATTTTACAAAAAGTGGAGAGTCAATATTTACAAGATAATGGAAGGGATATGCATAAAGTTGATAAGGATCTTTATTTTGTTATAGATGAAAAAAATAATACTGTAGAATTAACAGACAAAGGAATTGAATTTCTATCTAAAAATGTGGATGACGTCAGTTTTTTTGTATTGCCTGATATAAATGTAGAAATAACTGAATTAGAGAAAAAAAATTTACCAAAAGAAAAAGAAATTAAAGAAAAAGAAAAAATATTAAAAAATTTTACTGTTAAATCTCTACGTATACATATTGTTAATCAGCTGCTTAAAGCTTATACTCTTTTTGAAAAAGATGTAGATTATGTAATGTTAGAAGGAAAAGTAAAAATAGTAGACCCACAAACGGGTCGTATTATGGAAGGAAGACGTTATTCTGATGGACTTCATCAAGCTATTGAAGCAAAAGAACATGTCAACATAGAATCTTCCAGCCAAACTTTTGCTGCAATCACTTTACAAAATTATTTTAGAATGTACAAGAAGATATCTGGAATGACTGGAACAGCTGAAACAGAATCCGGAGAATTTTGGCATATTTATAAATTAGATGTAGTAGTAATTCCTACTCATAAACTCATACAAAGGAAAGATTTGCAAGATCTTGTTTTTAAAACACAACGTGAAAAATATAACGCCATTATAGAAAAAATAATTCATTTTTCTAAAAATGAAAAACGCCCAGTTCTTGTTGGAACTACTTCTGTTGAAGTTTCTGAATTCCTTAGTAGAGCATTGAAATTTAGAAAAATTTCACATAATGTTTTAAATGCTAAGTTACATGATAAAGAAGCGGAAATAATAGCAAAAGCAGGTTTTCCTGAAGCTGTTACTATAGCAACAAATATGGCGGGTCGTGGTACGGATATAAAACTCTCTCAAGAAGTAATAAAATATGGTGGATTAGCAGTTTTAGGAACTGAAAGACATGATTCTAGAAGAGTCGATAATCAATTAAGAGGACGTTCGGGACGTCAAGGAGATCCAGGAACTTCTCAATTTTATGTTTCTTTAGAAGATAATTTAATTCGTTTATTTATAGATTCTGAAAGACTATCAAAATTAATGGATAGATTAGGACATAGAGAAGGAGATATTATAGAACATCCTTTGTTAACAAAGTCTATAGAAAGAGCACAAAAAAAAATAGAGGATAATAATTTTAGTGTACGAAAACGATTACTGGATTATGATGATGTAATTAATAAACAACGAGAATTTATCTATAAAAAACGTAAAAATGCATTGTGTAGTGAAAATGAATTAAATTTAGACATATCTAATATGATTTATCTCTTATTAGACGTCATGATCTTAAATCATAAATATTTAGATTTTAAAAATTTTGAATTTGAATTTTTTCAAACTTTTGGAATTCATTTTCCTCTACAAGAAAGGGAATTTTTTTCATATAAAGAACATGATTGTATCAATAGACTTCATGATCATATCATAGATTTTTATGAAAAGAAAAAAGAAAAAATACTTTCTAAAAATTTTCTTCCTATTATTTCTAATCTATCTAATTTTTTTGAAGAAAATCAGGATAATTATAAAATACAGATTGTTTTTACAGACGGTAAAAATACTATTAATTCAGTTTCAAGTTTTAAGGAAATTTATGATACTGAAGGAAGATCTTTATTATCTATGTTTGAAAAAAAAACTATATTGTGTTTTCTAGATGAAAAATGGAAAGAACATTTGAGAGAAATGGATAGTTTGCGATCTTCAGTTCAAAATGCTGTTTTTGAACAAAAAGATCCTTTAATAGTTTATAAGCAAAATGCTTTTAATTTATTTCAGGAAAAAGTTTATGAAATAAATAAAAAAGTGATCTCTTTTTTGCTTGTGGCAACTGTCATTAAAAGCGATATTTTATGGAGTCTTTCAAATTCAAAAAATTATGATTTTTTGAATTTGAAAGGAAAAAATGGAAAAAAGTTAGGGAGAAATAATCGAATTAATATTCGTCATTTAGTTACTGGAGAAAAGAAAAATATAAAATTAAAACAAGTAGAATTTTTTTTGGAAAAGGGAGAATGGATTATTGAAGATGACACTTTAGTTGGTTAAATAAATATCTTACTAATCAATAGTATTGATTAGTAATTAGAAATAAAACGTATATTTTTTTTTATTATTGTTTCATTTTTTATTATTCTTTGTTATTTTGGAATTAGTTTATGGGCTATAAGAAAAAGTTATGATCATGTTAATGAAATTCCATATAATACATTTGGAGTAGTATTAGGAACTTCTAAATATTTACATGGAGGAGGAATTAACGCTTATTTTAAATACAGAATAGATGCAGCTTATTTTCTTTTTTTTCATAAGAAAATTAGTTATATAATTGTTAGTGGAGATAACAGAGAAAGACATTATAACGAACCCAAAATGATGAAGAAAGAATTAGTGAAAAAAGGAGTTCCTTCATATTTTATATATGAAGATTTTTCAGGAATTAGTACATTACATTCTGTAATAAGAGTTTATAAAATTTTTAATCAAAAAAAATTTACTATTATATCTCAAAAATTTCATAATGAAAGAGCTATTTTTATAGGAAATTGTTTAGGTTTAGATGTCATAGGATTTAACGCAAAGAGTTTATCTTTTGATTCTAAAATACAGATTAGAGAAACACTTGCTAGAATTAAAGCTGTTTGGGATGTTGTTTTTACTTTTTTTTTTAAATAGTTTAGTGGAATAAATATTTTTTTAATGTTTCTGCATTATTAGATTTTTTAGTATTTATTTCTAACAAACGAGGAATATCTGACTTTTTCCAAAAATAAAATAGACTTTTTATCAAAGTAGATTTCTCTGATACTTTTTCATATTTCCAATGATGCATTTCGCAAATATTTTCTGCAGTAAAAGAATGTTTCGTTTCAAAAAAATCAAATTTTTTTTCAGGTATATTCATTTTTTTATTCAAAAAAAATCTAAAAATATTTCCTCCTCCATTATTAATAAGTATGATTCGAAAATTATTTGGAATATAATTATTCCATAAAGCATTACTATCGTAAAAAAAACTTATATCTCCAATAATTAGTGTAACCCTTTTTTTGCTACAAACGGATGCTCCTATAGCTGTTGAGACACACCCGTCTATTCCAGAAGTCCCCCGGTTACAATAAGACTGAACAGAATCTTTTTTTTTATTAAAAAGTTGATAGTATCGTATAATAGTACTGTTTCCTAATTGTAAAATGGAATTATTAGGAATGGATTTGAATATAAAAAATAGTACTTGAATGTCTGAAAAACTTTTTTCTTTTTTCAAAAAAAAATTCTGTTTTTTTATTTTAAATTTTCTTAAGATTTCCCACTGAGATCTATAATAAGATTTACAAGATTTAGATGAATTATTAGGATTAAAATTAGGTTTTTTATTTATTATTCTTCTGTTACTATTAGTTTTTTTTGAGTAGTAGAAAAATGATTGAAAAAAAGTTTCCGGTTTAATAGGCCAATAGGTTGTTAACCTGTAATAAGTATCTGGATAATGATTTTGATTATTTTCTACTCCTATATGCCAATGATACATTGGGGGATATTTTCTGAGATAAAATTTTATCTTTTTGGATAGAATGTTTATTCCAACAGTTAATAAAATATTAGGTTTTAATTGAATCCATTCTTTAGATTTTATATTAAAAATAAGTTGGTCTATAGATGAAAAGAAAAATTTACCATGTATGTGAGATGTAGTTTCTGTGAAAATAACTATGGAAGGATCCATACTTAAATTTATTAAAATTTTTTTCATGTTTTTTTCTGGATGAAATAATCCTAGTAAAATCATTTTTTTTTTAGATTTTTTCCATATTTCTCTTTCTTTTTTATATTGATTCTCATCAATATAATTTTTTACTGGAATCGTTTTTATGATTTTAGGTTTTACTTGTAAGTAATCTGTTGTTTCATAAAGAGGTTCTGAAAAAGGAATATTAATATGTATAGGTTTTTTTTTCAAAATGCATTGATTAATAGATTCATTGATTAACCTTTCATTATACCATAATCCTAATTTAGATTCATCTTCCGTTAATTGAATGGATGTTGCAACATGATTTTTAAAAATATTTTCCTGATGAATAGTTTGTCCTTCAAAGACATCTATAATTTCTTTAGGTCTATCTGCAGTAAGACAAATAAGAGGAATATTTTGATAAAAAGCTTCAGTAATTGCAGGATAATAGTTAACGACTGCGGATCCAGAAGTGCAACTAAGAACTACAGGTTTTTTTATCTGTTGTGAAATACCTAAAGCGAAAAAACCAGCACAACGTTCATCTACAATACTATAAGTATGAAAAGACATATGTTGTGTAAAATGTATAATGATAGGAGCATTTCTAGATCCTGGAGAGATTATTATATCTAAAATAGATTTCGCGATTAGAATTTCTCCTAAACTTTGAACCACTTTTTTATTTGAAAACATAATAATATTCAGGTTTTTTTAAATTAATCCTCCGTTTACATTTAATACTTCTCCAGTAATATAATTAGAAAGATCAGATGCAAGAAATAAACTACAGTTTGCTACATCTTGAGGAATTCCGGGTCTTTTTAACGGAATACTTTGAATCCAATTTTCCTTTATTTTTGACTGAAAATGAGAATTCATTCTTGTAAAAATGTATCCAGGTGCTATGACGTTACAACGAATATTTTTTTTACCGAATTCTTTCGCTATTGATTTAGTAAATCCAATAATTCCAGCTTTAGATGCGGCATAGTTAGATTGCCCCGAATTTCCTATAACTCCTATAACAGAACTCATATTAATAATACTTCCATTTTTTTGTTTCATCATAGAAAATTTAATTACATATTTTGTGAGATAAAAAATAGAATAAACATTAGTTCGAATAACATAATCCCAATCTATTTCAGACATTCTTAACAATAAGTTATCTCTTATGATTCCAGCGTTATTTACTAATATATCTATACATCCAAATTTTTCAAAAACTTGTTTTACAAAATTTTTAGAAGAATTAAAATCTGTGAGATCTATTTTGTGTGCTTCAACAGAATTTCCCAATTCATTGGATAATTCTTGAGCGTTTTTTTTTGAATAAAAAAATGTAAAAATAACATGTGCTCCATGTTTTACAAATGTTTTCACAATAGATCTTCCAATATCTCCTGATCCTCCTGTTACTATTGCTATTTTTCCATTTAAAAGTTTCATTAAATGATTTTTTTTATTTTTTTTCTATTATTTTTGATATTTTCTATCACTTTCAGGACAAGTGTCAATTGTTTTTCGGGACTTAAAAATGTATTATCTATTTCTATGGAATCTAAAGATTTTTTAAGCGGAGAAATTTTTCTAGAAGTATCCATTCTATCTCTATAGAGAATATTTTTTTTTATTTCTTCATAAGAATAAGAATTTAATCCACCTCTTTTTTGAATTTCTTGAAATCTTCTATAAGAACGAATTTCTATAGATCCTGTCATAAAAATTTTTAATTCTGATTGAGGGTAAACAATATTTCCTATATCTCTTCCATCTATAACAATTCCTTTATTAGAAACGTTTCTAATAAATTTTTTAATAATCGTTGTTAATATGTCACGTATTTTTGGAATTCTAGCTATTAAACTAACTTTATTTGTCACTCTTTTGGAACGAATTTCATGTAAAACATTTTTTTTGTTTAAAAAAAAATCTGTTTTATTTAATATTTTATTCCATTTAAATTGGAAATTTATTTCTTTCAAAATAGGAATAAAATTTGTGCTATTCCACAAGTCACTATTGAAAACATTTTTTTGAATAGCTAATAACGCCACGCTTCTATACATTGCACCAGTATCTATATAATTGAATTTTAATTCTTTAGATATTTTTTGCGCAAGAGTACTTTTTCCAGAAGAGGAATATCCATCTATAGCTATAATTGTTTTTTTATTTTGATTCATGACTGAGTTAATTCATATTTATATGACAGAAGTTTATAATAGAGTTTTACTACTAGAAAATCTGTAGAATATTCTTTTTTGTTTGGCAATAATTCTACAATATCAAAACCTATAACTTGTTTTTTTTTGAATAACATCTTTAAAAATTTTAAAGTTTTATACCAAGACATCCCTCCTGGTTCTGGTGTTCCTGTAGAGGGGGCGATACTTGGATCAAAAACATCTATATCTATACTTAGAAATACATTTTTAGACAATTTTTGAACTGCTTTTTTCATCCATAAATCATTTTGATAAATATCATGTATATAAAATATATTTCCATCTTGGATATACTGTTTTTCCAGTATATCCATACTACGAATTCCAATTTGAATAACAGGATATTTTTTTGATGCTTCATGCATAGAACAAGCATGATTATAAGGATCTCCATGATATATAGGACGTAAATCTGTATGTGCGTCCATATGAAGAATACTTAGATTAGTATAGATTTCTCCAAACGCACGAATACTCCCTATTGAAATAGAATGGACACCCCCTATTAATGTGACAAACTTATTTTTTAAAAGATATTTTTTTGTAATTTTGTATACTTTTTCTATCATTTCTTTTGAAGAAATTGAAAAATTTTCAATTTGTGTTGGAACAATAAAAATTCCTCTTTTGTATACTTCAGAATTAGTTTCAATATCATATAATTCCATATGTTCTGCTGCAGATAAAAAATATTTGGGGCCTTTTCTAGCTCCCTTTTTCCATGTTCCTGTATAATCATATGGAACAGGAATAAGTACTATTTTAGAATTTTTAAGTAGAGCATATTTTTTAGGAATTCCTGCAAAAGTTTTTGCCTTCATACATATAAAATTTTTTTAATAACCTAATATTTTTAAGATTTCTTCTGGACTTTGTGAGTTTCTAAATATTCTATATACAAAGTTTTTCTTCTCGTTATGATCTATTAAAATATGAATAGGTTGAGGAATTAAACAATGATGTACCCCTCCATATCCACTAATTGTATCTTGATATGCTCCAGTATTGAAAAAACCAATATAAAGTGGAATATTTTCACGAAAACAAGGAAGATAAATAGCATTCATATGTTGTTCTGAATTATAATAATCATCACTATCACATGTTAATCCTCCTAAAAATACTCTTTCATATGAATCGTTCCAACGGTTGATAGCCATCATGATAAACCTACTACTGATTGCCCAAGTATCTGGAAGAGTTGTCATAAATGAACTATCTATCATATTCCATTTTTCTCTGTCATTCTGACGTTTTTGATTAAGTATTTTATAGAGGATACCGCCACTCTCTCCTACTGTGTAAGCTCCAAATTCTGTATATATATGTGGTTCTAAAATATCTTCTTTTTGACAAAACTTTTTTATTTGATAAATAATTTCATTAGTCATATATTCATAGTCGTATTTGAAAGACATAGATGTTTTGATAGGAAACCCCCCGCCTATGTTTAGGATATCTAATTCTGGAGCAATTTTCTTAAGTCTAGCATAAATGTGTAAACATTTAAAAAGTTCGTTCCAATAATAGGACGTATCTTTAATCCCTGTGTTAATGAAAAAATGTAACATTTTCAATTCTACTTTTGGATTATTTTTTATTTTGTTTAAGTAAAAAACAATAATATCTTTATATCCAATTCCTAGACGAGAAGTATAAAATTCAAATTTTGGTTCTTCTTCTGATGCGATTCGAATTCCTAATTTAAATGGAGAATTTATAAATAGACTTAATTTTTCCAGTTCATCGGAATTATCTAATATAGGAATAGTATTACAAAATCCATTATTAATCAATTCTGATATATTTTCTATGTAATTGTGAGTTTTAAATCCATTACAAATAACTTCAATATTCTTGTTTGTTTTTCCTTTTTTATAAAGATTTTTAACAATTTCTATATCATAAGCGTATGAAGTTTCAATACTAATATTATTTTTCAATACTTCTTCTAAGATAAAAGAAAAATGAGAACTTTTTGTACAATAACAATAAGTATATTTGTTATTATATTGATTGGAATGAATAGCTTTTTCAAACCATTTTCTAGCCTTTCGTATATTTTGTGATATTTTTGGCAAATAAGTAAACTTGAGTGGAGTTCCATATCTTTGAATTAGATTCATTAACGGAATTCCATGAAATTCTAACAGATTATTTTTAATAGTAAATTCCTCAGTGGGGAACCCAAAAGTTTGATCTATAAGATCAGAATAGCGAATTTTCATTGAAATTGAAATAGAAAAAATTATTTTTTTTTATTGTAGATCAAAAATTTTTTTAAAAAAACATCTATTTCTCCATTCATAACAGAATGGATTTGATTAGTTTCATAACCTGTTCGTAAATCCTTGACTAATTTATAAGGATGCATGATATAATTTCGTATTTGAGAACCCCATTCTATTTTTTTTTTTTCGGATTCTATTTTGTTTTTTTTTTCATTTTTTTTAATGATTTCTATTTCAAATAATCTAGATTTTAAAAGTTGTAAGGCTTTTTGTCTATTTTGTATTTGTGAACGATATTCTGTATTTTCTATAATCATTCCTGTGGGAATATGACGTAATCTAACTCCTGTTTCTACCTTATTTACATTCTGTCCTCCTGATCCTCCAGAACGAAAAGTTTCCCATTGGATATCAGAAAGTTTTACATCAATTTCTATATTTTGATCTACTAATGGATAAACATAAACAGAAGAAAAAGAAGTATGTCTTCTTGAATTATTATCAAATGGTGAAATACGAATTAATCTATGGACTCCGTTTTCTCCTTTAAGAGATCCAAAAGCATACAATCCATTTAATTCTAAAGTGACTGATTTCATTCCTGTAACATCTCCAGGAATATGATGAATCTTTTTAACAGAATATTGATTTTTTTCTGCCCACATTATATACATTCTCATTAACATAGATGTCCAATCACAACTTTCAGTCCCACCTGCTCCAGAAGAAATTTGTAATACTGCATTAAAAATATCTTCTTCTTCCGAAAGAAGATTTTTAAATTCTATATTTGATAATAATTTTTTTGTTTTATGAAATTGAATATAAAGTTCTTTTTCAATATTTTCTTCTTTAGAAAGAGAAAAAATAATTTCTAATTCTTCCAATGCACTTTTTAATTCAAAAAAATCCTCCATACATGTTTTCATAGCATGAAACCGTTTAATCTCTCTTTTAGATTTTTTGTAATTTTTCCAAAAATTAGGATTAAAAATTTTCTTTTGCTCTTCATTAAGAAGAATTTTAATTTTCTTAATATTAAGAACATCATAAATTTTATTCACTTTTTTTGAAAGAGATTGTATTTCTTCTTTTTTTATCATTTTCTATATATCTGAGAGTAAGTCAGTAATACTACTTTATCATATTTTCTTGAAATAAGTAAGAAAAAAATGGTGCACTTCTTCTATTTCTTTCTTCTCTTCTATTGAATCATGATTGTTAAAATGAAAAAAAGAAACTCATACATATTCCTAATTCTGTTAAAAAAATTTGATATATAAAAAAAATGGAACTTATTAGACTTATTAATAATGAGAATTTAATCAAACATAGTATTTTCATTTTTTACAAAAACTAGTATTATTCTGAAATAAAAATTTCATTATGAATTCTAACAAATTTACTTTAAAATCTCAAAAAATTATACAAGAAGCGCAACAAATTGCGTTAAAAAATAATCAACAATCTATTGAAAATGCACATATTTTAAAATCTCTATTAAAAAAAGAGGAAAATCTTATTCCTTTTTTTTTAGAAAAATTAAATGTAAATCATAAAATAATAATGATAGGAGTAGATCGTATTATCACTACTTATCCTAGAGTGTTAAGAAGTAGTAGTAGCAGCGGATCCCCAATTATTCAACATTTAAGTCATCATGTCTTACAAATGTTTAATAGAGCAGAAACTTATTCTAAAGAATTGAAAGATAAATTCATTTCTATTGAACATATTTTTTACTCTATTTTCATGAGTTCCGATGATGCCACTTCTCAATTGTTAAGAGATCAAGGAATTACGGAAAATAGTATAAAAAGAATCATAGAGGATATAAGAAAAAAAAGCGGAAATGTTATTTCACAAACTTCTGAAAATACTTATAATTCTTTAGAAAAATATGCAAAAAATCTTAATGAATGGGCTAATAAAGGAAAATTAGACCCTGTTATTGGACGTGATGAAGAAATACGTAGAGTTTTACAAATATTATCTAGAAGAACAAAAAATAATCCAATTTTAATTGGAGAACCTGGAGTTGGAAAAACAGCTATTGCTGAAGGATTAGCTCATCGGATTATCAGTGGAGATATTCCAGATAATTTAAAAAATAAACAAGTTTATTCTTTAGATATGGCGTCTCTTATTGCAGGAGCTAAATACAAAGGAGAATTTGAAGAACGTCTTAAAGGAGTTGTCAAAGAAGTTACCTATTCAGATGGAGATGTCATTTTATTTATTGATGAGATCCACACCTTGGTAAGTGCAGGAGGAGGTGAGGGGGCTATAGATGCGGCAAATATTTTAAAACCGGCATTAGCAAGAGGAGAACTTCGGGCTATAGGAGCTACTACTTTAAATGAATATCAAAAATATTTTAAAGTTGATAAAGCTTTAGAAAGAAGATTTCAACAAGTCTATGTTGATGAACCATCTGTTACAGATGCTATTTCAATATTACGTGGAATAAAAGAAAAATATGAAAGCCATCATAAAGTAAGAATTAAGGATGAATCTATCATTTCTGCGGTAGAATTATCTCAACGTTATATTAACGAAAGATTTTTACCTGATAAAGCTATTGATCTGATTGACGAAGCAGCATCGAAACTAAGAATGGAAATTAATTCTAAACCTGAAGAACTAGATGTTCTACATAGAAAAATAATGCAAATGGAAATCCAAATAGAAGCTATAAAAAGAGAAAATGATGAAAAACAATTAGTTTTTTTAAAAAAAGAATTATCCAAATTGAATGAGGAAAGAAATAAATTACAAAATCAATGGCAAAATGAAAAAGATTTAGTAGAAGGAATACAAAAATCCAAGGAAAAAATAGAAAATTTTAAGTTTGAAGCAGAACAAGCGGAAAGATTAGGAGATTATGGAAAAGTTGCTGAGTTAAGATATGGAAAAATTAAAGAAGAAGAAAATAAAGTAAAATTATTTGAAAAAAAATTAAAGAAACAAAATGAAACTGGAAAAAAAATGATACAAGAAGAAGTCTCTAGAGAAGACATTGCACAAGTTATCTCTAAGTGGACTGGAATTCCAATTACTAAAATGTTGCAAAATGAAAAAGAAAAGTTGTTATTTTTAGAAAAAAAATTACATCAAAGAGTTATCGGTCAAAAGAAAGCTATAAAATCTGTAGCAAATGCAATACGGCGTTCTAGAGCTGGGCTACAAGATGAAAAAAAACCTATAGGATCTTTTCTTTTTATGGGTGGGACAGGAGTCGGAAAAACAGAATTAGCTAAGACATTAGCTGAGTATCTTTTTGATAATGAAAATAATATGGTTCGTATTGATATGAGTGAATATCAAGAAAGCCATTCAGTAAGTAGATTAATTGGGGCCCCTCCTGGTTATGTTGGATATGATGAAAGTGGACAATTGACAGAATCTATCCGTCGTCGTCCTTATAGTGTTATTTTATTAGATGAGATAGAAAAAGCTCATTCAGATATATTTAATATCCTTTTACAAGTGTTAGATGATGGAAGATTAACAGATAATAAAGGACGTACAGTGAACTTTACAAATACAATTATTATAATGACTTCCAATATAGGTGCGGATCTCATACAAGAAAAATTTAATCAAGAAATTTATTTTTCTTCTACTAATGAAATGGCTCCTATCAAAAAGTCTTTAATAGATTTATTAAAAAATATTGTAAGACCCGAGTTTATTAATCGAATTGATGAGATAATTTTATTTGAACCTCTTTCTAGAAAAGAGATTAAAAAAATTGTAAAATTACAAATAGAAAAATTAGGACTTTTATTATCAAAAAAGAATATTTGTATAGAAGCTACAAATGAATCAATAGAATATCTTTCTGAAAAAGGATACGATCCTCAATTTGGTGCGAGACCATTAAAAAGAGTGATTCAACATGATATTTTAAATAATCTTTCTAAAAAAATATTACAAGGAAAAATCCATGATAATACTAAGATACTAGTAGATTTTTTTAAAGAAAAAGGAATTGTATTTAGACAATCAGAAATTGTAAAAATAAAAAACAATATTTAGTGATTATTCATAAATCCGGTTTTGTTAATATTATAGGATTTCCGAATGTAGGAAAGTCTACATTAATAAACTCTCTTGTAGGAGAAAAGATTTCTATTATTACGAATAGACCACAAACAACTCGTCATAGAATATTAGGAATCATAGAAAAATCTAATTATCAGATTATTTTTTCTGATACACCAGGAATTATTTTACAAATAACTTCTCTTTCTCTTATGCAAAAGATGATGATGCAATATGTTGAAAAATCTTTAGAAGACGCTGATATAGTTTTATTTATGACAGATATAGGAATAAGTACAGTTCAATTGAATCTATTTCAAAAATGTTTTTCTGTTACATTGAATTCAATTCAAAAAAAGAATATTCCTGTTATTATTTTAATCAATAAAATAGATAGAATCGGAGTAAAATATACTAGTGACAAATTATTTTCTGATACAATAGATTTTTGGCATAAATTTCTTCCCTATTCTGAAATATTACCTATTTCTGCGTTAAAAAAGATGAATCAGGATTTACTGATGAATAAAATTTTAGAATTGTTATCTGAACATCCTCCTTATTATCCTAAAGGAATTTTAAGTGATAGAACAGAACGATTTTTTGTTAATGAAATTATTAGAGAAAAGATATTTTTTTTATATAAAAAAGAAATTCCTTATTCCGTTGAAATTATTACAGAAATATTTAAAGAAGATGAGATTTGTATCAATATATTTTCTTCTATATATGTAGAACGAGATTCTCAAAAAGGAATTCTAATTGGAAAAAAAGGAAAAACCATAAAAAGATTAGAATTTTTTTCCGTAAGGGAAATAGAATCTTTTTTCAACAAGAAAAAAGTATTTTTAAAACTAAATGTAAAAGTATGTAAAAATTGGAAATCCAATTACAAAAAATTGAAAAATTTTGGATATTAATTATTAATTTTTACCATAAAAAATTCTTTTTTTCCAAATTGAAGTAAGATATATTTTTTATATATTACATTTTCTTGATTGAGCAAGATATTTTTTTTGATAGATATTTTATTTATACAAATTGAATTTGCATTTAAAGCACGATTAGATTCATTTTTAGATGAGAAAAAACTACTCCTCTTCAAAAAATCTAATAAATAAATCCCTTTTTCAAACTCTTTTTTGGGAAAAATAATGTGGGGAATATTTTTATATATAGAAAATAAAGTTTTTTCATCTAAAGATTGTAATTGAATATTTGTATTAAATAAAATATTAGAAATATTTCTAACTTCTTCATAAGTTTCATTTCCGTGAACCCATTTTGTCATTTCATACGCTAATTTTTTTTGTAATAATCTCTTTTCTGGATTATTTCTATGTTCTAAAATTAATGAATAAATTTTTTCTTTAGAAAAGAAAGTATAAAACTTGATAAATTTTTCAATTTCAATATCAGAAACATTCATCCAAAATTGGTAAAATTTATATGGAGAAGTTCGATTTTTATCTAACCAGATATTTTCTCCTTTTTCACTTTTACCAAATTTTTTTCCATTAGGTTTTGTTATTAAAGGAAAAGTCATTCCATATGCTTTTTTTCCAGTTTTTTTTCTAATAAGCTCTATTCCCGTTGTAATATTCCCCCATTGGTCTGATCCTCCAATTTGGAGAAAGCAATTTTTTTCTTTATTCAAGTATAGAAAATCATATCCTTGTATAAGAGAATAAGAAAATTCAGTAAAAGATATTCCGTTTTTTTTCTTATTGTAAAAACGTTTTTTTACAGAATCTTTAGATATCATGTACTTTAGAGTAAAGTATTTTCCTATATCACGAATAAATTTTAAAAAAGGAATATTTTTTATCCAAATGAAATTATTTAATAATTCTGTTTTTTCTGAATGATAATCTAACAAATTAGAAATTTGTTCCTTTATAGATTCTATATTTTTTTGCAAAGTTTTTTTGCTTAAAAAAATCCTATTCTGATATTTATCAGATGGATCTCCTATAAGCCCCGTAGCTCCTCCAATTAATACCAAGGATTTATGCCCCATTTTTTGAAAATGAATTAATATAACAATAGGAAGTAAACTTCCCAAATGTAAAGAATCAGATGTTGGATCAAAACCAATATATATAGTTGTACGTTTTTTTAGTTGTTCTTCTAAACCAGGAACTTTATTTTGTATTAAACCTCTCCAGGTGAGTTCATAAATAATGTTTTGCATATTCAAATTCAAAGAATAACATTTTTTATTATTATACTGTTTTTTTATTATATTTTAGTTAGTATGTTTATGATAAAAAATATAAAAGAATATAAACTGATAATAATTTTTTTTTCTGTATTTATAATACATTTGATTTATAATTTTTTCTCTGAAAAAGATTTTCTATTTTTTTTGTATATAGATATATATTTGTTGATAATCAGTATTTTTTTTTTATTTTTTTATTTGTTTACTATTTCTAAAAAACCGAATTTAACTATTCCTAGTTACATAATAGGTGTAACTCTGCAGTTTTTTTTTAGTATTTTTGCAATGATTTATTTAATCATAAAGTATGATACTTCGAATGTTTTTTCGGAGGTTATTAATTTTGTTTTTTCATATTTTTTTCTTCTTTTTTTTAAAGTCATATTTTTATATGATAAAAAATAATTCAATTCATTAATTAATGATTGAATGATTGATTGAAAATTTTTCTTTTATAATCATTTCAATAGATTTGTTTTCTATTTTGGAATTTAACCAAGAAATGATGTCCAAATACAAAAATGTTCTTTTTTCATAAGGATGATCAGAATATTTAATTAGTTTATCTCTTAATTTTTTAAACTGTCCTTTCATTTGATGTGGATAAAGGGATCCTAGATTTTTGAAAAAATGAATAATCTTTTTTTGTACAATATATAAATCATCCATTTGAATAAAAAATCTATATGCAGATTGTATTTTACGATCCATGTTTTCATCCAATCCGCTTTCGTAACAAGCAATTAAATGTAAAAGTCTGGCAAAACATTGTAAATCTTGTCTTATATTTTTTTCTTTATTTTCCATAATTTTTAATAAATATCTAATAGTATTTTTATTATCTCCACTTCCAAAATATAAACAAGCTATTTTGTAATAAAGAACCATGATATAATGAGAATTTAAACGGGGATAAATTTTCTTCAAATCTTTGAACAAAGAAGGAATAATATTTTTTACTCCTTCCGAAAATGTTCCTTCCATATAATGTTTATTAATACGATTAGTATATTTATACATAAAAATTAATACTCTAGTATTTCCGTTTAAAACAATATCTCCATTTTGAACTTCTTTTTCAAATTGTTCTAAAACATTTTTGAATTTAGAATAATGATTCAAATAAAATAAAGTGTCTAGTAAATAATGATATCCTTTTAAATAGCTTATAGGAGAAACTTTCTTTTTTTTTACATGATTTTGAAATAACTCTATCCATTTACAAGATGATCTATAACACATTATAAAATCTTGTCTAATGTAATGGTACCATACTTGAGCTTGATATAAAAATAATTTTTCATAAAAACTAAGTTTATCAATGTCAAATTTCGGAAGATTTGTTCGAAAATATGTTTCTATAAATATTTTGTCTTTTTCATTTCTTACGTATCCTACTTTTAAATATAATCCGTATAATTCTAATGAAAGACTAGATAAATCGTTATTACATTGTACTCTTTCAATCAATTCTTTAGATTCCAAGGATAATTCTCCAGACCTAGAATGAATACTTCTAGTGATATGTTGAGATTCTATCATTTTCTCAAATTCTACTAATTCTAATAAGATTGTATTTGATTCATTCGATCTGGCTATAACTTTTGCTTTCTTTAAGAATTTTAAACTTTGTATATAATGCCCTTTATTATATAATATTTTAGCAAAATCTAAAAATTCATGTATTTGTATATCAGGATTTTCAACAGTAGTAATATGTTGTAGCAATCTAAGACTAATTAAAATTTGTTTATACAAATGAGCTTTCATATTGGATAATTGAATTTTACTGATAGATGTATTTTCCAATATTTTTTTCTCTTGGTAAGAATTCATTTTACTCATTATTTCGAAAAGTTTTATAAACTTCGCATCTTTGTTTTTTTTTATACGTGTTGAATAAAGTTTAAAGTTTCTTTTTTCTGATTTTGACAGAGATTGAATTAATAGGAAAAGAGAATCTAATTTATTATTTAACATTGTAATTTTTTACTTATATTTTGTTCTGAAAAACAGAAGTATATAAAATAATTGTAATCATTATCCATTGTAAATAGAAAAATTATTTTCTATTATTTTTTTTTGGAAGAAATAGTTTTGAGATGGAATTAAAATAATCCAAGTATGGAAAAGAAAAGAATTCATATTTTTGACACAACGTTGCGTGATGGAGAACAAGTTCCAGGATGTAAACTAAATACTCAAGAAAAAGTAAAAATAGCTAAACAACTAGAATGTTTGAAAGTAGATGTTATTGAAGCCGGATTTCCAGTTTCCAGTCCCGGTGATTACCAGTCAGTTCAAGAGATTTGTAAATCTATTTCAGATCCTATTATTTGTGCATTATCTAGAGCTGTTGAAAAAGATATAGAAATAGCAGGAAGTGCTTTAAAAAATGCAAAAAGATCCAGAATTCACACTGGAATTGGGACTTCTGATTGTCATATTCGTTACAAATTTAATAGTACTCCAGAAAAAATTATAGAGAGAGCTATACAAGCTGTGAAATATGCCAAAAAATTTGTGGAGGATGTAGAATTTTATGCAGAGGATGCAGGGCGTACTAGGAACGATTTTTTAGCAAGAGTTTGTGAATCAGTAATTAAACATGGAGTTACAGTTATTAATATTCCTGACACTATAGGATATTGCTTACCAGAAGAATATGGTAAAAAAATTAGATATCTCAAAGAAAATGTTAAAGGAATTCATAAAATTATATTATCTACTCATTGTCATAATGATTTGGGATTAGCTACTGCTAATTCTTTATCCGGAATAATTAATGGAGCAAAACAGGTAGAATGTACTATTA
This sequence comes from Blattabacterium cuenoti, assembly GCF_014251375.1. Lineage (NCBI taxonomy): Bacteria > Pseudomonadati > Bacteroidota > Flavobacteriia > Flavobacteriales > Blattabacteriaceae > Blattabacterium > Blattabacterium cuenoti. The sequence goes on along the minus strand of NZ_CP059187.1, from coordinate 587,486 downwards.
ATGGAATTGGGGAGAGAGCGGGAAACACTTCATTAGAGGAAATTGTTATGATAATCAAACAAAATTCTCATTTGAATTTATTTACAAATGTCAAAACAAAGATGATTTCTTCAACGAGTCATTTAGTCTCCGAATGTACGGGAATGAAAGTACAAGCTAATAAAGCAATTGTAGGAATTAATGCTTTTTCTCATTCATCAGGTATTCATCAAGATGGGATAATAAAAAAAAGGGAAACTTATGAGAGTATTAATCCAGAAGATGTGGGAATTGATAAATTTTCAATCGTTTTAACAGCTAGGAGTGGAAGATCTGCTTTGGCTTATCGTTATAAAAAATTGGGATATTTTTTTAATAAAAATTCTTTAGATTTAGTTTATTCTATTTTTTTAAGATATGCTGATAAGAAAAAAGAAATTTCTGATAAAGAATTAAAAATTATTTTGGAAGAATCCAATCTTATGAATGATAATAAGAAGAAGAAATTGATTACAATAGATTAGAATAATTCAACATGTCTAAATCATTATTTGATAAAATTTGGGAATCACATACAGTAAAAACATTGGAAAATGGTGTAGATGTCCTTTATATTGATAGACATTATATTCATGAAGTTACGAGTCCCCAAGCTTTTTTAGAATTGAAAAAAAGAGGTTTTTCTGTTTTTAGACCAAAACAAATCATAGCTACTGCGGATCATAATGTTCCTACAATAAATCAACATTTACCTATTTTAGACCCTTTATCTAGGAAACAAATAAATTTTTTAACAAAAAATTGTAAAGAATTTGGAATCAAATTATATGAACTTGGAGATAAGAATCATGGTATTGTTCATATTATTGGACCAGAACTAGGGTTAACTTTGCCCGGGATGACTATCGTTTGTGGAGATAGTCATACATCTACTCATGGTGCTTTTGGAAGTATTGCTTTTGGAATTGGAACTAGTCAAGTTTCTATGGTAATGGCAAGTCAATGTTTATTACTCTCTAAACCTAAACAAATGAAAATTCAATTAGAGGGAAATTTGAAAAAGGGTGTGACCCCGAAAGATATTATTTTGTATATAATTTCAAAACTAGGAGTAGATGTAGGAATAGGACATTTTGTAGAGTATACTGGAGTTACTATTAAAAATATGAGTATGGAAGGAAGAATGACTATTTGTAATATGAGCATTGAAATGGGGGCAAAAGGAGGATTAATAGCTCCGGATGAAGTTACTTTTGATTACATAAAAAAATGTAATAGGAAGTTTGATAATAAAAAATATATGGAATATTTGGAAACTTTTGAAACAGATAAAAATACAGTTTTTGATAAAGAATATATTCTGAATGCAGAAGATATAGATCCAATGATTACTTATGGAACTACACCAGGAATGTGTATGAAAATTTCTGAACGTATTCCAAAATCACTTTCTGATGATGATAAAAGATCTTTAAATTATATGGGATTTTCTCCGGGAGAATCTTTAATAGGAAAAATTATTCATTATATTTTTATAGGAAGTTGCACGAATTCTAGAATAGAAGATTTAAGATTAGTGTCTTCCATAGTGAAAGGAAAAAAAAAAGCTGCTCATGTGATCAGAGTAATGGTGGTTCCCGGATCACAAAAAGTCGTTCGACAGGCAAAAGAAGAAGGGTTAGACAAAATTTTAATAAATGCTGGATTTGAATTCCGTCAACCTGGATGTTCTTCGTGTTTAGGGATGAATGAAGATAAAATACCTGGAGGAGAATATTGTGTTTCTACATCCAATAGAAATTTTGAAGGAAGACAGGGCCCTGGAGTTAAAACTTTACTTGTAAGTCCTTTGACTGCTTCTATTATTGCTATAGAAGGAAAAATTGTAGATGTAAAAAAATATATATGAAAAAATTTACTGTTTTAACTAGCAAAGTCATTCCTTTATCCATGGTTGACATAGATACTGATCAAATTCTTCCCGCTCGTTTTTTAAAAGAAACAAAACGTGAAGAATGTGTTAAAAATATTTTTAGAGATTGGCGTTATGAAAAAGATGGATCTTTAAAGAAAGATTTCATTCTAAATAATTCTATTTTTTCTGGAAAAATCCTTTTATCAGGAAGAAATTTTGGATGTGGATCTAGTCGAGAACATGCAGTATGGGCTATTTATGATTATGGATTTAAAGTAGTTATATCTAGTTTTTTTGCTGATATTTTTAAAGAAAATGCATTAAACAATGGATTGTTAACTGTAGAAGTTTCCGAATTGTTCTTGAAAAAATTGTTTGATATAATTGAAAATAAACCACATACAAATATTCAAGTTAATTTAATAAAACAAATTGTAAAAATAGTAGAAACAGGAGAGTTTGAAAAATTTTATATCCATCCATACAAAAAGAATTGTTTTCTCAATGGATATGATGATATAGATTTTTTAGTTTCTATTAAAACAGATATAGTGGCTTTTGAAAAAAACAGAAAATCGGTTTTTAATATTGTTTAAAATATGAGAAAGAATGTAGTTGTCATAGAAGGTGATGGAGTTGGTCCTGAAGTGATAAAACAAGCAATTAAAGCTTTAAATTCTATTGGAAAAAAATTTTTTCATAATTTTATTTATCAAAAACTTTTAGCAGGATCTAAAGCCATAGAGACATTGGGGAATCCAATGCCAAAAGAAACTATAGATAGTTGTTTAAAATCAGATGCCGTTTTATTCGGAGCTATAGGGAATTCCAAATACGAGCATTATCCAATAGGAATGAGACCAGAAGATGGGTTGTTAAAACTTAGAAAAAAAATGGAGTTATATTGTAATATACGTCCTATAATTACTTATCCAAAAATAAATAAACTATTTCTAAAAAAACAACAATTGGATAATATTAACTTTTTAATATTTAGAGAATTAACTGGAGGAATTTATTTTGGAAAAAAAGGAAGATCTAAAAATGGAAAAGCAGCTTATGATTGTTGTGTGTATTCTAGAAAAGAAATTCAAAGAATTGGAAAAATGGCTTTTCAGTCAGCACTTTCTCGTAAAAAAAAAATTACTTTAGTGGATAAATCTAATGTTTTAGAAACTTCTAGATTATGGCGTGAAGTTATTAAAGAGATGGCATCAGATTATCCTGATGTCTTGTTGGAATTTTTATATATAGATAATGCTGCTATGCAAATTATTATGAATCCTAAAAAATTTGATATTATTCTAACAGATAATATGTTTGGAGACATTCTTTCAGATGAAGCAAGTGTTCTTACTGGTTCTTTAGGATTGCTACCATCAGCTTCTATTGGAAAAAAAAAATCTTTATTTGAGCCAGTTCATGGATCCTATCCTCAGGCTGAAGGAAAAAATATAGCAAACCCATTAGGATGTATTCTATCTGCATCTATGATGTTAGAACATTTTGGAATGTATAAAGAAAAAATTTTTTTAGAAGAAGCAGTGAAAAGTTCTATAAAAGAAAAAATTTGTACCCCAGATATTATAAGTAATTCTTCAGTGAAAACTGAAGATGTTGGGGATTATATAGAAAAATATATTAAAAATCACTAATTAGATTGTTAATACTAATTCTTATTTTCTTATTTTTTCTATTTTTTTTCTAGAATAGGAATTTTTGGATCTAAAATTTCAGAAATTCTATTCACTAAATGTGGAAGAAAGTTTTCTACATAATTTTTATAAGAAAAATTCATTTTTTCTTGATGAAAAAAATTGATAGGAGTTATAACAATAGAATTTTCTCCCCCTTTTTTTTTAGGGGAAACAATTCCAATAATTGGTGGGGTTTTTTTATCTCCTAAAAATTTAGAATATTTTAACCATAAATAAACGTAAATCAGCAACTGCATTATATTTCCATAGATTGGATTATGAAATAGATCTGCAATTTTATTTTGATAAATATGAATTTCTTTGTTATTAAATTTAGGCATTATTTTTCCTATTTTATAATCAATGATACGTGTGACTCCATCATATTCGTCTATACGGTCTATAATTCCATAGAGATTGACTTTTTTTATAAGATCTAATCTTGTTGAGATACTAAATTCTAATTCTCTAATGAGAATTTGATGCCCTTGATCAACAAGTTTTTCATCCCATGAGATAAAATTCTTTATGTAAGTTTTTACTATTGAAAAAATTAACATTTTTTTTCCTTCCAGAGAAAAATTTGAATTTGAAGTATTTTCAAAAAATAATTTTTTTGTAATAGATTCATAATTTTTTTTTATATTACTTATCCAACTTAGAGTTAAAAATTGACCTTTTATAGGAAAATATAATCCTTTCAATATTTTATGAATTATTTTTCCTACTTCCTGTTTGAAAGAAATTGGTTCTATATTTTTTAATCCAATAATTTTTTTATAGTAAAATAGAAGTGGATTACAATTATAGAGGTGTAGAGAAGAAGGAGAGATTCCACGATTAGAAAGTTCATATAATCGTTTTATCATAGATTCCGTTTTTTTGATAACAATAGGAGATTTTTTTGAAATAAAAAATGGAATATTTTCTTTTTTTTCAGTTTTAGTTGAAAAATCAGAATTCATTTCTATTTGATGAATAAAACGACTTTTTTCTCCAGAATTCAGTTCATCTGGTTGATTTTTGTAAATCAAATAAACATTTTTTGATTTTTTTAAAATATTTATGAAATGGTGGAAATAGGCTTCTTCATTTTCTTTATTAGAAATAGGAATACTGAATTTTCTACGAATATCAAAAGGAATAAAAGTGTTGTATTTTTTTTTATCTTTGTATGGCGGTATATTTCCTTCGTTTACGGATGTTATGATTGTTATTTCAAAATTTTCAAAATCCAACATATTATCATCCATAAATCCTGTAACAGGTAATCCATTTGGATGATGTTTTTTATATTGTATTTTTTCTGTTTTTATAAATTGTTGATATATATTAAACACATCTTTTATTCCAAAAAAATTACATTTTTTTTTTCTGACAAGTATTTTGAGTTTTTTCATATAAACTTCTAGTCTTGAAAGGAATTCTAATTCTAAAAAATGTTTTTCTGTTTCTAGAGAAAAAAAGGTTTTTAATTGTTTGATGAAAAAAATAGTTCCAGTAATACATTTTTTAGTATTATTAGTTTGTATTTTCAAAATAATTTCTAAATCGTTATTAGATAAATATTTATTAATCATATCTTCAGGTATGAAGTCTGAATCTTCAGTATCCAAATTTTCTATAAACAATGATAATTTTTTTTTTTTGAAAAAAATTTTTCTGATACATGTATCAGAAAATATTCTTATTAGGTCTTTTTTATAAAATTTTTTAAATTTTTCCTTTTTTAATAAAAATTGAAAAAAAGAATCAAAAGTAGAATGAATCGGAAAGTATTTGAATGGATAATTCATGATAGATAAATTAATTCCTGTAATCTTTTTTAGAGAATGAAACAAAGGAGTAGACAAATAATTATCTCCTAATAAGAGAACTATTTGATGGGGGCTTTTTCCATTTTGAATAAGTTTATATACTATCTGTTTGACAATGTATACTTGTTCTATTTCTTTAGAGACACTAATTGTTTTGATACAACGATTAATATTATTTTCTATTGAAATTTTTTTTTCTTTCTTCAGAAATAAATCAGAATAATTTTTTAATAAAATCTCTTTTTTGGAAAAAAAATATATAAGAATAGATTCCGATTCCTGATTCAACTGAATTATTTTATTCATGAATTTTCTTTCATATTCAATGAATGAATCTCTTTTCAAAAGAAATACTATTTGTGTATTTTTTTCTTTAGATAGAAAATTCTTTAGCTTAGAAAAAGCTATTCTAAAAAGCATCCCAGGATAAGCTTTTCCTTTTTTTATAAGACAATGTTGAAGAATGTAATAGTACCTAGAAAGGTCTTCCCAAAAAAGTAAGTTTTTATTTTTTTTTTCCAAGATATTTGGATTCCATTCTTTCATTTTTTCTGTAGAAATAATAGAGGAAAAAAAAGAGTCTAGTTTAATAAGATTAAGATCCAAATCATGAAAATCATTCAAAATACTAGGCCCCCATTTTAAAAAATCGTTAAAATTTTTTGCTAGAAAACTGTTTTTTTTTTTAATATTTCAAAAAAAAGTAAAAGCACATAAAATCTATGGTATGAAGATAAACCTGAAAGGATTTCTAGAAATCTTTCCATAGTATAGAATTCTGTATTAGGAAAATTTCTAAACTTTGTACTATATTTTTTTTGGATATATTCTATGATAGAATTCTCAAATGAAACTAAAAAAAATTTTTTTTGAACAAACTCTTTTCTTTTTAGAAGAATATGATGAATGATTTGATCTATTTTATTTTTCACAATGATTATTAAATTTTTGAAAAAATTTTTTTATTTTTATTTGATCTTTATTTATTTGCGTTTTCAAATCTTGAATTGTCCTAAATTTTTTTTCTTCACGAATAATTTTAAGAATCAAAATATCTATTTCTTTTCCATAAATATTTTTATGAAAATCAAAAATATGAACTTCTATTTTAATTTTTTTATTATTTCTAATCCTAATAGTAGGACATACCCCTATATTCAACATTCCTTGATAAGTATTATGTAGATAATTAATTTTTACCGCATAGACTCCTTGTTTTGGAATTAATTTTTTGTTATCAATTCTTATATTAGCGGTAGGGTAATTTAAAATTCTTCCTATTCCATTTCCTTGAATCACAAAACCAGATAAAGTATACGAGTACCCTAAAGCTTTATTGGCCCATTCTATATTTCCTTTTATAAGAGATTTTCTAATACTTGTGGAACTTATGATTTTTTTGTTGGATTTACAAGGATTTACTTGATAAAGTTTGAATCCATAAATCGGAGATAGATTTTTTAAATGATGAAAAGATCCATCTCTATTTTTTCCAATATGTGAATCATATCCTGTAATGAATTGTTTAATTTTTAATCTGGATGAGACAATTTTTTGAAGAAAATCTTTCGTACTTAGTTTTGAAAAATTGATAGTAAAAGGATGAATAATTAAGTGTTGAATTCCTGTTTTTTTTAGGTTATATATTCTTTCAGAAAGAGTATTTAAATAGAAAATTTCTTTATTGGGTTCTAATATTTCTTTTGGATGTGGATAAAAAGTAAGTAAAACTGAACAAAATAATTTTTCTTTTTTTGCTCTGAAAACTAAATTTTTAATGATTTTTTGATGGCCTTTATGAACTCCATCAAAAACTCCAAGCGTAAATACACATGGAAGAAAAGAAGAAAATTCATCAATGAATGAATAAATTTTCAAAATTTTTATTTTTTCTCTTACATTTACAAAGATAAATGATTTGCGTATACTCAAAAAAAATTATATGCAGGAGAAAAAATTAAATGGAAAAATAATTAAAATTATAGGACCAGTTATTGATGTTTCTTTTAAAAAAAACTCTTTTCTTCCTAAAATATATGACGCATTAAAAGTTAGGGTACATGAAAAAAAAATTGTCTTAGAAGTACAGCAACATATTGGAGAATGTACTGTTAGATGTATCTCTATGGATACAACAGATGGGTTACAAAGAGGGCAAAAAGTAGATATTATTGGAGGGCCTATTAAAATGCCTATAGGAGAATCTATTAATGGACGGGTTTTTAATGTTTTGGGAGATGGGATAGATGGATTAGATAATTTAGATAGTTTAAAAACTAACCCTATTCATAAGATTCCTCCAAAATTTAAAGATTTGTCCACGGAAACAGAGATATTATACACAGGAATTAAAGTTATTGACTTGATAGAACCTTATCCAAAAGGGGGAAAAATTGGATTATTTGGAGGAGCTGGAGTTGGAAAAACTGTGTTAATACAAGAACTAATCAATAATGTAGCAAAAGGACACGGAGGGCGTTCTGTTTTTGCAGGAGTAGGAGAGCGGACTAGAGAAGGAAATGATTTATTAAGAGAAATGTTGGAATCGGGGATTATAAAATATGGTGATTCTTTTATGAAATCTATGAAAAAAGGGGTTTGGGATCTTACAAAAATAGATAAAGAAGCTTTAAAGGAATCTAAGGCCGCTTTTGTTTTTGGACAAATGAATGAACCTCCGGGAGCAAGAGCTAGAGTAGCTTTATCTGGGTTAACACTAGCGGAATATTATAGAGATCAAACAAGTTCGGAAAAAGAAAAAAAAGGAAAAGATGTATTATTTTTCATAGATAATATATTTAGATTTACTCAAGCTGGATCAGAGATTTCAGCTTTATTAGGTAGAATCCCTTCATCTGTTGGATACCAACCAACTTTATCTTCTGAAATGGGGGCTCTACAAGAAAGAATTACATCTACTAAGAAAGGATCTATAACTTCTGTACAAGCTGTTTATGTTCCAGCGGATGATTTAACAGATCCAGCTCCTGCTATTACGTTTTCTCATTTGGATGCTACTACTGTTCTTTCAAGAAAAATAGCTTCTTTAGGGATCTATCCTGCAATTGATCCATTAGATTCTACTTCACGTATTTTATCTCCCGACCTAATTAATAGAAATCATTATGATTGTGCAGAACGTGTTAAAGAAATCTTGCAAAAATACAATTCTTTGCAAGATATTATAGCGATTCTAGGGGTAGAAGAACTTAGTGATGAAGATCAATTACTAGTTCGTCGTGCAAGACGGATTCAACGGTTTTTATCTCAACCTTTTCATGTAGCAAAACAGTTTACAGGAATTGAAGGAGAATTTGTAAAAATTGAAGATACAATTAAAGGATTTAATATGATAATGGATGGGGAGCTGGATAGTATTCCAGAAACAGCTTTTAATTTGAAAGGGACAATTGAACAAGTGATAGAATCTGGAAAAAAAATGTTATAAAAATTTCAAGAAATAAAATAACATGAAATGAAATGAAAGTTACAATTATTAACTTTGAAAAAGTTTTGTATCAAGAAAATAGTGTTACAGAAATGACAGTTCCTGGAGTCAATGGATATTTTCAAATATTAGAAAATCATGACGCAATGATATCTGTATTAGGAGTGGGATTCATGAAACTATTATTTAAAAGTAAAAATTTTTTCATAAAAATAAATAGAGGTTTATTGCAAGTCAATAAAAATATTGTTCTTGTTATTTTATAATAAATTTTTTGAAATTTTCATATGTTCTTTTCTATTTTTGAATATTTTTATTGCACTGAAAATAGCTTTTTCAAAAGATTTTTCATTAGCAATTCCTTTTTTTGCAATATCATATGCGACCCCATGATCTGGAGAAGTTCGTATCTGAGAAAGACCAGCAGTAAAATTGACTCCTTCATTAAAGGTTAATGTTTTGAAAGGAATTAACCCTTGATCATGATACATAGCTAAAACAGCATCAAAATTACGATAACTATGATTTCCAAAAAATCCATCTGGTGAATAGGGGCCAAATACCAAGAGTCTTTGTTTAAATAAATGATCAACTGCTGGTTTAATTCTTGTTTTTTCCTCGTCTCCAACTAATCCGTTTTCACCTGAATGAGGATTGCATCCTAATACTGCAATTCTAGGTTTTTCTATAGAAAAATCTATTATCAAAGACTGATGCAAAATTTTGATAGACTTTATAATTTTTTTTATAGTCAATTCAGAACTAACATTTTTTAATGGTAAATGATTAGTAACTAAGGCTATTTTTAAAGTATCATGAATCATTACCATCAATGATTCCCCTTCCAAAATATTTTTAAAATATTCAGTATGACCAAAAAAAGAGAATCCTTTAAAATTCATAAAATTTTTATTTACTGGTGCAGTAACAAGAACATCAATTTTCCCTTCTTTTAGAGATTTGGCAGCTTTTTTTAAGGATGAGATAGGGTATTTTCCTGAATCTTGGTTAATTTTTACAGAATCAAATTTAATATCCTCTTTCCAAATGTTTAGAACATTGATTTTATAATCAGTAATTTCTTTGAAATTTTTTATTTCTCTAATATTGCTCACTTCTAGATTGAGAATTTTTTTATAATAAGAGCATAATTTCGTAGATCCAAATAATATAGGAGTAAAAAATTCTAAAAGTTTTTTTTTTCTACATACTTTTAAAAAAATTTCCATTCCTATTCCATTAATATCTCCAGTGGAAACTCCTACTATAATCTTGTTTTTTTTCATAATTTTCATAATTTATTTATGAAATAAATATATTTATATTTATTTTGTTTTTGTAAAAAAAAATATGTTTACTGGAGTTATAGAATGCACTACAAAAGTAAATCGGTTATATCTCTATAAAAATAATCTTTACATTACTTTTCAAAATCCATTTCATAAAATAAAAATTAATCAAAGTATTTCCCATAATGGAATATGTTTTACCATAATAGATATTAATAATCATAAAAAAACTTATTCAGTAGTAGCTTCTGAGGAAACTTTACATCGTACCAATTTAAATGGATTAAAAATGAACGATGAAGTCAATTTAGAACGTGGAATGAAAATTTATGAAAGATTCGATGGACATATTGTACAAGGTCACATAGATACAACTGCTAAAATAATTGGAATAAAAAAAAGGATTGGAAGTTGTATTTTTTCTTTTTATTCTAAAAAAAGTTTAGAAAATATGGTTGTAGAAAAAGGATCTATTGCTGTTAATGGAATCAGTCTTACTGTAGTAAAATGTACTAAATCCATGTTTGTCACATCTATTATTCCTTATACATATGAAAAAACAAATTTTCAATTTTTGAAAATTGGAGATTCTGTTAATGTGGAGTTTGATATACTTGGAAAGTATATTAGAAAATCTGTTCATTTTATAATGAAAAAACAATGAAAATTTTATCTTATTTGAGGTTCTCCAAATGTTATTTTTTCATCTGTATATTTTCTGTATCTATCAAAGTGTTTAATAAATTTTTTAACAAGATTTTTAACTTGAATTTGATACATTTTTTTATCTTTCCATGTTCTTTTTGGATTTAGTATCTCAGAAGAGATTCCGGGACAATATTTTGGAATTTTAAAATTAAAAATAGGATCTTTTTCATAAGGGGCTTTAGATAAATATCCATCTATAGCAGATTCTACAAGTTTTCGTGTGTCTTTTAATTTAATCCGAGATCCTCCTAAGGAATCTCCTCCAGATATCAATCCTGTATTTACCATCCACACATTGATTTCTGTTTTATCTAATTTTTCTATGAGCATATTCGTATATTGAACAGGGTGTAAAGGCATAAACGGGGCCCCAAAACAAGAAGAAAAAGTAGCTTGTGGTTTTTTTATATTTAACTCTGTTCCAGCAACTTTAGAAGTATATCCTAATAAAAAATAATAGGCTGATTGCGCTTTATTGAGTTTTGCTATAGGAGGTAATACTCCAAAAGCATCATAAGTTAGAAAAAAAATGTTTCTAATATTGGAAGATAATAATTTTTTTTCAATATTTTTCACAAAATAAATAGGATAACTAATTCGTATATTCTGTGTGATAGAATCATTAAAATAGTCAACTTCTTGAGTTTTTTTTTTGAAAACTACATTTTCCAACATAGCACCTTTTTTTATGGATTGATAAATCATAGGTTCTTTTTCTTTAGAGATTCCCAGTATTTTCGCATAACAACCTCCTTCAAAATTAAAAACAATATTATCGCGTGTCCATCCATGTTCATCATCACCTATTAATTTTCTATTTTCATCATTGGAAATAGTAGTTTTTCCAGTTCCAGATAATCCAAAGAAAAGTGCAGTATCTTTTTGACGTATGCCTACATTTGCTGAACAATGCATAGGAAATACATTTTTGTAAGTAGGAAGTATGAAATTTAAAACAGAAAAAATGGATTTCTTAATTTCTCCTGTATATCCAGATCCACCAATTAATACAATTTTTTTTAAAAAATTTAATATGGAAAAATTTTTTTTACGGGTTCCATCAGTTACAGGGTTTGCTTGGAATCCGGGAGCACATAATAACAACCAATCCGGAAGAATTTTTCTAATTTTTGGAATTCTAAAAAAAAGATTATGAATAAATAAATCGGACCATGGATATTCACTGATAGAACGAATATTCAATTGATAACGTGGATCTGAACAAAGATACCCATCTCTTACATATAATGTTTTTCCAGATAAATAATTAACTACTTTTTGATACAAATTATCAAATTTTTTTGCATCAAATGATTGATTAAATTTTTCATCCCACCAAATTGTATTTTCTGTAATGCTATCTTTCACAATAAATCTATCTTCAGGAGATCTTCCAGTAAAGAAACCTGTTTTAATAGCTAGTACTCCTGATTTGGTTTCTATCCCCATTTCATTTTGAATGACTATATTTTGCAATTCATCAGGAGATAACTGACAATAATTTGAAGAATTCAGTATACCGTAATTTTTTAGAGAAAGAGAACAACTCATAATAGTATCGTATCGAAATTTTTATGCGAAACAAATTTATATATGATTTACAAAAGTTTACTAATTTTGTACAAGAAAAAAACAAAAATATAGATTCTATGTCTGATATTGCATCAAGAGTTAATGCACTTATTGTAGAAAAATTGAGTGTAGAAGAAAATGAAATTCTTCCAACTGCTAGCTTTACTAATGATTTAGGTGCAGATTCCTTAGATATAGTGGAACTTATTATGGAGTTCGAAAAAGAATTTAAGATTAGTATTTCTGATGAAAAAGCAGAGAAAATTACTACTGTTGGGGAAGCTATACAGGCAATAGAAGATCTTTTAAATGAGGAAAAAATAGATTCACAAAAAGAGTAGTCAAACTTCTTAATGAATAATAAGAATGAATAAGAATAAATGATAATTTATATGGATATGATATTATGGGAGAGGAATTAAAGAGAGTAGTAGTTACTGGGATTGGTTCTATAAATCCAATAGGAAACAATGTAGAGGAGTATTGGGGGGCACTTGTTAGTGGAAAAAGTGGAGCGGAACCTATTACATATTTTGATACAAAAAAATACAAAACTAAATTTGCTTGTGAATTAAAAAATTATGATCCTAGTATTTTCTTTAGTAAAAAAGAAATACGAAAACTTGATCCTTGTGCTCAATATGGAATTTTAGCTGCTTCAGAAGCTGTAAAAAATAGTGTAATAAATTTTTCTAAAGAGAAAAAAGAACGAATAGGGGTCATTTGGTCTTCTGGAATAGGAGGTCTTTTAAATTTAGAAAAGTCTATTTCAGATTATGTAACAGGGGGAAGAAATCCTCGATTCAGTCCATTTTTCATTCCTAAAATGCTTATAGATATTACAGCTGGGGTCATTTCTATGAATTATGGCCTTCATGGTCCTAATTATGCAACTGTATCATCCTGTGCTTCATCATCTAATGCAATAGTGGATGCCTATCATTTAATATGTTTAGGAAAAGTTGATATCATGGTAACAGGTGGTTCAGAAGCAGCTATTACTCAAAGTGGAGTAGGAGGATTTAATGCTTTGCATGCATTATCAACTAGAAATGAAGATTATAAAACGGCTTCACGTCCTTTTGATAAGGATAGAGATGGGTTTGTTTTGGGGGAAGGAGCTGGATGTCTAATTCTTGAAGAATATCAACATGCTAAAGAAAGAGGAGCTACTATTTATGCCGAAATTGGAGGAATTGGAATGTCTGGAGATGCTTATCATATTACTGCACCTCATCCAGAAGGAAAAGGCATAGTATTAGCAATGAAAGCAGCAATTCAAGATGCTAGAATTGAGAATAACGAAGTAGACCATATTAATTCTCATGGAACTTCTACTAGATTAGGTGATCTTGCGGAAGTAAAAGCGATTCAAGAAGTTTTTCATGAAAATGTATATAATATTGATATAAATTCTACTAAATCTATGACAGGACATTTATTAGGAGCTGCGGGAGCCATAGAAGCTATAGCTTCCATACTTCCTTTAACAAGAAAAATTATCCCGCCAACTATTAATTTATTTCATATAGATGAAACTATAGATCCAAAAATTAGTTTTACCCCAAATAAGGCTAAAAAAAGGGAAGTAAAAGTTAGTCTATGTAATACTTTTGGTTTTGGAGGACATAACGTGTGTATTTTATTTAAAAAAATAGATGTTATCTGAGAAAATTCCTTTTCATAAAGAATATGAATATGAAGATGATGATTCTATTTTAGTTAGTAAATTAAAAAAGATATTGGGTTTTTGCCCTAACAATCTGAAATTGTTGAAAAAAGTATTTATTCATAGTTTTTCAAAAAAAAAAAGAAATAAAGATTATTATTTTTATTTTCAGAGATTAGAGTTTTTAGGAGATGCGGTTTTGAATTCCATTATTTCACATTTTTTGTATGAAAAACTTCCAGAAAAAAAGGAAGGTGAATTAACTCAAGTACGATCTAAAATAGTGTGTAGAAGAAATCTAAATGAAGTTTCTAGAAAATTAACTCTTACCGATATTTTTCTAAAAAAGGAGAATTCAATTCTATCTGTATCTGATAATATATTAGGGAATATCCTTGAAGCTTTAATAGGATTTCTTTATTTAGAAGTGGGGTACAAAGGGTGTAAAGATTTTGTCTATAAAAAAATATTACATTCTTACGTTGATATTGAAAAGTTGCAAAAAGAGATTTTTAGTTACAAAGTATGGATTATAGAATGGTCTCAGAAAAAGAAATTTTTTATAAATTTTAATACTTTTAGAGAAAAAAAAGTGTTGAATCGTTCAGAAAAAAATCAGAATGTAATTACCTATTTATCTGAATTTACTGTATCTCAATATGGAATAAAAACTAAAGGAAGAGGCACATCGAAAAAAAGATCAGAAGAAATTGCAGCAAAAAAAGCTTATTTTCTAATTCAAGAGAAATGTAAAAATAAAAAAAAAACGGAATAAATTTTGGATTCTAAAAAAATTACAAGTATATGTATGATTTTATGTCTTATTTTAAAGGAAAAAAGTATTACGTAAAAAAAGGAAAAGGACATCCTCTTATTTTGCTTCATGGATTAATGGGGGGATTAAGTAACTTCAATGCTCTTTTAGATTTTTTTCCAAAAAAAGGATATCAAGTTATTATTCCTTCACTTCCTCTTTATAAGATGCCTTTATTTCTTACAAATATTTATAGCTTATCTAAATTTGTTACTAAATTTTTGAATGAAATAAGTGTTAAAAAAGCTACATTAATAGGAAATTCTCTTGGAGGACACATTGCTTTAATGATAGCAAAAAAAAGAATGGATTTAGTTCATTCTGTTGTTCTTACAGGAAGTTCTGGGTTGTTTGAAAAATCTTTTGGATATGCTTTTCCTAAAAGAGAGAACTACGAATATATTAAAAAAAAATCTCAAGAAGTCTTTTATGATCCTAAAATAGCTACTAAAAAATTAGTAGATGAAGTTTTTCACATTGTGAATGATAAAAAAAAAGGAATTAAAACTTTGTATCTAGCAAGAAGCGCTATGAAATATAACATGGCCCAAGATTTATCTATGATTCAACAACCGATTTGTTTAATCTGGGGAAAACAAGATCATGTGACCCCACCTGAAGTAGCAGAAGAATTTCATAGGTTACTTCCACATTCAGAATTGCATTGGATCGATAAATGTGGACATGTTCCTATGATGGAACATCCAAAAAAATTCATAAATATACTGGAAAAATGGCTTACAAATTTGATAAAAAAAAAACATGAAAATTTTTTCAGTACAATTTAAAGGAAGTACGGTCCAATCAAATCAATTTTTTTTTTCTAACTTTCCTGAATATGTTTTTGCGGGACGTTCTAATGTCGGAAAATCTAGTTTGATCAATTTTATTACAAATCGTAAAAAACTTGCTAAAGTTTCCTCTAATCCAGGAAAAACACAGTTTATTAATCATTTTTTAATAAACCATAAATGGTATCTGATAGATTTTCCTGGATACGGATATTCTTCTCTAAAGAAGACAAAAAAGGAAAAAATACAAAAGTTAATCACAGGCTATATTTCTTTTTATAGAAGAAATTTAACCTGTTTTTTATTGATAGATTGTAGAAGAACAACCATTCAAAAAATGGAAAAAGATTTTATCCAAATATTAAAAACATTTGGGATCCATTTTTGTATTATTTTTACAAAAATTGATAAATTAAATCAAAGAATTCTTGAAAAGAATATTTTTCTATGTAAAAAACAAATTGAAAAAATATTCTTTTCAATCCCGAAATATTTTAAAGTTTCTGTAAAAGAAAAATATGGAAAAGAGAAAATTCTTAGTTTTATTGAAAATATCAATAATACGATATCTACAATGAAAAACTAATTATCCCCAACTCATAAGATTTTAATCCAAAACCAAAAATAGTTCCTTTACATACAGAAGATATGTATGATTTTTTTCTGAACGATTCCCTTGAATGGATATTAGAAATATGTACTTCTACAACTGGTGATGGAATTGCTTTTATGGCATCAGCAATTCCTAAAGATGTATGTGTATAAGCACCTGCATTGATGACAATTCCATCAACTTGAAATCCGATAACATGTAAAATATCTATAATTTTTCCTTCGTGATTACTCTGATGATATGTAAGATCTATATTACAGAAAAGTTTTTTTTTTTTAATTCTTTTGAAAAAAGATATAAAATCTTCATTTCCATATAATTCTTGTTCTCTTTTTCCTAATAAATTTAAATTAGGGCCGTTGATTATGCTTATTTTTTTCATGTTTTTCATGAATTTTCATTATGTCATTTACTTCTTTTCTATTTAAAAAACACCAACATCCTATTTTAATATTTTTTTTAGTAAATCCTCCAAAATTTACTCTATCCAATCGGATTACTTTATAATTTAATTTCGTAAAAATACGTCTAATCACTCTATTCCATCCTATGTGCAATCCAATTTTTATTTTATTTTTATCTCTATAGATAAAATCTACTTTTACTCTTCCTTCATTGAGAGATATTTTTCCTTTTCTAATTTTATCAATATCAATGTTTTGAATTTTTTTATTTAAAAAAACATGATATATTTTTTTTACATTATATTTTGGATGAGTTAATTTTTCAGTTAGATTCCCATCGTTTGTAAAAAGTAATACACCTGTTGTTAAACGATCTAATCTTCCTACAGGATAAATTCTATAATTAGAAAAACTTGGAATTAGATTCATAACTGTTTTTCTTTTAAATTGATCTTTTGTAGAAGTAATAAATCCTTTTGGTTTATTCAGAAGTAGATATATTTTTTTTTTATCTTTTATTTTATGTCCATGGAATTTTATAACATCATTAACGTGTACTAGGGTCCCCAATTTTGAAACTGTTTTTCCATTGACTTCTATAATTCCTGATTGAATTAATTGATCCGATTTTCTTCTTGAAGCAATTCCCGCATTAGATAAATAATGATTTAATCGTATAAATCCATATTTTTTTTTTTTCATTTTTTAAAACCGAAAAAGAACTTCTGTTGTATATTGTTTTAGTTTTTCTTTAGATAAATCATAATCTGGAGTAAACACTAACATAAAACCTCCTCCTCCAAAACCACATAATTTTAGGTAATGTATATTGGTAAAAAGTCCTTCTTCCCATATTTTACAAAATTTTTCTGGAATTATAGGACGAAAATGATGAAATCCCCAAGCAGAAAGTGATTTGACGTGTTTTAGTAATACTTGAAAATCTTTTTTTAGAAAAGCTTCAATACATTTTTCATTGTATTTAAAAAATTCTTCCTTTAATATTTTTTTGAATTTATCATGGTTTAATTTTTTTAAAAAAAAATTTATCATTGATGATGTCCTTGGGATTCCGGAATCGAGTAAAAATATCGCCCCTCTCCCTTTTAAAAAAGGAATTTTTATAGTTGAAATATTTGTTTTTGAACGAATCAGTAAAGGAATGTTTAAGTAACAAATTAAAGGATCAATCCCCGAACTTTTTCCGTGAAAAAAAGATTCCATTTGGCTAAATGTTCTTTTCAAACTTATTATGTGTTTTTGTTCTTTTTTTATCACACATTTTTTGAGTTTGTTTGTAGCGTATTTTTCATAAATAGCGGCAACTAGCGCACCTGAACTTCCAATTCCATATCCTTGAGGAATGTTTGAATGAAAAAAAATTCCTTTTTGAATATCTTCATGTAATTTATAAAGATCTAATGAAACCAAATTTTTTCTTTTTTTTTTCAATAAAAATTTGTAGTATTTTTTTAATTCTAAATTAGAATAAGAAAATTCTTTACTGGAAGTAGATTGAAATTTTAAAGTTCCTTGATAAGAATTATGAGGAATGGAAAGTCCGCTAGAATTTTCCAATATTCCATATTCTCCAAACAAAAGAACTTTTGCATGAAATAAAGATTGTTTCATATTTACTTCCTTAACTTTGTGTATCCTTTAAACAAATTTAGTGCAATTAAAACAAAAAACTAATTATTTTTTTATTTTTAATGTTTATAAATTTTTTCATAAAAATTTTGTAATTTTTCTTTTTAGTGTTTAGTAACTGAAACTTAATAATTATTCACTATGAAAATAGCCATATATGGACAAAAATTTGTTAAGAAAAATATTCCATACATCAATCAGTTCATAGGCTATGTTTCAAATCATTCAATAGAAATTTATATTGAACAGTCATTTTTTAATGTTTTATCTTCTTTTGAAGAATTTAAAAATCTTAATTTTCCAGTTTTTTCTCATTATAAGGAATTATTAAATAAAGATTTTAGTTTGATGTTTACTTTTGGTGGAGATGGGACTATATTGTCTGCAATTACTCTCATTAGAGATTCAGGAATTCCTATTGTTGGAATAAATACAGGAAACTTGGGATTTTTAGCTTCTTTCAATAAAGATGTTTTTATTAAAAAAATAGATCAAATTTTTAATCAAAAACTCCATTTAATTCCTAGGAGTTTATTATGGTTAGAAACATCAATCGTAAATCATGATTTATTTTTTTTTAATAATTTTGCGTTAAATGAAATAGTTATCTTCCGTAAAGAAACGGTTTCTATGATCACCATAGATGTTTATATAGATAATGAATTTTTAACATCTTATTGGGCAGATGGGTTGATCATATCTACGCCTACAGGTTCTACCGGGTATTCTTTAAGCTGCGGGGGGCCAATAATTACTCCAGATAATAAAAATTTTGTTCTTACTCCCATTTCTCCACATAATTTATTTTCACGTCCACTAATTATTCCAGATACACAAAAAGTTCATTTTAAAATACATAGTCGTGTTAAATCTTATTCATTATCTTTAGACACAAGGCTGACTTATTTGAATAAAGAAAATGAATTATATATTAAAAAGGCTCCTTTTTATATATATCTCATTCAAGAAGAAAAAAAAACTTATTATAAAACTTTACGAGAAAAATTATTATGGGGAATGGATCAAAGGAATTAAAAAGAATTAATTTAATAAAAAATAAATACATATATCTTTGTATATAAATATATTTGTTACTCATAAATAAAAATAAAGAGAAAGATGGATTGATTATTTGATTTTTATGAAAAACTTATTAAAAAAAATAGATTATAATAACATTCCTCATCATGTAGCTATTATCATGGATGGAAACGGACGTTGGGCTGAAAAAAGAGGAAAAATTAGAACATTTGGACATGAAAATGCAATACAATCTGTAAGAGATACTATAATTGTAGTAAAAAAATTAAGAATTTCCTATATAACTTTATATGCTTTTTCCTCAGAAAATTGGAATCGTCCAAAAAAAGAAATAGATAATTTAATGCATTTCATTCATCTGAATTTAACTTCTTCTTTAGAAGAAATTCATGATAATAATGTAAAAATTATTTTTATAGGAGAAATAGAAAAATTTTCTTATCTAATTCAAAAAAAATTGATCTACTTTAGAAATAAAACCAAACATAATACATCAGGAACCTTGATTTTAGCTTTGAGCTATGGTGGAAGAGAAGAAATTTTAAGAGCTACAAAAAATATTGCTGAAAAAATTCATATTGGACGTTTTTCATTGAAAGATGTGAATTATTCTTCTTTTCAAAATCATTTATATACTAAAGACATACCAGATGTAGATTTGATCATTAGAACTAGTGGAGAACAACGAATTAGCAATTTTTTACTTTGGCAATCTGCTTATGCAGAATTTTATTTTACAAATGTATTATGGCCAGATTTTCGGAAAAAAGATTTTTATGAGGCCATAATAAATTATCAAAAAAGAAAACGTCGATTTGGAACAGTTGAGAATAACTAATAACTAGAACTAGAGTATTTTTTATGAAAAAAAGTATAATATTTTTCTTATTATTGACGCATCTTTCATTTTCATATAGCGTAACTGATTCATATAACAATAGCGTAACTGAAAAAACAGAAAACTGGATTCAGGAAAAACCAAAAAATGAGAAAATTTCTTCTTCTTTTACTATTAAAAATATTAAAATAATAGGGAAGACAAAATATGATCCTGTTTTTATTTCAAACTTATCTTGTCTCTATCCTGGAGATAAAATTGAGATACCAGGAAAAGAAATAGATAATGCTATTAAAAAGTTATGGGATACTAATCTTTTTAAAACAATATCCATATACAAAAAAAATACAAATCCAAAAAATAAAAATGAGATAGATTTATTCTTTGATTTAGAAGATTCAATAAAAGTTAATCAGATAAATCTTGAGGGAAATGGAAAGACACAATTTGAGACTATTAAAAAAATACATTCCGGAGATAAAATTTCTGATCATTTAATTCAATCTATTCATAATGAGATTGAAGATTATTATCTTAAAAAAGGATATAAAGATATTTCTATAAAAAAGGAATTCATTTCTACAAAAAAAGAGAATGAAAATATTCTCAATATACATGTATATAAAGGAAAAAAAACATGGATAGAAAATATATTTTTTTCGGGGAATCAAATTCTAAATGAAAAAGAATTACTCAATCTGATAGTTAAGACTAGAAATAAATTTTCTATTCCTTTTATAGAAAAAACTTTTTGTTTTGTATATGAAAATATCAATGATGACTTAAAAAATATTATACGAAAATATCAATCTATGGGATTTCTAGATGTAAAAGTTTTTTTAGATTCTATATGGAAAGAAAAATCTGGTAATTATAGCATAAAAATAAAAGTAGTAGAAGGAAAAAGATATTATCTAGGAAATGTTAAGTTTGTAGGGAACACATTTTTTAATGACTCTTTTTTAAAGAATATTCTCTCTTATAAAAAGGGAGATATTTATGATAAAATTGGAATTAATAACAATATTTTCAACTCTTTTGATGAGTTCAGTATTCTTTCAAATTATCTAAATTTTGGTTTTTTCTTCGTAAAGATTGTACCTATAGAAAAAAAAATCGTGAATAATCAAATTCATCTAGAAATAGAAATAGAAGAAAACAAACCGGTTTATATAAACAAAGTAAAGATATCAGGTAATACAATAACTAAAGATCATATCATTAGACGGGAATTAACCACTTATCCTGGAAATACTTTTTCTCCTAAAGAGATCAAATCTAGTTTACTTCATTTGAATAATTTAAATTTATTTGAAAGAATAAATCCATTTATTTTAATAAATAGAAAGAATAATACTCTCGATATAGAATGGCGTGTAGTTGAAAAAGGAGCCAATCAAATCCAATTACATGGAGGATATGAAAAAAGAAAAATTTTTGGAAATTTAAAATTAATTTTTGGAAATTTTTCTATTATCAATTTTTTTAAATGGAAATCTTGGAATCCTATCCCTCAAGGAAATGGACAAAAATTATTATTATTCAATCAATTTGGAAAAGATAAACAATCTTATGGTTTTTCTTTTACAGAACCTTGGATAGAAAAGACAAATCCAACATCTCTTACTTTTGAAATGCACTTTTCTAAGAAAAAGATAAAAAACGATGAAAATATTTCTTTTTTCACAAAAAAATTTAATCTAATCCCAGAAGGTTTTTTAGAAGAAAAAAAAATAGGATCTTCTATTAATTTGAATAAATTTTTAACTTTTTTTGATCCCTATTCTAAAATAGAATTATCTATGCATTATGATAAATTTTTTTATAAGAATTTAGTTACAGATGTTGATCTTAAAAAAAATCATTCTTTCCAGTTAAATAATTTAAGTTATTTAATCTCTTTACAAAGATTTTATGGAGTCCCCGATTTAATTTATCCTGTTAATGGATCTAAAATCCAGTTGAGTAGTATATTTACCATTCCTTATTCTATTCTTTTCAATAAGAAATTTGATTGGATAGAATTCTTTAAACTGAAAATTATTTCTTTTGGTTATAAAAAAATTGTAGATAATGTGGTCATCAAATTTGGAGGAGAATTTGGAATATTAGGAAAATATAATAATTCAAGTGAATTATTATCATCTCAAAAGTTTTATATGGGGGGAACTGGAGGAAGAAAATTAGAAGATAAAGATCTGATTCTGTTTAGAGGGTATAATCATACTGAATTTCTTCCCCCAGTAAATGGGGGAATTATTTATAATAAATATCTTTTTGAGGTTCGTTATTTAATAAAAAAATTTTCTTATAATATGTCTAAATTTTGGACTTTTCTTTTTATAGAAGAAGGATGTATTAGTGATTCTTATAAAAAATTTAATCCATTAAGAATGAATAAATCTTTTGGATTTGGATTTCGTATTTTTTTATCTCCAATAGGTCTTTTTGGAATAGACTTTGGTTATCCTATTAATAGTAGAATGAAAAAAGATTCCTTTTTATCTAGGTGGAAAACACATTTTATCATAGGACAAGATTGATTATTAATAAATCTAAACATAACATAGAATATTTTATGAAAAAAAACACGATTTTTTATTGTCTATTATTTTTTTTATTATTTGGAATAAAAGGATTTTCTAAATCTAAAGTAGAATGTAGTCAAAAAATTGTTTGTCTGAACAGTCTAATTCTTGTAGAAAAAATGCCTGGATTTTCTATTGCTCAAAAAGAATTAGAAAAATTAACTAAAAACCATGAAAATACGTTGGAAAAATTGGCAAAAGAATTTCATAAAAAGGCAGATAAATTTCAAAGAAATAGAAGTCCAATTCTTCAAAGAGAATTAGAAGTTTTACAGGCAAGGGCTCATGCATATCAGAAAACCGCTTCAGACGACTTAGCTAAAAAACAACAGAAATTATTGAATCCTCTGTATAAAAAAATAGAAAATGCTATTTACAAAGTAATGGAAAAAAATAAAACCATTATACGTGTTGATGACTGTAGTCCGGGAAAAGGAGTTTTAGTTAATAAAGGAATAGATATCACAGAGGAAGTCAGAAAAGAGTTAGGGATTTGATCCTATTATTTATAATAACATAACTAACTCTACTCTAGAGATACTACTACTATATAACTTCTCGCTTCTCTAATTAATCTCTAACTAAAAGTAGTAGTAGTGTTGTGGTGTGGTATCTGTGGTATCTCCCGGAATCGAACCGGGGACACAAGGATTTTCAGTCCTTTGCTCTACCGACTGAGCTAAGATACCAATAATCAATAAAACTATAAAAGTACAATAAAATAATAAGTAATAATCTGAAAAATTTTGTAAAGATATTTTTTTTATTAGTCTTTTTTATTTTTTCATGTACAACAACTCCAACAATAAAAACAAATACGAAAAAGGAAAATGTGAAAAAAGAGGCTCCTCATAGAATTTTTATTCGTATAAGTATTTTATATAAAGAAAATGGAATTTCTAGATTTTTCATTTATTCTCCAATTATGGAAGAATATTCTATTTATACTTTATATCCAAAAGGAATCCAATTATTTTTTTATGAAAAAGAAGATCCTAAAAAGTATATTTATCTTACTGCAAATTGGGTAAAATCAACTGAAAAAATCCTTTATCATATTAAAGGAAATATTATAATCATGAATCATAATGGAGATTATTTAAAAACTAATGAAATATTTTGGAATAAAAAAAACAAAAAAATATTTAATGATAAGTCTACAATCATCCATTATTCAGATGGAAGTATATTGCATGCGGTAAATGGATTCGAAGCATCTGATGATTTTAAAAATATTAAGCTAAAAAATACTCGGGGGATTTTCTTTTCTATAATAAAAACACTATGATTTTTCATATAAGTATAGTTTTCATTACTATACTTGTGTCCGCTTTTTTTTCTGGAATGGAAATGGCTTTAATTTCTTCTAGTTTTTTTCAAATAGAATTAGAGAAAAAAAAAGGATCTTTTCGTTCTAAGTTACTTTCTAAAAGCATAAGAAATCCAAAAAAATTTATCACTACAATGTTAATAGGAAACACTATATCTTTAGTGATATATGGAATTCATATGGGAAAATTATTTCTATTTATCTCTCAAAAATGGTTTTTGATTTATAATAATTCTTTTTGGTTTTTAATTTTAGAAACAGTTTTTTCTGCTACTATCATTCTTGTTATTGGAGAATTGATTCCTAAAATAATATTTAGTGTATATTCTAATGAACTGTTAAATTTATTTATTATACCTGTATATTTTATATGCAAAATTTTTTCTCCTATTACAAATTTTATTATTTGGATATCTAATATTTTTCTGAATTTTTTCTGTGAAAAAGAAAATGATAAAGTGAAAATTTTTGATAAAGAAGATTTAATTTCTTTTATATCAGAAAACATAGAAAATGATATTCATGGAATAGTAGAATCAGAAGTAGAGATTTTTCACAAAGCATTGGATTTTTCTGAGAAAAAAGCGAGAGAGTGTATGGTTCCTAGAAAAGAAATGGTTGCTTCTAACATATGGAATTCTTCTATTGACAACATTCGGCATAAGTTTACAGAAAAAGGATTTTCAAAAATTGTAATTTATAAAAATAATATAGATAATATTATAGGATACATTCATTATTTAGAAATTTTGAAAAGAAACTCAAAAAATCTAGAATCTATAGTTAGACCGGTAGAATTTGTTTATCTTACTACTCCAATACGGAAAATAATGGATCTTCTCATTAAGAAAAAAAAAAGCATAGCTGTAGTGTTAGATGAATATGGTGGCACATCCGGAATGATAACTATAGAAGATATTTTAGAAGAGTTTCTTGGAGATATTAAAGATGAACATGATGAAATTTTATTTTTGGAAAAAAAATTAAATAGCAATGAATTTTTATTTTCTGCTCGGTTAAAGATTGATTTTCTTAATGAAAAGTATAAATTAGATCTTCCTAAGTCTGAAGATTATGAAACTTTAGGAGGTTTAATTGTGTTTCATACAGGAAATATTCCTAAAAAAGGTGAAGAAATAATTATTAGGAATATTTTTATTATTGAAATCAAAAAAGTATCTAAAAATAAAATAGAAGAAGTTTTTCTTAGAAAAAAAAAATTATAAATGAGTATTTTAGGAAAAATCAGAAAAAATACATGGCTTTTATTTTTATTTGTAGGAATTTTTTTGTTAGTTTTTATATTAGATCCTAATTTATTAAAAATTTTTTATGAAAATCCAAATATTATTGGAAAAGTAAATGGAGAAAACATTCCTGTAAAAGAATATATTAATTGTTTTCAATTTTTGAAACTATTTCGACAGGATGAACCAGACATTTATTTAAAAAACGAAGCTTGGAAATTATTGATTCATGAAAAAATGTTAAATCAACAAGCTGTAAAATTAGGAATACAAAGTACAAAAAAAGAATTTTGGGACGCTGTTTCTAAACAATCTTTGTATAGTAATATATCTGATTTTCAGAATTTCAATGGAGAATTAGACATTGTAAAATTTCAATCATATTTGAAAAAATTGGAAAATACTTCACCCATTTCTAATCCTCGAATAGAGGAGGAGAAAAATATTTGGTTATACGAAAAAAAAAATATAGCAAAAAAAATTTTTGCAAAAAAATACATAGAGATGTTAATGTATGGATTAAATACATCTTTGATAGAAGCAGAATTAAATTATAAGGATAAAAATTTTTTTTCTTTTATTGATTACATTTTTATTCCCTATTCTGAAATTGAAAACAGATATAAAAATATGTTTTCGATAAACAATTATGAGATTTCTGATTATATTAAAAAACATAAATTTTTTTATAATAAGAAAAAAGAAAATTTAAGAAGTCTTAGTTTTGTCATTTTTCGCTCTAAACCATCTTTAGATGATGAAAATTATATGAGAAAAAAAATGGAAAATTTATTTTATAAATTTCAATCAACCAATAAAAATTCCATTTTTGTTTCAAATCAATCTGAAAAACCTTTTGATTCAAATTTTTACTTAAAAAGATCTCTTCCACCTATTTTACAAAATTTTGTTTCAAACAATAATAATAAGATAGGAAGTATATTCGGACCTATAAAAGAAAAAAATATTTACATGATGGCTAAATTAACTGGAAAAAAAATGATATCTGATTCTGTTTTGGTAAGCCATATTTTAATTTCTCATAAAAATGCTGCGCGTTCTTCTAATCAAAGAACAAAAGAAGTATCTAAAAAAATAGCTCAAAATATATATAATATTCTTAAAAAGAATCCTTCCTTATTTGATTTTTTTGTGAAAAAAAAATCCGATGACTTAATGAATGCAAAAAAAAATAAAGGAAGTTTAGGATGGATTAAATATGAAGATAAAAATTCAATTGGAGAATTTGATATTTTTTCATCTAAAAATAAAAAAGGAATGATAGGAATGACTGAAACAAAATTTGGGTATCATATCCTTAGAATTGATGATAAAAGTAGTTTTATTCCTTCTTATCAATTTGCAGTAATAATAAAGACATTGATTCCATCTAAAAAAACAGAAGATTTTCTTTACAAAAGAGTAAGAAAATTTTTGATAAAAAATAAAAATTCTAGTTTAAATACATTGATTAATAATGCAAGAAGAAATAAATATGAAACTATATATTTGAAAAATATTAAATCTTCTCAATGGGAGATAGATGGATTAAATACAGAAGTAGATAAAGAAATTATTAATTGGGCATTTGAAAAAAATAGAAAAAAGGGAGATTTTAAAATGCTCTCCACATCAAATAATAAAGACTATATTCTTATCTATCTTTCTAAAATTCAAAATAGAGGAATTTCTATTGAAAAAATAAAAAAAGATTTGATTTTTTCCCTAAAAAAAGAAAAAATAAGCAGGTATTTATCTAACATGATGAATAAAAAATTTTTTCCAAAAAATTTGAAAGAAATCGCATTCTATTTTTCTAAAAAAATAAAAAAATATTATAAAATAAATTTTCATGATTCGATAATTGATTCTTGTAAAGAACCTGAAGTAGTAGGGTATTCTTTTTCATTGAAGTTGGGGGAAACTTCACCACCTATATTAGGAGAAAAAGGAGTTTTTTTTGTTAGACCATTAAAACATTTTTTTCCTTCTAAAAAACCATCTTATTTTTCTTATGAAATGGAAATTTTAAATTCTTATTTGAGAAAAAATTCACTGGAAATTTTGGGGAAAGTTTTTATGGACAAATCAATAATAAAAGATTACAGAAGTAATATTCTAGATTAGAATTATTCTTCTATTTTCGTTTTATAGAAAACTTATTATTTTCTTTTTGATCATCTTGAGAAAGAAAAGATTTTTCATTAGTATTGTTGATGTTATTTTGAAGAATAGAATTCTGAATTTTTTTTTTAGCATTTCTTAAATATCTTATTCCTTCTCCCATTCCCCTAGCTATATCCGGTATTTTTTTGGGTCCAAATATAAGAATAGCTACAAAAATTATAAAAAAACTTTCTTCAATACTGAGAAATAAGAGATTCATTATTCTTGATTTTTTTGATTTGAAAAATCATATACTATAGATGATGCTATAAATATAGAAGAATAAGTCCCAATACTTATTCCAAGTAATAAAGATAGCATAAAACTTCGAATAGTAATTTCTCCAAATAAAAAAATAGTAGCTATAACTAGTATAGTTATAAATGAAGTATTTATGGTTCTGTTTAAGGTGTTATAAATTCCATTATTTATAATTTTTCTCATGGAGAGACCTGATTTATAAAATTTTCGAATCTTATCATAAACTACTACTGTATCATTAATAGAATACCCTATTATAGTCAGTAAAGCGGCTATAAATGATTGATCTATTTCTAAAAAAGGAATTTTTTCATAAAAAATAGAGTATATTCCAATAACAATGATCAAATCATGTAATAGAGAAATGACTGCCCCCAATCCAAATTGCCATTTTTTAAATCTAATGAAAATATAAATAAATATCACTAATAAAGATATTATTATTGAAATAAAAGCATTTATAGTAATATCTTTAGCTATAAAAGGGTCTATTTTTTCATAGGATAAAATGCCTAAATGTTTTTCCTTTTCTAGAGATTTAAAGGAATTAAATTCCATAGGAATAAAATATGATTTTAATGCGAAAAACATTTTTTCTAAAATCTCTTGATCTACTTGATTACTTTCATCCCATATTTTATATTTAGTTACTATTTTTATTTGATTTTCATTTCCGAAAGTAAATACTTTCGGAAATGAAGGTTTTCCATTTTCTACAAATACTTTTGACAAAACCATAGCAATTTTTTCTGGTAGAACCTTTTTGTCAAAACGGATTATGTATGTCCGTCCTCCTACGAAATCTATTCCAAGATTTAATCCTTTATAAGAAAGCGAAATGACGCTAACTATAATACAAAAAAAAGAAATACTATAAGCTAATTTTCTTTTGGATAAAAAATCCCATTGTCCATTTATAATTTTCTTACTCTGAAAAAAAATGTTTTTGTATTTCTTTAAATGCCATTCTAAAAAAAATCTTCCAAGACATGTAGAAGAAAACACTGATGTCAAAATTCCAATAATTAAAGTAGTAGAAAATCCTTTAACAGGCCCTATTCCAAAATAAAATAAAATGATTCCACATAATAAAGTAGTTATTTGGCTATCTATAATAGATGATAAAGCTCCTTTTTTAAAAGTATAACTATTATAGATCGCTTTATGAATAGATAATCCGTAATTTAGATCTTCTTTAATTTTTTCATAAATAAGAACATAAGCGTCCATAGACATTGCTAATGTCAATATAATTCCAGCAATTCCAGGAAGAGTTAATACTGCATTGATAGAAATTAAAATTCCAAACATAAATATTAAATTAAATATCAATGCTATATTGGAATATAATCCCGGAATTAAGTAATAGAAAATCATCCAAATAAATACAAAAAATATTGCAAGAAAAAAAGATATTATTCCTTTTTGAATAGATTCTTTTCCTAAAGAAGCTCCTACTATTTCAGATTGAATAATTTTAACGGAAGTAGGGAATTTTCCTGCATTTAATATATTCACTAAATCATCTGATTCTTGAATTGATAAAAAAGGTCCCGATATTTGGAACATTCCATTTGTAATGACTGATTTTATTACAGGAGCTGTATAAACTAAATCATCAAGAACTATAGCAATGTTTTTTCCAATTTTTTTTTCAGTAAATATTTTCCAATTTCTAGTTCCTTCTCTATTCATTTTTATCTGAATAAACAATTCGTTAAATTGCCCTAAATATTTATCTGCATTCAGAATATCGTCTCCTTTTAAAAGATTTTCAGGATTAATTTTTACAGCGAATAACTTCAAAAAGTTTTCTTTATTATATTGGGCAGTTTGATATCCCCATAAAAATTTTATGTTCTTTAATTGATAAGGAAGTGATTCTACAGCTTCAATAGAATTCAAAAATTTTGTAATTATATTCGTATATTTTTGATTAACGAATCCTACAACTATATTGTTTTTTTCAAGATTAGAAACATTTAATAGTTTTATAAAAGATTGATTTTTATATTTGATTTCTTTATTTTTTTTTGTAAAATATTTTTTTTTTTTTGAGAAAAAATTTTATTTATGATTTCATAGTATGAATCAATTTCTTGTAATTGGCATACTTCAAAGAAGTTTAATTCAGCTTTTTTTTGTAAAATATTTTTTATTCTATCTATATCTTTTATCCCAGATAATTCTATCAAAATTTTATTTGAATTTTTGATACGTTGTATCTTGGGTTGAGTTACTCCAAATTTTGCAATTCTTGATCTAAGAATATTATAAGTAGTAAAAATAGAATCTTCTATTTTTTTTCTGATCTCCTTTTCTATTTCTTTTTTTGAACGACGATGACTATTATAGTCGTCTTCTGAAGAGAATTTTTCTATGTTGTTGTGGATGTGAAATCTATTTTCAAATAATTCTGATAAATCAATATTTGATTTTTTCTTTTTTTTTTCCTTATAAAAGAAATCTATAAAATTAGATAAATAATCTATATTCGGATATTTTTCCTTTTCTTTATCAGTCCGTTCTAATGCTTTTAAAAAAATAGGATTTTGATAATTTTTAGAAATTTTTTTTAACAGGTCTTTTTCAGATATTTCTAAAGTCATGCTAATTCCTCCTTTTAAATCTAATCCTAGATTTAGCGTTTTGTTTTTCTTATTAGGAGAAGGAGAATTAGAAAGGATTGAAGTGTTTTTTTCTTTTTCTTCTGAAAAAAATACAGTTCCAGATAGAATATAATATAAACAAATTATAGTTAATAAAATCATTATAAAAACTGTGAAAAAATTTCTTACACGCATTCTATCGATTATGTAATTTGCATTGTATATTAAAATGAAAATAAAAAGAAAATTATTTTATTGTTATTAGAATTTTTTAATTTTATAATATTAAATTTAATAACTAAATATAAATAACAAAAGACTTTATTTTTTGTTATCTCTATAATTATCTATGAATCATTTTTTCAGTATTTTACTTGATATTATGATAAAAAAAAAGAAAGTAAAACAACATTTTTTAATGTTCTAATTTTTTTTTACTTTATTAGAAAATATTTTAATGATTTTATCATCCATCCATATGAATAAATACACTAGCTACTTTTTGTATTTTTCATGTATGGATTTTTTTTTCAAATGATTCATCCTGAAAAAAAAAAGTTTAGTAAATTCTATCTTTAATGTTCAAAAAGGAAAATCGTCTGTGTAACGCATTATGCGAAAATATTAAATATTTAGATGCGGGGCAAATGAAAAAATGCGTTACAAATAAATTACTTATTAAGTATTAAAAAACAAGATGGATACAGAAATTTAATGATTTTACAAAATTTTTTGATGAATAATGATTGGATTGAGAATTCTATCTTGGATATCATGAATCATCCTATTATAGTTTCTATTTCTATTGTGGGAAATATTTTTTTGATAGAAAGTATTTTATCAATAGATAATGCGGCAGTATTATCATCTATGATTTTGGATCTAAAAGTAGAAGATAGAAAAAAAGCTCTAAGATATGGTCTTTTTGGAGCTTATTTTTTTAGAGGATTATGTTTATTTTTTACATCTAAATTGATTAGAATATGGTGGTTAAAACCTTTAGGAGGAATTTATTTAATTTATATTGGAGTAAAGTATTTTTTTTACCAGAAATTTTATAAAAAAAATGATAGAAAAAATATCCTTCCAATAACGAGTTCTTTTTGGAAAAGTATTTTTTTTATAGAAATAATGGATTTAGCTTTTTCTATTGACAATATTCTTGCAGCCGTTGCTTTATCTGAAAATTTAATTTTGATTTTTTTAGGTGTTTTTACAGGTATTTTATCTATGAGATGGGTAACTAAAATATTTGTAAAATTAATAGAAAAAAAACCTTTTTTGAAAGATTCAGCTTTTTCTGTAATTTTTCTTCTTGGAATTAAACTTATTTTTTCTTTTTTCTATAAAAAATATTTTTTTATTTTTGAAAGGTTTTTTCCGTTTCTTACTGTTATGATATTTTTATTTCCAATTTTTATGTCCTATATTTTTCAAAAAAAAACAGAATAATATCAAACTAATATAGTAATAGGATCTTCCAATAGCTTTTTCAAAGAATTAAGAAAACTACTTCCTGTTGTTCCATCTATAATTCTATGATCGCAAGATAAAGTCACTTTCATAACATGGCCGATTTCAATCTTTGAATCTTTAACTATTGGTTTTTCTATAATAGCTCCTACAGAAAGAATAGATGAATTAGGGATATTAATTATAGAAGTAAAAAATTCAATTCCATACATGCCTAGATTAGAAACTGTAAACGTACTATTTTCTATTTCTTCTGGTTGTATTTTTTTAGATTTAGAACGTAATACTTTATCTTTTATCTCTTTGGAAATTTGAAGTAACGATTTTTGATCAGTATTTCGAATTACGGGGACAATTAATCCATCTTTTACAGATACTGCTACTCCAATATTAATATGAGAATAACATAGAATTTCTTTTTCTTTCCATGAAGCATTGATATTAGGATGATTTCTCAAAGAGTGAGAAACTGCTTTAATAATAATATCGTTAAAAGATATTTTTTCTTCTAGAGTGAGTTTTTCATTCAAATTTTTTCTTAATTGTATCATTTTTCCCACATTAATTTCAATCATTAAATAATAATGAGGAGCTGTAAATTTAGAATTTGTTAAATGTGTCGCAATTCTTTTTCTCATAGAAGAATGAGGATAATGTGTCGATTCCTGATTACTACTATTATTATTGTTATTGTTGTTGTTTTTATTTAAAAAACTGAGATCCTCATTATTCACATTTATATCAAATGTTTTTTGGTATATTTCAATATCTTTTTTAGTGATACGACCTTTTTCACAGATTCCTTTTTTTATTTTTTTGATAGGAATACCTATTTTTTTTGCCATTTTTTTTGCTAAAGGAGAGATAAATATTCTTTTTTCTTCTTTTTTATTATTCTTTTCAATAATTTTTTTTTCTGTTTTGTTTTTTTTTAACTTAGATAAAAGAAAACTTATATCTTCTCCTTCTTCTCCAATAATGGCTAGGGGCTCATTTACACGTGTTGTCCCCCCTTTTTTTACACCAATAAAAAGTAGAATTCCGCTAACATCAATTTCAAAATCCTGGGTCGCTTTATCAGTTTCTATTTCAGCAAGAATATCTCCTTCTGAAACTTTATCTCCTACTTTTTTATTCCATTTGATAATAGTCCCCTCTTTCATTGTATCACTCAACTGGGGCATAGATATTATTTCTGCCATTCTTAAATATTATTTTTTTTAAATTATTTTATTACTCATGGGATCATTATCTAAAAAAGGATAATTGGTTTCGTTGTAAACGACATTATACATTTTTTCTAAAGAAGGAGGATCTGATTTTTCTGCAAATTCAACACAGGTTTCTACTTCTTTTTTTATTTCATACTCTATGGAATTTAAATTTTCTATAGTTTCCCATTTATTTTGGATAATAATATTTTTTAATTTCAAAATAGGATCTTTTTTTTTATAAAAATGAATTTCTTTTTTACTCCTATATGATTCGGAATCAGACATAGAATGGCCTCTATATCTGTAAGTTTTTATTTCTAAAAATGTTGGCCCATCACCTCTTCTAGCTCTTTCAATAGCAGGAAAAACTTTTTTTGCTACTTTTTCAGGATCCATTCCATCTACAGGATAAGAAGGCATTCCGTAGGCCCCCCCTATTTTATAAATTTCTTCTATATTAGTACTTCTTTTTACAGATGTCCCCATAGCATATTGATTATTTTCACATATGAAGACAACAGGAAGTTTCCATATCATAGACATATTGAAAGTTTCATGTAAAGATCCTTGTCTTACGGCTCCATCTCCCATAATTGTTATGGTCACAGAATCTCTATTAAAATACTTATCTGCAAAAGCGATTCCAGCACCTAATGGAATTTGAGCACCTACTATCCCATGTCCTCCGTAAAAACGATATTTTTTACTAAATATATGCATAGACCCTCCCATACCATGAGAGGTCCCTGTATCCTTTCCTAGTAGTTCTGACATTACTTCTTTTGGATCTACTCCCATAGAAATGGGTAAAATATGACATCTATAAGCAGTTATAATTTTATCTTTAGACAAATCCATTGCATGAGTTAATCCTGCAGGAATTGCCTCTTGTCCGTTATATAAATGTAAAAATCCTCTTATTTTTTGCTTTAAATATAGGACACGACATTTATCCTCAAATTTTCTCCAAAAAGACATATCTTTAAACCACTTTAGATAGGTTACGGTGGTAATTTCTTTCATCAAAGAAAAATTTAATTTTTATGAATTTTTTGCATATACAAATTTAATCTTTCAAATAGAAATCTACAACAAAAGAAAAAAATTACTTCAGATTAAGTCAATTAGAGTTTCTAATGAATTTTTTCTAGATCCTTTAATGAGAATTAAATCTATTTTATGAGTTGTTGAATTAGAAATAGAAGAAGAATAATAATCTTGAATCCATTTTTTGAAAATGTTTTTGTTAATAAATTTTTTTATTTTTTCACTGTTTTTGATAGTTATGGAAAAAAATATTTTTCCAATTAAAAATACTGTATTTATGTTACTATTTTCTAACTCAATAACAATTTTTTTATGCTCTTTAAAAGAAGAAAAACCTAATTCCAACATATCTCCTAGTATAGCCATTTTATTTCCTTTAATTTGATTAAAATAGGAAATAGATTTTTTCATACTGGTGGGATTTGCATTGTAACAATCCATAATAATTTTTATTTTTTTTATTTCTACAATTTGAGATCTGTAACTATTTGGAACATATTCTTCTATAGCTTTTTTAATTTTTTTCAAAGGAACCTGAAAGTAATTTCCAATAGTTATGGCAGCAGCGATGTTGTATAAATTATAGTTTCCTATTAATTTAGAAATTATTTGTATGTTTTTTACATATAAAACAGAGATCAGATCTCTTTGATTCCATGAATATTTAATTTTGACATCTGAATTTTTTTTTTCAGAAAAAATATATCTATTAATTCCTAAACTATTAGTTAATTGAATGGAATCATCTCCATTCACAAAAACTTTTTTCTTTTTTTTTTTAAAAAATCATACAATTCTAATTTTCCAGAAATCACTCCTTTCATGTTCTTAAATCCTTCTAAATGAGCTTTTCCAAAATTAGTTATATATCCATAATCTGGATTAATTATGGAACACATTTTTTTTATTTCTTTTTCATGATTTGCACCTATTTCTATGACAGAAATTTGTGTTTTCTTAGACATTGATAGAATAGTTAACGGAATCCCTATATGATTGTTTAAATTATCTTTAGTAGAATGAACAAAATTATATTTTTTAGAGAGAACTGCGCTTATTAATTCTTTAGTAGTCGTTTTTCCATTACTCCCCGTAATCGCGATTATAGGGATATTTTTTATTTGTAATCTATGATATTTCGCTAATTTTTGTAGAAAATACAGAGTGTTTTTTACAAAAAAAATGTTTTTATAACGAGAAAAAGAATAAATTGGATTATCCACTATAGACATCATTGCTCCATTTGAAATTGCTTCGTGAGCAAATTGATTTCCATCAAAATTTTTTCCTTTTAGAGCAAAAAAAATAGAATTTTTTTTTATTTTTTTACTATTTGTTTCTATTCCAGAAGAAATGGAATAAAACTTATATAAGTTTCTGATGTTCATCAATAATTTTATTTTTGAATTTTTTTTTATTCAAAAACAGATCTTCTTCAAGTTTCGTTTTTAAATTATGAATATTGGTAATAACTATTCTATTTTTCTCTTTGATGTAAGAAATATAACCAGTTTCTTCAGAAATTACGAGACAGATTGCATCAGTTTTTTCAGATAATCCAATAGCCGCTCTATGACGAAGACCTAACCGAGATGGAATT
This sequence comes from Blattabacterium cuenoti, assembly GCF_014251375.1. Lineage (NCBI taxonomy): Bacteria > Pseudomonadati > Bacteroidota > Flavobacteriia > Flavobacteriales > Blattabacteriaceae > Blattabacterium > Blattabacterium cuenoti. The sequence goes on along the minus strand of NZ_CP059187.1, from coordinate 551,706 downwards.
TCTTTATTATAAGAGACTGGAAGTATAGCTCTCGTTCTCACTATTTTATTTCCTATAACGACGACAGCTCCATCATGGAGTGGACTATTTTTATAAAAAATACTTTCTAAAATAGGAATATTTACTTTCGCATCCATTTCATCTCCATTTTGTATAAACTCTTTTATATCTTGATGTAATTGAATCACTATCAATACTCCTGTTTTATCACCTGATAAGATAGCACAAGCTTTTACAATACTATCTATAGTTTCCGTTTTTACTGAAGAGGTCCCCCCACCTGATTTTCCAAATAGAGAAAGAACAAATTTTTTCAAAAAAATTCTGCTTCCAACTATAAGAAGAAATTTTCTAATTTCTGGTTGAAATAGTATAATTAAAGCTAAGAAACCTCCTTTGAAAAAAGCACTTATAACTATGCTAAGAAGTTTCATATCATACATTTCTACTATTTTCCAAAAAACAAAAGTAACAATGATTCCGTAAAAAATATTTAAAGCAGCTGTACTATAAATGAGTTTATACACTTGAAAGAAAATAATGGATACTAGAAAAATATCTAAAATATTAATGAAGGAAATTCTCAATAAAAAAAATGTATACACAAAAATAATAAATTAAGAAGTATGATGTAGTATTATTTACTTACTAAACTGACTTAACTTAATACAAAAAAACTACTAAAGTCACAATACTTATTATCTACTTACTTTAAACTTTTTTTCTATTTTTATTTTTTTATAAAATTGTACTAATTTGATACATTCCATAGCTTCTTTCACGTCATGTACACGGATAAATTTAACTCCTTTCAACAGAGATAAAGTATGAATAACAGAAGTCGCATTTAATGATTTTTCAGAAGAAATATTTAGAATATTTTGAATCATAGATTTTCTAGAAATACCTATTAAAATTAAATGATCTTCAAATCCCATCAAAGATAAATGTTTTAATAATTGAAAATTTTGTTCTAATGTTTTTCCAAAACCAAATCCAGGATCTAAAATTATATCATTTATACCATATTGTTTCAAATAGTAAATTTTCTTAGAAAAGAAATTATTAGTATCTATAATTATATTTTTTGTATTTCTTTCATTTTTCTTTAAACTCAAATAAGTTAATATATATGGAATCTTAAGTTTGGATAACAAAAGAAACATTTTTTTATCTAGTATTCCTCCAGATATATCATTTATCATTACTGCTCCTTCTTTTACTGCTATTTCAGCAACTTTACTACGAAAAGTATCTATAGATATTTTAGTTTTTGGAAATGTTTTTAATATAATACGAATGGGGTTGATTACTCTTTTTAGTTCTTCTTCTTCTGTTGGGAATTTAGTAGCATATGGACGAGTCGAACAACCTCCAATATCTATGAAATCAGATCCTTCATTTAATAGAGATTCTACATGTTGTAAAATTTTGTATTCTGAATTCAATTGTCCTCCATCATAAAAGGAATCAGGTGTAACATTTACTATCCCCATAATTTTTGGTTCCTTGAAACATAGTAAAGATCCTGCACAATTAATCGTCATTTTAAAAAAAAACTATTTTTGTAATTGATTGAATAATCAAATTCAATGATATGGATATGAATCATATTTTCATTGATTTTATCATTAAAAAATGTAAAAAATTGTTTAAAGAAAAATTAAAAGATTATGATATTTCATGGAAAAAGCTAAAAAATACATCTATGATGGATCAAATTTTTATAAAAATTTTACGTATACAAAATATACAAAAAATAGGTAATCAAAATCAAAAAGTAAAAGAAGAAAACATTATAGATACATACATAGATATCATAAATTATATTATAATAACATTAATAAAATTAAATTATTCTCATGATTTAGAAAAAAAAATTAAACATTTTAAAATTTTAAATATTTATACTAAAGAATTAAATAAGATCAAAAGTTATAGTTATAATTCTAATTCTACATATGAAAATATTTCAATAGATAAAATTGTAAGAAATATTTTTCATATTAAGAAAAAAAAATATTTTTCATATTTTAATGAAAAATTCTATTTTGAAATGTTAAAAATGATAACATTTTTATTAATTAAATATATGGAAAAACTAGAAGAAAAAACTAATAATTTTTCTATCTATACGAACAATGAAAAAAAAAATTGTAATTGCAAATTGGAAGATGAATCATGATTTCTATGAAACTACTTCTTTTCTTAGAAACTTATTAAAAATTATTCTTGAAAGAAAAATAAATCACAAAAAAAAAGTAATTATAGCACCATCTTTTCCTTTTTTACAAATTTCAAATCAGATTTTACAAGGGACTTGTTTAAGTATTTCCGCTCAAAATGTTCATCAAATAGAAAATGGATCTTATACAGGTGAAGTGTCTGTTTCTATGTTAAGATCTATAGGGGTACAACAAGTTATATTAGGACATAGTGAGCGTAAAAAGTATTTTTTTGAAACAAATGAGATTCTACTGAAAAAAATTCATATTTCATTAAAATATGGTTTTTCCATTATTTTCTGTATTGGAGAAACGTTTTTTGAAAGAGAAAAAAAAAAACATTTTTCTGTTATAAAAAATCAGTTAGAAAAAACTATTTTTCAATTTCCTTCAGAAAAAATGAACTTTTTTATTATAGCATACGAACCGATATGGGCAATTGGAACAGGAAAAACTGCTACTCCTGAACAAGCTCAGAAAATGCATCAGTATATTCGTTCCTTATTTATGGAAAAGTATGGAAAAAAAATATCTAAAAGAATTTCTATTTTATATGGAGGAAGTATTAGCGAGACTAATGCTAGAAATCTTTTTTCTCAAGAAGATATAGATGGGGGGCTGGTTGGAAATTCTTCACTAAGAATAGAAAAATTTGTAAAAATCCTTTTATCTTAAAAAAAGAATTAAAATAGTATTCGTATTTACATGACCCCGTAGCTTAATTGGATAGAGCATCTGACTACGGATCAGAAGGTTTATGGGTTCGAATCCCATCGGGGTCTTCTTTTTTATATTTTTTATTTATCCTAAATAAGGTTTTAGTATTTTACTTCTGGAAGAATGTTTTAATCTTTTTAAAGCTATGCTTTCAATTTGTCTCACTCTTTCTCTTGTTAAATCACAAGATTGTCCTACTTCTTCTAATGTCATTGGGGGGGATCCATTCAAACCAAAATGTAAAATGATAACACGACGTTCTCTTTCACTTAAAGTTTCTAAAATTCTCTTTATATCTTTTCTAAGAGATTCTTTTTCTAAATGTTCATCCGGTCTAGGTGATTCATCAGATCGTACTAAATCATATAGATTAGAGGAATCTTCCCCTTCTATTAAAGGGGCGTCCATTGAAACATGTCTACCTGAATTTTTGATAGATTCTTCTACATCTTTTTCATTCATATTTAAATGTTCTGCGATTTCTCTTACAGAAGGGGTTCTTTGTAACTCTTGTTCTAATTGAGAAAGAGTTTTAAGTATTTTATTTAATAAAGCTAATTTATTTGTGGGTTGACGAATAGATCTTGATTGTTCTGCAATTGCTTGTAGAATTGCTTGTCTTATCCACCAAACAACATAAGAAATACATTTGAAGCCTCTTGTTTCATCAAAACGAAGTATCCCCTTTATCAACCCTAAATTTCCTTCATTTATTAAATCGCATAAACTTAATCCTTGATTTTGATATTGTTTAGCTACAGAAACAACAAAACGTAAATTAGCATTAACAAGCTTTTCTATAGCATATGGATCTCCTTTTCTTGCTTTACGAGCATATTCTACTTCTTCTTCTGGTGTTAATAATGGAATTTTTCCTATTTCATGAAGATATTTATCTAAAGATTCAGATTCACGATTGGTTACTTGTTTAGTAATTTTTAGTTGTCTCATAATTAAAAAATTATTTTTTCGTAGGACGAGGGAAGAGGACTTTTCTAGAAAGTTTCATTTTTTTGTTTTTATCGTTAATTCCCATGAATTTTACATCAATAATATCTCCTATTTTCAATTCTTCTTCTATATTGTTTAATTTTTTCCATCCTATTTCAGAAATATGTAATAATCCTTCTATTCCTTTAGAAATTTCAACAAAAGCTCCAAAATCTTTTATAGATTTTACTTTTGCTTTGTAAACCTTCCCAATTTCAGGAACAAAAGTAATTTCTTTAATTCTATTAATAGCTTTTTCCATTTTTTTATAATCTTTTCCTATAATTTCAATATACCCCATTCCTTCTTTTTCTTTAATTAAAATATTTGTCTCTGTATGAGATTGTATTTCTTGAATAATTTTTCCTCCCGGGCCTATAACGGAACCTATCAAATCTTTTGGGATATTTAAAGTATATATTTTTGGAGCATTAGGTTTCAATTTTTTTCTATACTTTGGTAAAGTATTCAACATATTTTTTAATATGAAGATACGACCTTTAAAAGCTTGCATTAAAATTTTATTTAAAAGATCATATGTTAATCCTTTTGTTTTTACATCCATTTGACATGCTGTAATTCCATTCTTTGTTCCCGTTATTTTAAAATCAAGTTCTCCAAAACTATCTTCATCTCCAGTAATATCAGAGATTATAACTGTCTTTTCTTTTTTTTTATCTGTGAACAATCCCATAGAAATTCCAGAAACAGGATTTTCAATAGGTATTCCTGCATCCATCAATGCTAAACTTGCTGCACAAACTGTAGCCATAGAAGAAGAACCATTAGATTCTAATATATCAGAAACTACACGAATTGTATATGGATTATTGGAAAGAACATTTCTTAGAGCTCTTTGTGCTAAATTTCCATGACCTATTTCTCTTCTAGTCACACCTCTAATGACTCGTATATCTCCTGTAGAAAAAGGAGGAAAATTATAATGTAGATAAAATTTTTCTTGGTTTTCCATAATAACATTATCAATTCTATTGGCATCTAAAGATGATCCTAATGTTACTGTAGTTAAAGACTGAGTATCTCCTCTTGAAAACAATGCGGATCCATGTATTCCAGGTAGATAGTCTACAATACTACATATTGGGCGTATTTGTTGATTGGTTCTTCCATCTAATCGAACCCCTTCTTCTAAAATCATATGTCTAATTATTTCTTTTTTAATTTCCTCATAACATTGAAGAATATAAATCTCATTTTTTTCTATTTCATTTGTTGAAAAATTTTTCTTGAATTGATTTAATATTTCTTTTTCCTGAAAAGATCTCGTTTTTTTATCCAAGTAACTTTTATATACTTTGTATATTTTTTCATAAGAAAAAGAAAAAAGTTCTTTTTTCAAATTTTCTTTTTCTAAAGAATCTTCTTGATTCAAATCATTATAAAAGAAAATAAAACGATTTTTTGGTAGTTTTTTTACCAGTTTAATTTGCGCTTGTATTTGATTTTTTACAGCTTTATGAGCTGTAGTAATAGCATTTATAAATTCTTTCTCTGAAATTTCTTTCATTTCTCCTTCTATCATGATAATAGAATTCATAGAAGCACCTACTATTAAATCTATATCTGCTTTTTCCAACTGATCTAAACTAGGATTTAGAATAAATTTTCCATTTACACGGATAATACGGGTTTCTGATATTGGGCCATCAAATGGAATCCCTGCCACTGACAAGGCAGTGGACGCGGCTAATCCAGCTAATCCATCTGGTAAAACTGTTTTATCATAAGATAACAAAGATATCATAATCTGTATTTCTTTTCGAAAGAAATCAGGAAAAGTAGGTCTTAAGACACGATCTACTAATCTCATTGTTAAAATCTCTTCATCAGAAGGTCTTCCTTCTCTTTTTATAAATCCACCAGGAATTTTTCCACCTGCAGAATATTTTTCTCTATAATCTACTGTTAATGGCAAAAAATTGATTCCATTTTTAATTTCCTTGGAAACGACTACAGTTGCTAATAACATTGTATTTTTTGTACGTACAATAGCAGACCCGTCAGCTTGTTTAGCTAACTGTCCTGTTTCTATTACAATAGTACGATCATCTTCTAGAGAAATAATTTCTTTTACTATATCTGACATATTGAATTGTTTTCTTCTGATCTGTCTGAACTGAATAAAAAAAAACAAAAAAAAAATTGTGTTTTTATCTCCTTTCTGAAAAGATCTTAAAAGGATAATTTATTTGTAATTAGAAATTACATCATAGTAATTGATACACTTACTTTACTTAATTATATTATTTTGTATTGTGTTTGTGTATGGAGAATCGGATTATTTATTTATCAGTTTTTATTTTTTTCTGTAAATTGATCATTTTCTTAATCCCAAGTGTTTGATTAGTTCTTTGTAACTATTTCTATCATATAGTTCTATATATTTCAGTAGTTTTTTTCTTTTTCCTACTAATTTGACTAGTGCTCTTTCTGTGTTGAAGTCTTTCTTATTATTTTCTAGATGTTTGCTTAAATGGTTAATTCTATAAGTAAATAAAGCAACTTGTGCTTTGGATGAACCTGTATCTAAAACAGATGCTCCATAAGTTTTAAATATTTCTTTTTTTTTTTCTGATGTCAAGTACATATACATATGTATGATTGTATTGTAAAGTTAAAATAAAAATAATTTTTGAATTAAAAAACTACATATTTAACAGAGAATCTATATATTTTCTATCATTAGACAATCGGGGGACTTTATTTTGTCCCCCTAATTTTTTCTGTTTTTTTAACCAATCGTAAAACAATCCATTTCTAGCAACATATATAACAGGAGGACGTAAAATTATATTCTTATCCCGTTTAATTTCATAATCCGAATTCAAAGATTTTAATTCTTCATCTAAAAGATCTCTAAAATTGTTTAAATTTTTTGGTGGTTCTTTAAATTCTATAATCCATTCATGAGCTCCCGAATTTTTCTGATTCATATAAATAGGCCCTGCTGTATATTCATGAATAATAGAATCAGTTTTTATACAAGCCATGTGTAATGCTTTTTCCGCATTTTCAATAATTAATTCTTCTCCAAAAGAATTTATATAATGGGTAGTTCTTCCAGAAATAAGAATTCTATATGGAGATAAACTAGTGAATTTTATTGTGTCGCCAACTATATATCTCCATAATCCAGCGTTTGTAGAAATAACAATTGCATAATTTTTGTTCAATTCTACTTTTTCAATAGGAATAATTTTTTGATAAGGGAGCTCGAATTCTTCCATGGGAATAAATTCATAAAAAATTCCATGATCTAATAATAGTAAAAGATCTTTTTCATTTTTTTGATCCTGTATTGCAAAAAAACCTTCTGATGCGCTGTATACTTCATAATAATTAATAGAGTTAGAGAATAAATTATTGTATTGTGAAATATATGGTTTAAAACTTACACCTCCATGGAAAATCACTTCTATGTTTTTCCATATTTCATCTATTTTGTTTTTTTTAGATGTTTGTAATAATTGGTTTAAAAAAATTAGTAACCAAGAACAAACTCCTAAAAGAATGCGGACATCTTTATATAATGTTTCTTTAACAAGGGTTTCTAATTTTTTTTCCCATTCACTTATTAAAGCAATTTTTTTATTTGGAATACTAATATATTCCGCCCAAAATGGAAGGTTTTTTATCAAAATAGAAGATAAGTCTCCATAAAAAGTATTGTACTTTTTGTATAACTCGAAACTTCCTCCTAAACGAAGAGATTTTCCGAAAAAAACTTTCGTTTTGGGATGATTATGAATGTATATAGATAACATATCTTTTCCTGCTTTGTAATGACATTCATTCATAGAATTCTTAGTCACAGGAATATACTTACTTTTTGTATTTGTAGTTCCAGATGATCTGGCGAACCATTTTACTTGACCGGGCCAAAGAACATTTTTTTCTCCTTTTCTGATTCTTTTAATTATAGGATGTAAATCCATATATTTAGAGATGGGGATTCTTTCAGAAAATTGTTTGTATTTTTTGATGTTGCAAAATCCATATTTTTTTCCAAATTCAGTATTTTTTGCATATACAATCAATTTTTGCATTAATTGATGTTGGGTACCTATTGGATTCCGGATAATATGTTCTATATTTTTAATTCTTTTTTTTAGAAAAGCAGATGTAAAATATCCAGATAAAGACTTCATAAGTATGAAAAAATTTTAATTGATCTAAAAATATCACTTAGAAGAAACTATTTTTTTTGATAAATAAATAGATGCAATTCCAAATGTTAATTTTTTTGTATGAATGGGGTTAAATCTGTGGTATTTTAAAAATTTTTTCATTTTATTTCCGTAATAAGAAAAAGATTTAATAGATTCTTGTAAATAGTTATAGGCAAAATAATTTTTTGATAGATAACTTCCAATTTTAGGTAAAATAAAATGAGAATAAAAATAATAAAGTTTTTTTATACAAATATTTGAAGGATGAGAAAATTCTAAAATTTCTAAAAAACCCAAAGGTTTAAGGATTCTATATATTTCTTTTAAAGAAATGTGAAAACACTGAAAATTTCTAAAACCGAAAGAAATAGTCACCCCGTCAAATGTATCATTTTTAAATGGGATATTTTGTGAATAGCCCTGAATAATTTGAACTCTTTTTTCAAGAAAATGATTTTTTATTTTTTTTTGAGCTATTTTTAGCATTTTGTAAGATGGATCCATACCTATCACATTAGTGTCATGAAATTTTTTAGCAATTAGTATAGCAAAATCTCCAGTTCCAGTAGCTACATCTAATATTTTTTTTTTTTTATTAATGTGATTTAGAAGATTCACTGCTTTCTTTCTCCAAAGAAAATCTATTCCAAAAGACAAAACATGATTCAGAAAATCATATCTTGAAGAAATGTCGTCAAACATTTTTGTTAATTCTTTTTCATTTGAGAAAAGAGGATCTTTGTTCATAAGATTCTGTAATTTACATAACAGAAATGAAAAAAACGATTTTTTCAAAAGATTTTATTATTTATTATTTATTATTTTCAAACGTAGTGAAATGATTCGATCAGTTATTACAGGAACTGGACATTATTTACCAAAAAAGATTGTAAAAAGCAATCATTTTTTAAAACATACATTTTACGATCAAAAAGGATTAAAAATCAATAAATCTAATGAAGATATTATTAAAAAATTTCAAAAAATAACCGAAATAGAAGAAAGAAGATACATTAATAATAATAATTTATTTAATTCAGATATTGCTACTATTGCTGCAAAAAAAGCTTTGATCAATTCCAAAATTGATAAAGAAAAAATAGATTATATTATATCTGCTCACAATTATGGAGATATCAATCCTATTTCTTTTCAATCTGATTTGATGCCTTCGATAGCAGCTAGAGTGAAGAATAAACTTCAAATAAAAAATAGAAAATGTCGTCCATATGATATGATTTTTGGATGTACAGGATGGATCGAAGGGATGATTTTAGCAGATCAACTTTTACGATCTAGGTATGCTAATAATATTTTGATTACAAGTTCTGAGACTTTATCTAAAGTTATAGATCCACATGATAGAAATGCAATGATTTTTTCGGATGGAGCAGGAGCCGCAGTGTTATCTGCAATTGATGATATAAAAGATGAAAATAACGGGATAATTTATTATGATTCTCAATGCAATAACAATGAGGAATTACATTATTTAACTAATGGACCTTCTTTGAATCCTAGTTATAAGAAATCTTTAGTCAATATTAAAATGAATGGAAGACGGATTTATGAATACGCATTAACAGAAGTTCCCAATATGCTAAAAAATATATTGGACCATGCGGATTTACATATTAAAGATATTAAAAAAATTCTTATTCATCAAGCAAATGCTAAAATGGATTATGCTATTTTGAAAAGATTGTTGAAATTGTACAATGATTCTTCTTTTTTTTTTAAAAACAAATATTTTTATTCAAATTTAATGCCAATGACTATCCAAAAATTTGGAAATTCTTCTGTTGCTACTGTTCCTACTTTATTAGATTTAATTCTTCAAGGAAAAATGCCTCCTCATGAAATTCATCCTGGAGATACTATTTTAATGGCATCATTAGGAGCGGGAATGAATATTAATGGAATGATTTATCGTTTTCCACTAAATCAATAAATATTCCTAATGATAATACTTATATATACTTATATATAATAACTACTGTGTAAGAGTAAAGTAAGAAAATAAGAATTGAATTATGAGAAAAAAAATACATCCAAAAAATTATAGACCTGTTGTTTTTAAAGATATTAACAACGAAAAAATATTAATATGCAGATCTACAGTAGAAACAAAAGATTCTATTCAAATAAATGGACTAGATTATCCTCTATATAAAATGGAAGTATCTAGTTTTTCACATCCTTTTTTTACTGGAGAAAAAAGATTTCTAGGAAAAACAGGTCCCGCAGAAAGGTTTAAAAAAAAATATGAAAAATATAATAATATAAATAAAAAGAAGTAATCATTTTATGTCGTTATTGTTATGGATTTTTTTATATTATATGATGGGATAGAATGGGAAAATTTGTTTCCTATTACATTCACTAGACCAGTATCTGAAATTCGTTTAGGAATTTTTACTCTAAGAGAAAGATGGGAAAAATATATGGGGGGAAAAGCAGTAATTCTTACCCAGCCATATCTTTCAAAAAAATATTCTTTTGGGATTAGTAGAAACAATGTATTTAGAAACATTTTACTAATCAACTCTTCATTTATTCCAAATGAAGAGTTGATTCAAATTCTTTTCAAATTAAAAGAAAATGAAGCGATTGTTTGCAACAATAAGATTGTTGCTTTTAGAGAATCTTATTTTTCCTATTCCGATGCATCGGAGGCATCTCTTATTATTAAAAAAAAGAAAAAATACAAAAAAGTTTATCCCCTAAATAAAATTGTTTATATTCAATATCCATGGGATCTATTTATCCATAACGAAATTGTATTAAAACAAGATTTTTTTTCTTTTTTTAAGAAAAAAAAATCTTGTTCTATTTTAGGAAATAACCAGATTCTTTTGAAAGAAAAAATATTTCTGGAAGAAGAAATAGTTGCAGAAAATATTGTACTCAACGCGAATACAGGTCCAATATATCTTGGAAAAGGAGTTCAAATTATGGAAGGATCCATGATTAGAGGCCCCGTCGCGATTTGTCAGAAAGCAACATTAAACATGGGGACTAAAGTATATGGATCGACAACTATTGGTCCATTTTGTAAAGTAGGTGGAGAAATAAGAAATTCTATTCTATTTTCTTATTCGAACAAAGCTCATGATGGTTTTTTAGGAAATACTATTTTGGGAGAATGGTGTAATTTAGGAGCTGGAACGAATATTTCGAATTTAAGAAATGATTATTCTAAAGTAACAGTTTGGAATTATAAAAAAAAGGATTTTTATCCTATTGATGTACAATTTTTTGGGATGATTATGGGAGATCATTCTAAATCTGCTATCAATACCCCATTTAATACTGCTACAATAGTTGGTGTTAATGCAAATATTTTTGGATATGGATTTCCTCCTAGATACATTTCTTCATTCTCTTTTGGAGGAATACAAAATAAGAAATTGATTCTTTTTAGGAAGGTTTGTGAAACAGCTGAAATTATGATGAAAAGAAGAAATGTCCATTTTTCTTTTTTGGATAAAGAAATTTTAGAATACTTATATATAAATAGATTAGAAAAGAAAGAATGAAAAATAAAAAAGGGGGGCCCCCATTCTTTAAAAAAGAAAATAATTAATATGCTAAAACATAATTTAGGTTATCCTCGTATAGGAATACGAAGAGAATTAAAAAAAGCTTGCGAATCTTATTGGGGAAATAAAATTGATTCAAAAAAATTGTTTGATGTTGGAAAACAAATACGAGAAGAAAATTGGAAAATACAAGAAAAATCCGGGATGGATTTGATCCCATGTAATGATTTTAGTTTTTATGATCATGTACTAGATATGTCTTTATTATTAGGGGCAATTCCAGAATCTTATAAAGAAATAGTTCATGATACTACTAATGATGATAGTAGTAGTAATCAGAAGATAGAGATTTATTTTGCAATGGCTAGAGGGATTCAAAAAAAAGGATTGGATATAAAAGCTATGGAGATGACTAAGTGGTTCAATACTAATTATCATTACATAGTCCCCGAATTTTACAAAAATCAAAAATTTAGTATTTTTTCAAGAAAAATATTCGATGAATTTGAAGAAGCAAAAAAAATATTAAAATCAATTCCAAAACCGGTTGTGATAGGTCCTGTTTCTTACCTTTTTTTAGGAAAAGAAAAAGAAAAGGAAAATTTTCATAAGATGGATTTGATTGAAAATATTGTTCCTATTTATATAAAAGTAATCAATTCTTTAAAAAAGAGAGGTTCTAATTGGATACAATTGGACGAGCCAATTTTAGTTTTTGATGATTTATCTAAAAAAGTAGTAGAGGCGTTTCAATATTCTTATCAAGAAATTTCTAAACATTGTTCTGAAATTAATATTCTATTAACATCCTACTTTGATGGAATTTCAGAAAACATTTCTATTCTTAGAGAGTTTTCTTCTTCTATAAATGCTTTGCATGTTGATTTAATAGAAGATCCAGATCAATTAGAAAAAGTGCTTAGTTTTTTGAGTGATACAAAAATGATTTTATCTTTAGGGTTAATAGATGGAAGAAATATTTGGAAAAATAATTATGTGAATTCCATTAAGAATATCGAAAGATCAATAAAAGTGTTAGGAGAAAAACGTGTTATGATTGCTCCCAGTTGTTCTCTGATACATATCCCCCTCGATATAGAATATGAATATTCCATTCATTCAGATATAAAAAATAGAATGGTTTTTGCAAAACAAAAGATATATGAATTAAAAGATTTAGAAGATATTATGAAAGGGAATAAGGATTTATTATCTCAAAATTTGATGTCTTTAAAAAAAACAAAAAGTTCTTTTCTTTTTCATGATCAAAAAGTGAAAGAAAAAGTAAAACAAGTAAGAGACTTAGATTTTCAAAGAAAAAGTCCTTTTAACATTCGACAAAAAAAACAAAATAAAAAATTTAATCTTCCTGTATTTCCCACTACGACCATTGGTTCCTTTCCACAGACTAAAGAAATTCGTACTTTACGAAATAAGTTTAAAAAAAAAGAATTTAGTCAAGAAGAATATGAAAAAAAAATTAAGGAATTTATTGTATATGTTATAAAGAAACAAGAAGAAATCAATTTAGATGTTTTAGTACATGGAGAATTTGAGAGGAATGATATGGTCGAATTTTTTTCAGATAAACTAAAAGGATTTATTTCTACTGAAAATGGGTGGGTTCAAAGTTATGGAAGTCGCTGCGTGAAACCTCCAATTATTTATGGAGATGTTACTCGGAATAAAAATATTACCACTAAATATATCTGTTTTGCTCAGTCCCAAACTGAAAAATTAATGAAGGGGATGTTGACTGGACCTGTAACTATTTTACAGTGGTCTTTTGTAAGAAATGATCAACCTATTTTTACTACGGCTTATCAGATTGCTTTATCTATTAGAGATGAAGTAAAGGATTTAGAAGATTCTGGTATTCAAATAATTCAAATTGATGAACCAGCAATTAGAGAAGGATTACCTTTGAAAAAAAAAAAGTGGAAATTTTATTTTGATTGGACAGTTAAAGCTTTTCGGATTTCTTCAAGTGTAGTAAAAGATGAAACTCAAATTCATACACATATGTGTTATAGTGAATTTAATGACATATTACCTCATATAGAAAATCTAGATGCAGATGTTCTAACAATAGAAACATCAAGATCTAAAATGGAATTGTTAGAATCTTTTTCAAAATATTCTTATCCAAATGAAATAGGCCCCGGGGTATATGATATTCATTCTCCAAGAATTCCTACTGTAAAAGAAATATTTGATTTAATTAAAAAAGCTTCTAATAGGTTTCCAATTAAAAATATTTGGGTGAATCCAGATTGTGGTTTAAAAACTAGAAAATGGAATGAAGTAATGAAATCACTTAAAAATATGACAAAAGCTGCAAAAATAGCTAGAGAAAAATTATTAAATAATCCTATCCTAAATAATAATCAGAAATCATAATCATTCTATATTTGTGTAAAAATTTTGAAATGACGTTACAGGAAAAAGAAGAAGAAATTAAAAAAGAATTTATTCTTCTCAAAGATTGGGAAGAGAAATATGAATATCTTATAGATTTAGGAAGAAATTTGCCCGAAAAATCGATTGATTTTAGATCAGATGATAAATTAATTTATGGATGTCAATCTCAAGTTTGGCTAGGTGCCCAATTAAAAGGAGTACGTGTTTTTTTTGATGCAGATAGTGACGCTTTGTTGCCTAGAGGTATGGCAGCTCTTATGATTCGTCTATATTCAGGACAGATTCCTTTTGAAATCATTTCATCAAATGCAAATTTTATTTCTGAAATAGGTTTGAAAACATTTTTATCTCCAATTCGATCTAATGGTCTATTTTTATTTTTGAAAAAGATTAAGTTGTATGCGATTTGTTTTCAAGAAAAAATTTCTATTCAAACGAGTAGAAAAGTTACATAGATGATTTTATGTTCTTTTTATTTTCAAAAAAATGAGGAACTATGAAACTATGAATATGAATAATAATAAGTTTCAAACCATTAATCCGGTTGATAATAGTATAATTAACACTTATTCTTTTCTTTCTGAAAAAGATATTTTAGAAAAAATATCTATAGCTCATAAAGCATATGAAGAATGGAAAAACACTTCTTTTTCTTATAGAATTAAACAGATTATTAAACTGTCTTTTTGCATGAAAAAGACTATAGATATCATATCGTATTTAATTACTCAGGAGATGGGAAAACCCATATATCAATCAAAATCAGAAGTCAATAAAAGCATAAAATTGTGCGAGTATTATTCTTCTATTAAAGAATCTGTTTTTTTTAAAAATATAACAACTACAGAATATGAAAAATCTTATGTTAGATTTGAATCAATAGGTGCTATATTAGGGATTATGCCTTGGAATTATCCAATATGGCAGACTATAAGATATGCCATTCCTAACTTGTTATTAGGAAATGTAATTCTTTTAAAACCCGCTTTTAATACTACAGGTTGTTCTATTCTTTTAGAAAAAATATTTATTGAATCTGGATTTCCAAAAGGGGTTTTTCAAGTTCTTTTAATAGATATTCCTAAAATAGAATCAGTTATATCTAATTCTACAATACAAGGAGTTACTTTTACAGGAAGTCATTTTGCTGGAAGTCATATAGGATATTTATCCGGAAAATATATTAAAAAATCTGTTTTAGAGTTAGGTGGTAATGACGCTTTTGTAGTTCTAAAAGATGTGAAAAACATAGAAGAAACTGGAAAAATTGCAACAAAATCTAGATTAAACAATACAGGCCAAACATGTATTTCAGCTAAAAGATTTGTTGTGGATAATTCCATTTCAGATTATTTTATAGATATTGTAATTCAAGAAATGAAAAAATATCAGAGAGGAGATTTATATGATGAATCTACTAAAATAGGTTATATTTCTCGTTCTGATTTATCTGAAAAATTATATAAACAATACAATAATATTATTGCTAATGAAGCAAAAATCTGTCTCTCTTCTGTAAGAGAAAAAAATTTTTTTTCTCCATCTTTATTGAAAATAAAAAATAATAATATTTCTTCAAATAAAGAGGAACTATTTGGGCCAATAGGATTGATATATACTTTTTTTGATGAACAAGAAATTCCATCTATTGTGAATTCTACATGTTATGGATTAGGTGCTTCCATTTGGACAGAAGATTTAGAAAAGGCGGAGGAATTATCCAAAAAAATTCAGACGGGTATGGTATTTATCAATGAAGTAGTAAAGTCTGATCCTCGTTTTCCTTTTGGAGGAATAAAAAAATCTGGATATGGAAGAGAGCTTTCTGTTCTGTCAATAAAAGAATTTTCTAATTGGAAAACTATTATAATCAAAAAATAATTATAAAATTTTTCGCATTCTTGCAACAGGAATCTGCATTTGAGATCTATATTTTGCTACAGTACGTCTAGCTATTGGATAGCCTTTTCTTTTGAGAATATTTGATAACTTTTCATCAGTTAAAGGGCTTTTTTTATTTTCTTTTTCAATAGAATCTCCTAATAATTTTTTTATTTCAATTGAAGAAATTTCTTCTCCTTCTTCGTTAATCATTTTTTCTGAAAAAAAACTTTTTATTAAAAAAGTTCCATATGGTGTATTTACATATTTACTGTTAGCAACACGAGAGACAGTTGATATCCCTACTCCAATTTTTTGTGAAATGTTTTTTAAAATCATAGGTTTTATTTGATATGGATCTCCAGTTAAAAAATATTCTTTTTGATAATCCATAATAGCATTCATTGTTAACATTAATGTATCTTTTCGTTGTTTAATAGCATCAACAAACCACTTTGCTGAATCAATTTTTTGTTTTATAAACATAATAGCATTTTCGTCATTTTTTATATTTTTTATTTTCTTTGAACAATTATAAGATTTTAACATCTCTAAATATAAAGATGAAATTTTTACTTCTGGAGTATTTCTTTGATTTAAAGAAAGTTCTAATTTTCCATCTACTATGCAGATAGTAAAATCTGGAATAAGATTATCAAAATCATCTAAATTTTTAGCGTTTCCAGAATAAATCTTACCTGGTTTTGGATTTAACTTTTCTATTTTAGAAATGGCTTTTCTTAAATTTTTTTTTGTTGTTCCTAACTTATTTTGCAATTTTTGATAATGTTTTTTTGTAAAAAACTTGAAATAATCTTGGACAATTTTTTTTGCAAAATTTATTTCTGATGATTTTTTTTTATTTTTTAATTGTAAAAGAAGACATTCTTGTAAATTTCTAGATCCTACTCCTATAGGATCTAACTTTTGAATATAGTTTAAAAGCAATTTTTCAATCTTTTTGACAGATACTGATATTCCAAGAATCAGAAGTATATCATCAGATAGGGCTGTGAGATCTCTTCTGAGATAACCATCTTCGTCGATATTTCCTAATATAAAATCTGCTATCAATAAATCTTCCTGATTTAAAAAACGAAAAGTATGTAATTGACTTTTTAAATATTCTTGAAAAGAAATTCCCGAAATTATGGAAATATCTTTTCCGAATCCCCCTCTATATTGTTTTATAAAATTATGATTATTGTTATCTATTATAATTTCGTCTAAATTTTTTTTAGAAGAAAGATCTGCAGAGGAATCATTTATTATTCCATTTTCATCATCTGAAAAATCAAAAATTTCAGAATTTTCATCAGAACGAACATCTGTGATTCTATTTTTGTTATGATCGATAATAATATTATTATCTTTATTATTATAACAATCTTCTTCTAATTCTAATGCTGTATTTTCTTCCAATTCTTGTTTTACTCTTTGTTCAAAATCCAAAGTAGATAATTGTACTAATTTCATTAGTTTAATTTGTTGGGGGGAAAGCTTTTGTTGTCCTTTTTGTAATAATTTTTGTTTTAACATATTTTAGAATTCTGCATTTTTTGGAGTCCTGGGAAAAGGAATTACATCTCGAATATTTTTCATCCCTGTAATGAATTGAACTAAACGATCAAATCCTAACCCAAATCCACTATGGGGAACTGATCCAAAACGACGTGTATCTAAATACCAACAAAGTTTACTATTATCTACATTTGTGTTTTTTATGCGATTTAATAATATATCATAACGTTCTTCCCGTTGAGATCCTCCAATTATTTCTCCTATTTCTGGAAATAATACATCCATCGCTTGAACCGTTTTTTTATCCTTATTCATACGCATATAAAAAGCTTTAATACAAGAAGGATAATCAAATATTATTACAGGAGATTGAAAATAGTTAGTCACTAAATACTGTTCATGTTCTGATTGTAAATCCATCCCCCAAAGAACTGGATAAACAAAATCTGTATTTTTACTTTTTTCAAGAATATTTATAGCTTCAGTGTAACTGATTCGTATAAAAGTAGATTTTAATATTTTTTCTAATTTTTTTAAAAGAGAAGAATTCTTATTCCATTTTTTTATATGTTCATTTAAAAATGAGAGATCTTCCATGCAAAGATCAAGAATATATCTGATGATGTATTTTAAAAAATCTTCCGCTACATTCATATTTTCTTCTAGACGAAAAAAAGCCATTTCTGGTTCTATCATCCAAAATTCTGACAAATGTCGTGAAGTATTAGAATTTTCTGCACGAAAAACCGGTCCAAAAGTATATACTTTTCCTAATGCTAAAGCCGCAGTTTCCGCTTCTAATTGGCCAGAAACACTAAGATAGGTTTGTTGTTTAAAAAAATCTTTTGTATAATCTACTTTTCCTTTTATATATGGAATATTTTTTAAATCCAGAGTAGTCACTTGAAACATTTTTCCACTACCTTCAGAATTAGAATTAGTTATAATTGGAGAATGAATATAAAAAAAACCATTTTCATGAAAATATTTATGTATTAAAAAAGCTATATGATGACGGATCCGCATGATACTACTAAAAAGACTTGTACGAAAACGTAAATGTGCTTGTTTCCGTAATTTATCCAAACTATGTTTTTTTGGTTGTAAAATAGATCTTTGAAATCTTATAGAATCTACTTCTCCATAAATAGTTAGATCTAATGCTTGTAGTTCTATACATTGTTTTTTTCCTATACTTTCTTTTATCATTCCTGTTACTTGAATAGATGATCCAACTGTTATTTTCTTTATAATTTTTTTATCAAAATTTTTTTTGGATAAAATAATTTGAAGATTTTTAATTGTAGATCCATCATTTAATGATATGAAAATAGAATTTCGAAAAGAACGAATCCATCCTTCAACTAAAACTGTTTTATTTAAAAATATTTTTCCTTTATCTAATAATTTTTTAATAGAATACTTTTCAATCATTTATGAAGTATTTCTTTTTCTTTGGAAAGAAATAAGCAATTAATTTTTTGAATATATTCACTTGTTTTTTTTTGAATTCTATTTTCTCCTTCTTTTGATAAATCTTCTGATAGTTTCAATTTTTTTATATTTTGATTGTTTTTTTTACGTATGTTTCTTATGAATATTTTCGCTTGTTCTGTTTGCCATTTTACTTTTTTTATCAAGTTTTTTCTTCCTTCTTCTGTAATAACTGGAATATGAATATGAATATATTCTCCTTTATTATTCGGCATAAATCCTAAATTTGAATCAATGATTGCTTTGTCTATAATAGATATTATAGAACGATCCCAAGGATGGATAGTCAGATTCATATTGTCTATAATATTAATATTGGCTATTTCAATCAAAGGTAAGAAACTTCCATAACACTTTATTTTTATTTTTTCTAAAAAGGAAATAACAGATTTACTTCCTAATCGGATACTATAAATTTCTTTTTGTAATTGTTTTACAACTTTTTCCATATCCTTTTTGCAAGAAATAAAAATTTCATTTAAATCATCCATAATATTTTTTTTAGAAACATTTAGAAACAAGCGTCCCTACTTTTTCTCCGGAAATTACTTTTTTGAAATTTCCTATTTTATTTATATCAAAAATAATAATAGGTAAATTATTTTCGTTTCCTAAAATAAATGCTGTTTGATCCATCACTTTGATTCCCATCTGATAGGCCATATCAAATGATATGTTTTTTAGTTTTTTAGCACATTTATCTTTTTCCGGATCTGTAGTGTAGATTCCATCTACTCTTGTTCCTTTCAATAACACGTCAGCTTTGATTTCTATAGCACGTAATACAGCTGCAGTATCTGTTGTAAAATATGGGTTTCCTAATCCTGCAACAAATATAACAACTCGTCCTTTTTCAAGATGACGAATGGCTCTATCTTTTACAAATGGTTCTGCGATTTGATCCATTCTAATAGCTGTTTGTATAGAAGTACATACTCCTACATTTTCTAAATAAGATTGAAATGCGATTCCGTTAATCACGGTAGCTAACATGCCCATATAATCTCCTCCTATACGATCTATCGTATTTTCTTTTATCCTAGAAAATCCTCTAAATATATTTCCTCCTCCAATAACTATAGCAACTTGAGCTCCCATATCTACTACTTTTTTTACTTCTTCAGCATATTGTTGAAGACGAGTAGAATGAAGTCCAAATTCGTTATTACCCATAAGAGCTTCTCCGCTTAATTTCAACAATGATCTTTTGTACTTCATGATTAGTAATAAATAAAGGATGTTTTTTTTTTATTATTATCATTAATAAAAATAAAAATAGATACTGAGTCTAGACTAGAATAGAGACTAAGTAGTGGATTATGGAAAAATTCCTAATTTTTCATAAGAATCTATAATTTTATTTATAGCGAAAACAAATGCAGCAGTACGCATATCTTTTATTCCTGTTGAATTTTTTAATTCACGAATTTTATGAAATCCACTAATCATTGTATCTTCTAATCCGCTACGTACTAAATCTATTTCTCTTGCACCTCTGAGAATAATTTTTTTTTCTTCTTTTAGTATTTTTTTTCTGCAAATAGTTTCTATAACTTTCACTAATTCTGCATTCATATTTTCACTAAAACGTTTTTCCATACGGCCATATCGAACATGACTTAAATTCTTTAACCATTCAAAGTAAGATACGGTAACTCCTCCCGCATTTAAATAAATATCTGGAACAACAATTACCCCCATTTTTTCTAATATTTCATCTGCTTCTGGAGTAATAGGTCCATTTGCAGCTTCTCCAATAATTTTTGCTTTAATACGATTGGCATTGTTTTTATGTATAACATTTTCTAATGCTGCGGGAATAAGTATATCGCATTCTAATTCTAACGCTTTTTCCGTATTTTCAATGTTTTTTGAACCTGGAAAATTTAATATAGATCCAGTATTTTTCAAATGTAAAACGACGTTGTATACATTTAATCCATTTTGATTGTAAATCGCACCTTCTCTTTCTGCTAATGCAATAATAATAGCTCCTGCTTCGTGAAAAGAAGTTGCTGCATGATATCCTACATTTCCTAATCCTTGTATTATTACTTTTTTTCCTACTAATCCAACATCAAGACCTATAGATAACATATCTTCTTTGATACGACATAATTCTCTAATTCCATAAAAAACGCCTAATCCTGTTGCTTCCTTTCTTCCTCTAACACCTCCTTGAGAGATAGGTTTTCCGGTAACACAAGCTAATGCATCTACTTCTCCAGGACTCAGTGATAAAAACGTATCAAAAATCCAACTCATTTCTCTTTCTCCAGTTCCATAATCAGGAGCAGGAACGTCTATTCCGGGGCCTATAAAATTCTTTTTAATCAGCTCAGAAGTGTAACGACGAGTGATTTTTTCTATATTTTCTACAGAAATAGTTTGTGGATCCATTTTAATTCCTCCTTTAGCTCCTCCAAAAGGAACATCTACTATAGCACACTTGTATGTCATGAGTGCGGCTAAAGTCATAATTTCATCTTGGTTTACTTTTATGCTATATCTTATTCCTCCTTTGCAGGGGAGTTTGTGATGAGAATGTTGTACTCTATACGCTTCAATTACTTTAATTTCTTTTCCTATTTTCACAGGAAAGTGCATTCGGTATACTGAATTACAAGCTTTTATTTGTTCTAAAATGCCTTTTTCTTCTGGAGAAAAAAATTTTGCTGCTTTATCAAAATTTTTTTCTATAGAACTAAAAAAACTATACGTTTTATTTTGGTTTTTTTTTGACATAAAAAAAAGTTTTTAGACTTTTCTAAATCTAAAATGAAAAAAAAATTCAAGAAATGATTATGGAACACAAATTTACGTTTTATGTAGGAATCTTTTTTTTTAAGATACAATTGATAATAAATAATATCTTTTTTTAGAGAAAAAAATCATATATATACTATATTTATTACTTTTTTTGGTATTATAATTATTTTTTTTAATATTCTTTTTTTTAAAAAAAATTTTGTTTTAGAATGATTTAATATTTTATATTTTATTTTTTTTATTGAGATATCTGACTCAAATTTTTCTTCAAATTTAAACTTTCCATTAAACATTATTGGATATGTAATTTTTTTTTCTAAAATATATTTAGAATTGAAAGTAGGAATGGAATAATAAATGATAGATTTATTTTTTCCTAGTTTTTTCCATATTTCTTCAGAAATATGAGGGACAAACGGAGCCATTAATTTTACTAATGGTTCTAATATATTTCTTTTATTACATTTTAGAATAGTTAATTGGTTCACAAGAATCATAAAAATACTAATAGATGTATTGAAAGAAAAAGATTTTATTTTTTTATGCAATTTTTTGATTGCATAATGTAATATTTTGAATTCTTCTAAAGTTGGAGATAATTCACTAATCTGAAATTTTCCGTTTTTGTGAAATAAACGCCAGAACTTATTCATAAAATTTTTTATTCCGTTTATTTTTTCATCATCCCAAGGTTTTGATTGTGTAATAGGCCCCAAAAACATTTCATAAAGACGAAATACATCTGATCCATATTTTTCATAAATTTGATCTGGATTAATTACATTATATTTAGACTTTGACATTTTTTCTAATTTTCTTTTACAGAAAAAATTTCCTTCTTCTAACAGGAATTTAGCATTAGAAAATTCGGGCGCCCATTTTTTTAAGTTTTTGATATTTAATTTATTATCTTTTTTTAAAAGAGATATATCAACATAAATTTCTTGAAAAGATAAATTATTAGTTTGATTTCTTAATCCATAAGAAACGAATGTATTTTCTCCAATAATTTTTAGGATTATAGCAGAATAACTAAGAATCATTCCTTGATTTAATATTTTCTTAAAAGGTTCTTCTGAACTGATCCATCCTCTATCTTTTAGAAATTTATTCCAAAATCTTGCATAAATTAAATGTCCTGTAGTATGCTCAGATCCTCCAATATATAAATCAATATTTTTCCAATAATGTTCTTTTTTCTTTTCTATGAAAAATCGATGGTTATGAACATCCATATAACGAAGAAAATACCAACTGGATCCTGCCCAACTTGGCATAGTACTAGTTTCTAGTGGAAAAACTTGTTGATTGTCAACAAGTTTTTTTGAAACTATTTTCATATTTTTTTCATCCCAAGCCCAGTTATTGACTCTAATCAATGGAGATTTTCCATCTTTTGGATGAAAATTTTCTATTTTCGGGAGAAGAAGAGGAAGTTTATCAACAGGAATAGTTTTTGGAATTTTATTTTTAAAATAAATAGGAATTGGCTCCCCCCAATATCTTTGTCTAGAAAAAACCGCATCACGTAATTTATACGTATTTCTTTTTTTTCCAATATGTTTTTGTTCCAGAATTTGAATAATTTTTTCTTTTGCTTCTTTTGTGTTTAATCCATTTAAAAAATCAGAATTTATGCATGTCCCATTTTCTCCTTCATAAGGAATGACTTTTTTACTACTACTAGGATCAAGAATTTTTTCTTTTTTTTCAGGAATAAGGACAAGTAGGATTTCTAATCCAAATTTTTTTGCAAATTCTAGACTATATTTTTCATGCCCCGGGATCCCTATTATAGATTTTGTTTTCTGGTCTACAGAGAAATCATTACTAATATAAATAGGAATCTTTTTCATTTTAATAAATGGATGAAAAACATAGTTCCCTGTGAACACTCCAGAAATAGTTTCATTATTTTTTCCTACTAATCCTAATGAAGCTCCCCCCCCCTTATTTTTTTTATAGTTGATCACATTTTTTTTATGTGTAGAAATAGAAATTTTTTCTGCAATAGGATGATCTGTAGATAAAATAATAAAAGTCATTCCAAATATAGTTTCTGGTCTAGGAATAAATAATTCCACTTTTTTTATATTTTCTTTTTGAAATAAAATTTTCAATAGAATGGATGCACCTAAGTTTTTTCCTATCCAATTTTTCTGCAAATTTTTAAAGGATTTAGAACAGTTAATAGATTCTAATCCCTTTAAAAGTCTTTCTCCATACGAACTGATTCTTATATGCCATTGTAGCATTTTCTTTTTATAAATAGGATATCCCCCTCTTTGACTTTTTCCGTTTTTTATTTCATCATTTGCTAAAACAGTTCCTAAATCTGGACACCAATTAACTGTATTTTTACATAAAAAAGCTAAACGATATTCTAAAAGAACGGATTCTTTTTCATAAGAATTGAATTCTTTCCATGTATTAGAATCAAATTGATAGTTTAAAGTACTGCTTGCGGAGACCGACAAATTTCCGTTTTTATTAAATTCATCAATCAAAATTTCTATAGGTTTAGCTTGTTCACTTTTTTTGTCATACCAAGAATTAAAAATTTGAATAAACATCCATTGAGTCCAACGATAATAATTAGGATCACTTGTACATAATGAACGACTCCAATCGAAAGAAATTCCTATTTGATTTATCTGTTCTTGATATCTTTTAACATTTTTACGAGTAGTTTCATAAGGGTGTTGGCCAGTTTGTATTGCATATTGTTCAGCAGGAAGTCCAAAAGAATCGAATCCTATAGGGTTTAGTACATTATATCCTTCTGATCTTTTATATCTTGCATAAATATCTGATGCAATATATCCTAAACAATGGCCAACATGAAGGCCTGCTCCAGATGGATAAGGAAACATATTCAAAATATAATATTTTTTCTGTTTTTCTTCTTCTTTTGTATGAAAAAGATGATTATTTTTCCAATATATTTGCCATCGTTTTTCAATTTCACGAAAATTATATTCCATATTTTATAATTAAAAAATTACTATTCAATAATATTGAAATTAATTTCAATATTTGTAAATATGAATTTTTTTCTAAACAAGAAAAGAAATGTTTAATTCCAATTATTTCAAAAATAATTTGAACAAAAAATTTTTGAACAATCAAACGATAAGCTATTTGGTGAAATTAATTCAAGATCATCCAAATAAAATTGTAACAATATTTAGTTTATTAAAAATATGTAAAGCAACTTCTGTTTTTAAGGTTTTAGATTTTTCTATAAAAAAAAAAATTATAGAAGATCTTCCATCAATTCAAATGATGGAATTTTTAAATAAATTATCAGTAGATGACCGTGTTTCTTTTTTGGAAAATCTTCCCAAAAATTCTTTAAAAGATCTAATTAAATATTTGAATCCGGAAGAAAAACGTCAAACATTAGTTTCTTTGGGATATCCTGAAAATAGTGTTGGTCGTTTAATGATCCCATATTACTTATCTGTCCAAAATACTTGGAATGTACAAAAAGTATTAGATTATATACGAAAAGAAGGAAAGAATAGTGATGTTATAGAAATTATATATATAGTTGATCAAACAGGAAAATTAGTAGGTGATATAAAAATCAGAGAATTTTTATTAGTAGATACAAAAACTAAAGTGTCTGATTTAATGAATAAACAATCTACTGCAGTATTATATGTAACAGATACAGAAGAAGAAGCTACAAAAATGTTTTCTCTGAACAATAGAGTTTCTCTTCCCGTGATAGATGATCAGAAAATTTTATTGGGGATAGTAACCATAGATGATATTTTATGGGTATTAAATGAAAATTATAGAGAGGATATTCAAAAAATTGGGGGGATGGAAGTATTGAATCAATCTTATCTTAATGTTCCTTTATTAAAATTAATAAAAAAAAGAGCTGGTTGGCTTACTTTGTTATTTATGGGCGAAATGATTACAACAACGGTAATGCAGCAATTTTCAAGTGTGATAGAAAAAGCAGTAGTCTTGGCGTTATTTATTCCATTAGTAGTCTCAAGTGGTGGAAATAGTGGAGCTCAAGCAGCTAGTTTAGTTATTCAAGCTATGGCTTTAGGAGAAGTAAAAATAAAAGATTGGTGGACTGTCATGCGTAGAGAAATAATATGCGGTTTTTTTTTAGGTAGTATTTTAGGATTAACAGGTTTTATACGGATTATGACTTGGCATAGTATTAATTTATATAATTATGGTCCTCATTGTATTTTGGTTGGATTAACTGTTTTTTTTTCTTTGATAGGTGTAGTTTTATGGGGGACTTTTAGCGGATCTATGTTTCCTTTTATCATTAAAAAATTTAGAGGAGATCCAGCAAGTTCTTCTGCTCCTTTTGTAGCGACATTAGTCGATGTAATTGGACTGATTATATATTTCTCTATATCTTATCTCCTTCTTAAAGGAACAGTATTGTGAAATAATAGAATTTTTTCTATTTAAAATTTATCTCTGCATTTTAGTAAAACATTTTTAAAATCTTCAGGTATTGGACATGTAAAATTATATTTTCTCTTATTTCTTGGATGGATAAAAGAAAGAGAAATAGCATGTAATGCTTGTCTTTTTAAAATTTTTAAACACATATTAAAAAATTCAATATTTTTTTTAGATAGTTTTTTCTTCATAAGAATTTGATCCCCCCCATAAGTAGAATCATTGAATAAAGGATGTCCTAAATATTTGAAATGGGCTCTTATTTGATGTGTTTTTCCTGTTTCTATATTACAAGAAATATATGTTATATTCGGGTATCTTTCCAGGATTTTATAATGAGTTATTGAATATTTCCCTTTGTAAGGGAAAGGATTTTGAAATAGAATCATTCTTTTTCTATTTTTAGGATCTCTTCCTATAAATCCAGTTATACTCCCCTCTTTTTTTTGTAAATCCCCCCATACTAAAGCAATATATTTTCTTTTAATAGTTTTATGAAAAAATTGTTGTAATAACCATTTTTGAGAATGTTCATTTTTTGCTAAAAGAAGTAATCCTGAAGTATCTTTATCTATTCTATGAATTAACCCTAATCTAGGAGGAAATCTATTTTGATTAGAATTTTTTTTTAAATGATATTTAATTCCATGAATTAATGTTCCTTTTTCGTGTCCGAATCCTGGATGTACTACCATACCTGCAGGTTTATTTACAACTAAAACATCTTTGTCTTCATGAAGAATATCAAGAGGAATTTTTTCTTCTATAATATTTTTGTATTCTTCATCTAAGAAAAAAATGGATGTAGGGATAGTTTCTATAATTATAGAATCTAAAGGTTTGATTTTATAATTATTTTTTTTTATGATACGTTCATTCACTGATATTTTTCCTAGTCTAGTAGATTTTTGAATTTGATTCCTGCTAATATTTGGGATTGCTTGTATCAAAAATTTGTCAATACGAATAGGTTTTTGATCTTTATCTGCTAGGAATTTGAATATAGGCATTTTTTTTATTTTATTTAAATGCTTATTATTTTATTTCAACTTCTTAATCTTTTTTCTTTTTGTTGTCTAAGTCTTTCTTCTTCTTGTTATTATTATTGAAATCTTTTTTCTTTTTGTTGTCTAAGTCTTTCTTCTTCTTGTTATTATTATTGAAATCTTTTTTCTTTTTGTTGTCTAAGTCTTTCTTCTTCTTGTTATTATTATTGAAATCTTTTTTCTTTTTGTTGTCTAAGTCTTTCTTCTTCTTGTTATTATTATTGAAATCTTTTTTCTTTTTGTTGTCTAAGTCTTTCTTCTTCTTGTTATTATTATTGAAATCTTTTTTCTTTTTGTTGTCTAAGTCTTTCTTCTTCTTGTTATTATTATTGAAATCTTTTTTCTTTTTGTTGTCTAAGTCTTTCTTCTTCTTGTTATTATTATTGAAAT
>NZ_CP059187.1:489819-524031 GCF_014251375.1 Blattabacterium cuenoti | reverse complement strand
TTCTTCTTGTTGTTGTCTAAGTCTTTCTTCTTGTTGTTGTCTAAGTCTTTCTTCTTGTTGTTGTCTAAGTCTTTCTTCTTGTTGTTGTCTAAGTCTTTCTTCTTGTTGTTGTCTAAGTCTTTCTTCTTGTTGTTGTCTAAGTCTTTCTTCTTGTTGTTGAAATATTCTGATTCTGAACGAATTAATAAATCATTATTAGAAGTTAACCAAATTTGAATAGATTTATTATTTTGTATTTTTATTCCAGGATAAGGATTTTGACGATAGACTTTTTTTTTGTTTCTGTTTTCAGAACGATCATCATCTTCTGATTCTGATGTTGATGGCTGGGGAGTAGAATTCTCATAATAAACGTTAATAATGTTAAATGATTTTGATTTTAAAGTAGAAGTAGCAGTATGTAAATCCATTCCAATTACATTGGGGACTTCGTATTCTTTTTTTCCTTTTCCAATTAATAAAGTGACTGCATCTTGATTCTGTAAAATAGATCCAGATTGAATAGGGTTTCCTTGAAAAAAAACTTTCAATACAATATCCCTAGAAATATCGTTTCTATATTTTATTTCTTTCACTAAAAGATGATTGGCATGAAGCAATTTAACAGCTGTTTTTTTGTTTTTATTAATAATATTAGGTAAAACAACAGTGGATGGAAACGTTTTTGTATTATTAGCGTTAGCGTTAGCTTGTATATATATATGTCTTCCTTTTTTTACATGATCTCCCGCTTCTGGAGAAAAGGAAATAACTTGATAAGGGCTAAAAGAAGGATCATAACGTGATGTATCTATATCATATTTTAATCCCAATTTTTTTAAAAGAATTATAGATTTCTCCAAAGTTAAAGAATGAAGATCTGGGACTATAACATAAGAACCGTGTTTTGTGTAAATATCTATCCATTTCAATGAAACACTAGTAATTTTATACAAAATCAATATAGATATGAACAAGTTGATTATGAAAATTAAACAAAATTTAGAATAATTCATGTTATAATTACATATTCAGATTTATTTCTATAAATATCTAATCTAAATAAAAACAAGTAAATAAAGATAAAAAAAATGGATTCATGATTCTATTTGTTTTTTTTTTGTGAGATTATGAAATTTTGTATTATTAATAAAAAAAAATAAATAACAATACAATGAAGAAAAAAATAGCTATCGTTATGGGTGGGTACACAAAAGAGTCTGTGATATCACTTAAAAGCGGAAAAGAAGTTTATGATAATTTAAATAAAGAAGAATTTGAACCATATAAAATACTTATTTTAAGAGAAAAATGGGTTTTTATAGATGAAACCAATAATCAGGAATATCCTGTAAATAAACAGGATTTTACAGTTTTTGTAAAAAATAAAGTTTTAAAATTTGATTGTGTCTTTAATGCGATTCATGGAACTCCAGGAGAAGATGGAATTCTGCAAGCTTATTTTCATTTGCTAAAAATTCCTTATACAGGATGCCATTTTCACCATGCAAGTGTAACTTTTAACAAAAAATATTGTTTATCCTTATTGAAAAAATTTGGGGTAAATATTGCAAAATCTATTTTTTTAAATAAAAATCAATTTTTTTGTGAAAAGAAAATCCTTCAAAAAGTAGGACTTCCATGTTTTGTAAAACCTAATAGATCTGGATCTAGTTTAGGGATATCGAAAGTTTATGAAAAAAAAAATTTGATTTTTGCATTAGAGACAGCTTTTAAAACAGATGATGAGATCATCATAGAATCAGATCTCAAAGGGATGGAAGTTTCAGTAGGAGTGATTTCATTTAAAAATGAAATTAAAGTTTTGCCAATTACAGAAATAATTAGTAAAAATGATTTTTTTGATTTTGAATCAAAATATTCTGGGGAATCTCAAGAAATAACACCTGCCAGATTATTTCCAAAAATTGATAAAAGAATTCAAGAATTATCGAAAAGAATATATAAAATATTGAATTTGTCAGGAATATCTAGATCTGAATATATTATTGTAAATGGAAATCCATTTTTTTTAGAAATAAACACAGTTCCTGGTCTTTCTAAAGAAAGTATTTTTCCAAAACAATTAAAAATAGCTGGAATATCTTTGTCTGATTTATTTAAAAATTCTATTTACTCTTCCATTGGATGGAAAGAAAATTAAAATTTCCAATTGCATTTTTTTTTACAAGATTTTTTTTTCGTAAAAAAAAATTTCCATAAAGTTCTTAATAAAGAGATTACTGAATATAAAAAAAGTATTCCAACAACAATATATTGCCACATAATTTTATTTTAAAATTTGATATACTAAAAAAGAAGATATATAAGCTAATAGAGTCATAAATATAAATTGTACAATCGGCCATTTCCAAGATTTCGTTTCTTTTCTCACTATAGCAAGTGTACTCATACATTGCATAGAAAAGGCATAAAAAATCAGTAAAGAAATTCCTGTAGGAATATTATAGATAGGTGTTCCGGGATTATCATGAGATTCATTATTTTTCATTTTTTCTAAGAAATTTTCTTTTTTTTCTATTCTGTATACTGACGTTATAGTGCTAACAAATACTTCTCTTGCTACAAGAGAAGAAAGTATTCCAATTCCTATTTTCCAGTCGTATCCTAATGGTTTCAGAAAAGGTTCCATTTTTTTCCCTAATAATCCTAAATAAGAATTAGATAATTCTTTTTTTTTTATTATTTTTTCTAAAAAAATAGAATTTTCTTTATACTTTTCTGATTCAGAAGGGGGGCCAAAATTCCCTAATCCCCATACTAATATATTTACTAACAAAATCATTTTTCCTGCATTAAGGATAAACGATTTTAGATTTATCCATAGAGTAATCAATATATTTCCAAACATAGGAAATTTATAAGTAGGAAGTTCCAGAATAAGATGATTTTTATAATTTTTCTTCAGAATTTTATGAAGAATCATAGAGATACTTAAAGCGGAAAAAATTCCTAAAAAATACATTGCCATGAGAACTATCCCTCTTAATTGAAAAAAGAGACATTTTTTGTCAGGAATAATTAAAGATATAATCAATGTATAAACAGGTAATCTTGCCGTACATGTCATAAAAGGAATTACTAGAATAGTAATCAAACGATCTCTAGAATTTTCAATATGTCTAGCTGCCATTACTGCTGGGATAGAACAAGAAATACTAGAAATCAGAGGAACTACACTCTTTCCGTTTAATCCAAATGGACGCATGATTCTATCCATAAGAAATATCACTCTACTTATATAACCGCTTTCTTCCAGAAGAAGAAGAAAAAATAACAAAATAGAAATCTGGGGAATAAAAGTAATAATAGAACTAATTCCTGGTAAAACGCCTTCCAAAATAAAATTTTTTAAAGGGCCTTGTAAGATAATTTCTAATTTTTTTTGAATAAAAGAAAAAAAAAATTCTATGATTTTTTTAGGTTTTTCAGCCCAAAAAAAGACACTTTGAAAAATGATAAATAAAAAAATAAAAAAAATTAAATACCCCCATAAAGGATGGAGTACAATAAATTTGTCTATTTTTTTTGAAAATTCTAAATGGAATCTTTCTTTTTTCGAAATAAATTCAGAAACTGTTTTAGAGAAAATTTTTTCTATTTCTCCGTATCTATCTAATATTTCTTTAATTTGTAGTCTTTTAGAAATGATATTGTGTTTTTTTTTTATCTCATTAATAATTTTATTTTTTTTTTGAAAAAAATTTTTATTTTGATTAGCTAAGTAATACCAAGCTTTGTAAGTATTGACTTTGTAATTTTCTTTTACCTCTTTAATAGCAATTTGATAACGGAATCCTGGATTAAAAAAAAAGGTATTTTTCATACTTTTTTCCGTAAAAACATTCAGATTTTTTATTTTTTTTTTAACTTTTTCTATTCCTATTCCTTTTCTTGCATTAATTGATGCGATTTCTGTTATCAAAAATTTTTTGAGTTTTTTAACATCAATAATAACTCCTTTTTTTTTTGCTTCATCAATCATATTCAATATGAGTAATACGGAAAATCCTAAATCTTGTATTTGTCTAAATAATAAAAGACTTTTTTTTAGATTAGAAGAATCTGCTACCATGATGATCTTATCTGGAGAATCAATATTTTCTATATTCTTTAATAAAAAGTTACAGACAATTTCTTCATCTTCAGAAGATGGATATAAACTATAAGTTCCAGGAAAATCTATTATTTGATAATCAACATTTTCATAACGAAAGTATCCTATTTTCTTATCAACTGTAACTCCTAAGTAATTGCCTACTTTTTGATTCATCCCAGTTAGTTTATTGAACAAGGAAGTTTTTCCAACATTGGGGTTTCCTACGAGGGCTAATTTGATTCTTCTTCGCATTATTCAATGATTCTCAAAAAAAATTAATTTTATCTAATATATCTAATAAATAGGTTCTATTAGAATATTTTCTGCTTCTTTTTTACGTAAAGCTAAACAAGACTGATCATAACTGATACAAAGCGGATCATAAAAAATAGAAACAAAAAGTATTTCAAACTTAACTCCAGGTAAAACTCCTAGTTCTAATAATTTTACAGGAAAATCTTCATTTTTATATCCTTTAATAATTCCTTTTTCTCCTTTTTTCAGATTAGATAAATTCAACTTATGAAGTTTTTAAAAAAAATCATTTTTTACATTTTTATATTTTGAAATATTCATTAATATGAGCAAAATATGAACTTACTCATTAGATATGAAAAAAAAAGTTTTATCTTATAAAGATAAATATATAATAAAATTCATAAACATCATTAGAAATGACATCTCTTTTTATTAGATCTATACAGTTGTTTCTCAGTATTTCTATATTGATTGTTATTCATGAATTAGGGCATTTTTTGTTTGCAAAAATATTTAAAGTACGTGTTGAGAGATTTTTCTTGTTTTTTGATCCTTGGTTTTCTCTTTTAAAAAAGAAAATAGGAGAAACTACTTATGGAATAGGATGGCTTCCTTTAGGAGGATATGTAAAAATATCTGGAATGATGATGGAGGATAATGATAATATAGATTCAGAAAATAATAATAAAAATTTTGAATTTCGTTCAAAATCTGCAATTAAACGATTATTAATTATATCAGGAGGAATTTTTTTCAATATATTATTATCTGTTATTATTTTTTCTTCTTTATTATTAAAATATGGAGAAATTAATCTTCCTACTAAAAATGTTAAATTTGGAATAGAAGTAGACTCTTTTGGAAAAAAAATAGGATTAGAAAATGGAGATCTTATTTTGTTCATAAATGGGGAATTTATCCCGTATTTTAATGATATCCCTAAGGCAATTCTTTTGGGAAATACAATCACTATAGATAGGATGGGAAAAATCATTAATTTATCATTAAGCGATGAAAAGAAAAGATTTCTTTTTGAGAGAAAAGAATTAAGTTCTTTTATCAAACCACGTATTCCTTCTATTGTAAATTATGTAATAAAAAATTCAGAGGCTGATAAATCAGGGATCAAAAGAAATGATGAAATTCTAGAAGTAAATTCTGAATTTATTTTATTTTCTGATCAATTGAAAGATACATTATCAAAATATAAAAATAAAACTGTGTCCTTATCTATAAGTAGAAATGGAGACTTGATACAAAAAAAAGTATTTTTAAAAAAAGGTTTTTTAGGAGTTTATTTAAAGAATTTTATGGATATGGATAAAATTTTTCTATTTGAAAAAAAGAATTTTTCCATAATTGAGAGTTTTACTAATGGCGTAAAGAAAACTTGGGAAGTATTAAAAAATCAAATTTTTTTTTTAAAAAATGTTTTCCATATAAAAACTAAAGCTTATAAACAAGTAGGAAGTTTTTTTTCCATGGCAAAAGAATTTCCTTCTCAATGGAATTGGGACATTTTTTGGTATTTAACTGCTACCTTATCTATATGGTTATCTTTTCTCAATTTATTTCCTATTCCATCATTAGATGGAGGTTATATGTTTTTTATTTTAATAGAAATGATCACAAAAAAAAGGATTAAAAAAATCATTCTTGAACGTTGTACTTTTATTGGTTTTTTAATGATTAGTCTGATTATGATAATGGTTATTGTTTGGGATATTTTAAAAGTATTTTTTTATTGAGTTTTTGAAAAAAAAACTTTTTTTTCCAGTGATCCCTATATCTAGGGTTAAATCATTTTTATGTAAAAAATGAATTTTTTTTACAGGATTAAAGAAGCTTAATCCTATTTTTAGGATATTTTTATTACATAACATGAGGAACCTATCATAAAATCCTTTTCCGTAACCAATACGATATCCTTTTAAATCAAAGATTAATAATGGGATAAATATTACTTCTATAAGATTTGTAGAAATTATATGTTTTTTTTTAGGTTCTAGAATTCCATATTGATTTTCTTCTAAAATAGTATTCTTATCAAAAGAACAATTTTCTATGGATAAGAGATGAAAATTTGAATAAGGAATTGTCACATATTTTTTTCTTTTTAAAAGAAAATTGATAATGATGAATGTATTAATTTCATTATGTTCTTGTATAGGCAAAAAAATATGATAATATTTTTTGTCCCATATAGAAAGTTTTTTTAATTGAAAAAAAATTTTATAACTTTTTTTGAAAATTTCTTTTTTAGATAAGGATTTTCTATAAGAAAGATATTTATTTCGTAATTCTTTTTTATTCATTAAATTCAACTTTTCTGCTAAAAAAAATACTTATTGAGAATGAAAAACAGAATATTTCATAAAATTTTCTAATATTTCTATTATTTTTTCAGGATTTTCTATAGGTCCTATATGACCTGTTGGAATCTCTACAAAAGAACTTTTATATCCGTTTTTTGATTCATTACGGATCTCCTTTGCATCAAGTATTAAATCATAAATACCTATTATATACAATTTTGGAAAATTAGTTTTTTTTAATAGAAATTTTCTGTCTTTACGAATAGACATCCCTCTTAAAAAGGAAATAACACTGGAAACGGAAGTGGATAATGCTATTTTTTTTATTAAATTGAATTCCTTTTGTAAAGATTTCAATTGAATAGGATTAAATAATTTATTTACGCTAGTAGAAACAAATAAAGAATAATTTTCTTTTATAAGTTGAATAGATCGTTTCCTATTTTGTTTTCTTTCAATTGAATCCGATGATGCAGTAGAATGAAGTAAACATAATCCTAAAAATATTTCTGGATTTCTTTCTGCAAGAGCTAAAGAAATATATCCTCCCATAGAATGGCCTACAAAAACTGCTTTTTCTATTTTTTCTTTTTCTAAAATAGATTTTACTATTTCAGCAGATTTTTCCATAGAAAAAATATTTTCTTCTCCTGAAAAAGAACTTTTTCCATGTCCCGGAAAATCTATTAAAATGATTTTATATTTCTGGGAAAGAAAATCAGAAATGTAATTCCAAATTTTCAAGCTTTCCATAAATCCATGCAAGAAAATAATAGGAGTACTACTTTTATTTCCTTTTATTTTATAGTAAATATTTATTTTATTATTATATAAAAACATATTCATACATACATAAGCAAATCAATTCCTCTATTTTTTTGTATAAAAATAGGATATTTCTTACATAAAGAATGCTGTTAACCATAAATATTGGAAATTCAAGTCTTCGTTTTGGTCTATTTAATAATAATTCTTATAATTTAAAATGTAATCATTCATGGATTATTAATAGCAATCCTCATAGATCATTGGATGAATATATTTTATTATTTAGAAATATATACCAACAATACGGAATTCTGTCAAAATTAATCCGAAAAATTGTGATTGGATCTGTTGTCCCCCCTCTTACAAATATTGTAAAACAATCCTTATATGAAATTCATAAAATTAAACCTGTGATAGTAGATAGATATTCTGCTTCTCCAATCAAACATTTTTCTCATCAATTGGGGACAGATTTATACGCTAATGCAATAGCATCTTATACATTGTATAAGAATAAAAAAACGACTTTAGTAGTAGATTTTGGAACTGCATTAAGTTTGACTTGTACAGATAATAAATATAGAAAACTTCAAGGAGTTATTATAGCTCCAGGAGTGAATAGTTCGTTAACATCGTTAATTGGGAATACTGCACAATTATCACAAATAGAACTTAAAAAACCTCCCAGCATACTAGGACAGTATACTGAAACATGTATTCAAAGTGGGATTATATATGGATATATTAGTATGGTAGAAGGTCTTATCAATCGGATTAATCAAGAATTGAAAACAAATTGTTTTGTTATTGCTACTGGAGGTCTTTCTCATATATATGCTCCTTTAACTAAAAAAATTCATATCAAAGATAAATTACATACAATAAAAGGGTTAAAAATATTATTTCATTGGAATCAATGATTTTTATTACATTCTCTTTCTATAGATTTTTTTATATTTTTTGATAAAATTTCGAATTTTTTTTCAGATAAAGTAATTTTTTCTTTAGAAAAATCTACATCACTTTCTTTATCCATAGGAATTAAATGAATATGAACATGAGGAATTTCAAAACCAAGAACAAATAATCCAACACGATTACATGGAACTGTTTTTTCTATTCCCATAGCTACTTTTCTAACAAAGGACATAAGGGATAGGAATTTTTTTTCTGTAAGATAAAATATTTTATCTGTATGATTTTTTTTTGGTATTACTAAAGTATGTCCAATTTTTATTGGATGGATATCTAAAAAAGCTAAATGGTCAGTGTTTTCTGCTACTTTATAAGAAAAGATTTCGTTTCTTATTATTTTTTCAAAAATATTGTTATTTTTTTTTTTTTTATTCATTCACTAAATGCTATTTCTAAAATTTCGTAATCTAGTATCATCTTATTTGGAAGTTTTATATGAGCTATTTCGCCTACTTGTTTTCCAAGTAATCCTGTAGAAATAGGGGTATTTATGGAAATTTTCCCCGATTTTAAATCGGCTTCTCCTTCTGGTACTAAAGTATACATTTGTTCCCCTCCATATGTTAAATTTTTAACTCTAACTGTAGAAAGAATAGAAACTCTATTTTTATTTATTTGTGTACCATCTATAATTCGTGCGTTAGATAATTTTTTTTTTAATTTAGCTATATTCATTTCTAAAAAACCCTGAGCTTCTTTTATTGCATCATATTCTGCATTTTCTGAAAGATCTCCTTTATCTCTTGCTTCTGCAATTTGAATTGATATTTTAGGTCTTTCTATATTCTCTAATCTTTCTATTTCTTGTTGTAGTTTTTTCAATCCTTCTTTAGTTATATATTCGAATTTTTCCATAGATTTTCACATTTATTTTTCTATAAAGTTAATTGATTTTGCGAACAACTAATTTAATTAATGTGATGATTCTTTGTATTTTAGTACTACATAGAATTAAATTTTTTAATAACAAAATATAGTTTTTTTTTTGTTCAATTATTTATTCTAATTGATGATCTTTCAGTCTTAAAATATTCGCTCCTAAAACACGTAATCTTTGATCAATATTCTCATATCCTCTATCTATTTGTTCTATATTTTTTATAATACTAGTGCCCCGGGCAGAAAGTGCCGCGATAAGAAGAGATATTCCTGCTCGTATATCTGGAGAGTTTAATAGAGAGCCTCGTAAACAAGATTTATGATTTAATCCAATCACAGTAGCTCTGTGAGGATCACATAATATAATTTGTGCCCCCATTTCAATTAGTTTATCTACAAAAAATAATCTACTTTCAAACATTTTTTGATGAATTAAAACACTTCCTTTAGCTTGAGTTGCTACTACGGTTAAAATACTTAATAAATCTGGTGTTAATCCGGGCCACGGTGCGTCAGAAATTGTTAATATTGCATTATTTAATAATTTTTTTATTTTGTATGATTTTTGATGTGGAATATAAATATCATCATCTTTTTTTTCTAACCTTATTCCCATTTTCTTAAATGTATTCGGAATTATCCCTAAATTTTTCCAACTTGCATTTTTAATTCTAATTTCAGAACTAGTAATTGCTGCCAATCCAATCCAACTTCCTATTTCTACCATATCTGGTAAAAGTGTATGCGTCATACATCCTCCCAATTCTTTGACTCCAGTTATATGAATTAAATTAGAAGCAATCCCTTTTATTTTTGCACCCATTTTGTTTAAAAGTCTACATAATTGCTGAATATATGGTTCACAAGCAGCATTATAAATAGTTGTTTTTCCTTTAGCTAATGTAGCGGCCATGATGATATTAGCTGTTCCAGTGATAGATGCTTCTTCCAATAAAATATATTGACCAGTTAAATATTTAGCATATAAATGAAAAAATTGATCTTCTTTATAATTTATAGAACATCCTAAATATTTAAATCCTTTTAAATGTGCATCTAAACGTCTACGTCCAATTCTATCACCTCCGGGAATAGGCATGTATGCTTTTCCAAATCTAGCTAATAATGGTCCAGCAATCATGATAGATCCTCTAATAGATTTACCATATTCACGAAATTTTTTAGTAGTTAAATATTCAAGTTGAATGTCTTTTGCTTGAAAAGTGTAATCTCCAATATCATTTTTTTGGATACTAACTCCTAAATGTTTTAAAATTTTCATTAAACATTTTACGTCTTCTATTTCTGGAATATTTTTTATCCTTAGTTTCTCTGATGTTAATAAAACTGCACATAATACTTGTAAAGCTTCATTTTTTGCACCTTGTGGAAAAACTTCCCCTTTTAAAGATCTTCCCCCTTCTATTTTAAAAGAAGCCATTTTTTATTTCATCATGCTTTTTTTCTATTATTCAAATAATTTTTCTTTCTTTTTGTATTTAATAAAATATGAGAACTCTGTAATAATGGATCTGTATTATTCATTAAACAGATTTTCCCTTTTGAAAGAACTTTCAAATCTTGAAAAATGACATCGTCCTCTACAATATTTTTATTCCACCTTAAATAATTTTTTTTCATTGTATTTGCTATAGCGTAGAATAATCCTTCTTTTTTTTGTTTGTCTTTGCAATGAACGGCTACATGTATCATATTTCTTATGATTTTTCCATAATATCGAAAATTAGTTAAATATTCAGGATATACAGCTTTTTTGGAACTAACTTGTATTTTTTTTTCTGGATTTGGTTTTGGAAAAGGGGGATCAATATCTAATTGATATTTAGACATAAAAAATAATTGATTCCATAATTTATGTTGAAAGTATGGAATTTCTTTGTTAAATCCCGGATTGGAATATGTCATCAATTTAATAATACTCCATGCGCATTTATTACGTTCTTTTCTATTTTTTATTTGTATTGCGTAGTCTATCATTTTATGAATATTTCTTCCATATTCCGGTATAACCAATTTTAAACGGTTCGTATTATATTCCATATGATAATAAAATATGTATGATTGATTTTATTTTTTTTATTTCTTAATATTAAGATGAAGTTTTATC
This sequence comes from Blattabacterium cuenoti, assembly GCF_014251375.1. Taxonomy (NCBI): domain Bacteria; kingdom Pseudomonadati; phylum Bacteroidota; class Flavobacteriia; order Flavobacteriales; family Blattabacteriaceae; genus Blattabacterium; species Blattabacterium cuenoti. The sequence continues at coordinate 512,609 of NZ_CP059187.1, read as the reverse complement.
TAATGTCCAAAGAATCTTTTTTTGAAAAAATTGTTTTCTAAATAAACATGAATTATTGAAACAAAATATGCAATGATGATCTGTACAAGCATCTACATGAACAGATAGTTCTACTTTTTTTCCGAATTTTTCTTTTGTAAACATAGTTAATTTTTGTACTTCTTTATTGGCTTCTTTTACATTAAAAAACCATGGGATTGTCAGATGACAATCGACATGCAATGCACTTCCATATTTAATGATTTTTAAATGATGAATATCTATCCAACAAGTATCTCTTTTTTCATTAAGATAAAAAGATAATTTTTGTAATAGTTTTTTATCAGATTCATCCATAATTCCAGCTATAGCATTTCTTAATAATTTTAATCCTGTATATAAAATTACGGATGAAAAAACAATAGAAATAAGAGGGTCTATCCAGATCCATTTAGTTATATTTAATAATATTAATCCTATAATTATTCCAATAGTAGAATAAGTATCTATTTGAAGATGTTTTCCACTAGCTATCAATGTTAAAGTACTATTTTTATTCCCCATTTTACAAGCATAAAAACCTAAATAATAATTTATAATAGAAGTAAAAGACATTAGAAGAATTCCATAATCCAATCTATATAAAGAATAATCATTATTGTTATAATATTTAACATGGATAAAAGTTTTTATAAAAATGACTATTCCTACAATAAAAATTAAAAAACCTTCTATTGCTGTGGATATAAATTCTATTTTCCCATGTCCATATGGATGATTGTGATCTTTAGGTAAAGAAGAGATATAAAGACTATATAATCCTATAAATCCACTAAATATATTTGTTATGCTTTCCATCGCATCACTGAATATAGAGAGTGAAGAAGTCATATACCAAGTAATTAATTTGATAAGAAATAGAAATACTGATACAAAACAAATCAATTTTTGTAGACTAAAATTTTTTTTTATTTTCTTCTCATCCATAATAATAATTAATAACTAAAGAAATATTATTGTTAGTTATGTTATGATGCACATGCATGTATGTGTTTTTTTTTGTTTTTAAAATGATTCTTAAGTTTCTGGAATAATAAGTTTATCTAATTTTAAAAAAATTTTTTTCTTTCCTGATTTATGAAATTTTATTGTAGCTATTTCATTTTTATTTTCTAAATCTAGGATGATCCCTTCCCCAAAATTTTTGTGAAAAACTTTTATTCCTTTTTTTAAAAAATTTTTAAATATATATTTTTTTTGAGAGTAACAAGTCAATTTTTTTTTATTTTCTACTATAATGAATTTATCTTGAAGTTCTCTAATAAAACGACTGGGGCCATTACTCGTTTTTTTTCCCCATAAAAAACGAGATCTAGTATAAGTTAATACAGCTTTTTTTTGAGCTCTTGTTAAAGCGACATAAAATAATCTTCGTTCTTCTTCAAGTTTGAATTGATTTTCTAAACTAGATTTTGATGGAAATAAGTTTTCTTCCAATCCTACTATAAAAACGACAGAAAATTCTAATCCTTTGGATAAATGAATTGTCATTAATGAAACTTTATCGTATTCTTTTTCTTTTTTTTCTTCATTATCATTATTTCCTTCTTCTTCCTTTAAAAAGAAAAATCGCAAAAATCCAGATAAACTAGCATCTCCATTTTCTAATTGTTCTTGCTCTTTTACATATCTAAATATATTCTCTAATATATATTGAAAATCATCATTGTGATAAGTATTGTTCTCTTTTAACAAAAAATTTACTATAGATTTTGCTGTAGTGTATGCGTTTTTATGATTTTTTATTTGTGAACGTAAATTTTCTATTTTAGAAATAAAAATTTCAAAATTATTTTTTGTTTCTTGTTTCATTTTTATTGAGGAATAATAAGATTGAAAATTTTTTAAAATTTCATATACAGTTTTTTCCTCATTTCTGGATAATGTTAATATTGATCTAATAATTTTTTTACTACATATTTTTTTTATTATATATAAGAATGATTCTTCGTCATTAGAATTAGTGAATATTCTAAAATAAGATAATAAATCTCGAATTTCTTTTCGTTTAGAAATTGATATAGATCCATATATTTTGTATGGTATTTTTTTTTCTTGAAGGACATATTCTATAATATGTGATTGTCTATTGGCTCTATATAGAATAGCGAAATCCTTATTTTTAAATTTTGTTTTTTTTTTGGTCTCTAGAATATGAGAAGCAATATATTGTGCTTCTTCTCTTTCTGAAGAAGCACAATATATTTTTACTTTTTCTCCTTTTTCATTATTTGTCCAAACTTTTTTTAAAATCTGATTTTTATTGAAAGAAATGATTTTATTGGAAGCCTCTACGATGCGATTTGTGGAACGATAATTTTGTTCAAGACGAAAAACTTTTGCTTCATTGTAATCCCTATGAAAGTTTAAAATATTTGATATATCTGCCCCCCGAAAAGAATAGATACTTTGTGCATCATCTCCAACAACAAAAATATTTCTATGTTTCTGAGCTAAGTTTTTAATGATGGTATTTTGAGAGATATTGGTATCTTGGTACTCATCAACTAATATGTATTTAAACTTTTCTTGATATTTTCGCAAGACATTTGGAAAATGAAAAAATAAATGGTTAGTATGAAGAAGGATATCATCAAAATCTAAAGCTTCTGCTTTTAAACAACGTTTTACATACAGTTTATAAATAATTGAAAAAATATTTTTGTTATTTTTGTAGAATTTATCATTATATATATATAAGTTATTTTTAATCTCTGAAATTTTTTTTATAATTTTTTTAGTGGTAAAAAAACAAGATGTTGTAGGATTCAAATTAATTTCATCTAATATTTTTTTTATAACACTTTCTGAATCTTTTTTATCATAAATAGTATAATTAGATCTATATCCTAACCAATGAGATTCTTTTCTTAGAATATTTGAAAATATAGAATGAAAAGTTCCTAATGACATTTTATTCAAATCCGTTTGATTAATCATATTTAAAATCCGATTTTTCATTTCTTTAGCAGCTTTATTAGTGAAAGTTAAAGCTAATATATTCGAGGGGTTCACCCCTATATTTTTGATCATATGAACTATCCGATATGTAATGACACGTGTCTTTCCTGATCCTGCTCCTGCAATAACCATAATTGGACCATTAATTGTTTCTATCACTTGTCGTTGAGTATTGTTAAGTGATGCCCATAGTAAACTACTATTCATGAAATTTTATGTGTTATGATGATCTTATTAAAGACATAATCAATCAAAATAAATACTATACTACTACCTACCCTACCATACATACATAATATTATCCTTCCTATTATACATAATTCATACGATCATAATAATTATAATAATAAAAATAACATATTAACATATTATCCCCATTATTCATTCATTAATTATTATTCCCAACTAACTGATTTTTTCCCAAAAAGATTGATTATAATATTTATAAAAATGATTTTTGGTAGTAGTTTTATGAGTTAACAAAAAATTAGGATTTTGGTAAAAAAAATTCCTAGCTATAGGAAAAACTTCTTTCATAAGTTGAGAATCTTTAATTAGATTCGCAATTCTAAAATAAGTTTTTCCGCTTTGTTGAGTACCAGTAATATCTCCACTACCACGTAATTTAAGATCTTCTTTTGCAATTTCTAACCCATTATTAGTTTGACACATTTTTTTTATTCTAAAATGCCCTTCAATACTGATTCGATCGGCAGTCATCAGAATACAGTAACTTTTATGAGTCCCTCTTCCGACCCTTCCTCTTAACTGATGGAGTTGAGACAATCCAAAACAATCTGCATTTTCTATTAAGATGACTGAAGCATTTGGGACATCTACTCCAACTTCTATAACGGTAGTAGAAACCATTATTTTAGTTTCTCCTCGCAAAAATCGAAGCATTTGAATATTTTTTTCTTGAGATGTCATTTTTCCATGTAAAATTCCAATTTCATTTTTTAAACTTTGGAATTTTTCTGTCAAAATTTGATATCCATTTATTAAATTTTTATATTTATTTCTCTTGTTTTTTTCTTCTATAATAGGATAAACTATATAGATTTGTCTTCCTTTTAGAATTTGATTTTGTATTATTTCAAATACTTTATGTCTCATTTTATTAAAAAAATGAACAGTTTTAATGGGTTTTCTTCCTGTAGGTAATTCTTTTATAGTGGAAATTTTTAAATCATTATAAAGAGTCATAGCTAGAGTTCTAGGAATAGGTGTTGCAGTCATTATTAATATATGGGGAGGTTTTTTATTTTTCCCCCAAATTTTTGCTCTTTGTTCTACTCCAAAACGTTGTTGTTCGTCTATTATTGCTAATCCAAGATTTTGAAAAATAACTTTATCTTGAATTAAAGTATGTGTTCCGATAAGGATAGAAATTTTTCCAGTAAAAAGATCATGATATATACATTTTCTAATTTTATTGGATGTAGAGCTTGTTAATAAAGCTACTTGAATTTTAATTTTAGAAAACATTCTCTTTATGGAAGAATAATGTTGTATAGCTAAAACTTCAGTTGGTACCATTAAACAAGATTGAAATCCGTTATCTAAAGCAATTAGCATTGATAATATAGCTATTATAGTTTTACCACATCCTACATCTCCTTGTAATAATCTATTCATTTGAATAGGTTTTTTTAAATCATTACGTATTTCTTTGAAAACTCTTTTTTGTTCTTCTGTTAAAGAAAATGGGAGAAAATATTTGTAAAATTTATAAAAATTATTTCCTAATTTTGAAAAAGGGTAACTGTATAATGATGTTGTATTTTTGTTTTTTGAAAGAAGAGATAATTTTAAAAAAAATAATTCTTCAAATTTTAAACGGTATTGCGCTTGAAATAGTTTTTCTAAAGATTTAGGAAAATGAATTTGAATTAACGCTTCTTTTCTTGGCATTAACTTCTTTTTTAAAAGGATATCTTGTAAAAAAATTTCTTCTATTTCATTTTTTGATTCTTTTATTAAATTTTGTAATATATTTATCATAAATAAGTTGTTTATTCCATTTTTTTTGAATTTATCAGGAATAGAGTATATAGGATATATAGAAGAAATAGAAGAGAAATTTTTTTCAAGTTGAAATTTTTGTATTTTGGGATGAATAATTTGAATTTTTTTTTGAAAAAATTTTATGTTACCAAAAATCACTGTTGATATTGTAACATTTTTTTTAATATTTTTTTTAAAAAAATTAATTTTTTGAAACCATATTAATTCAGCAAAACCGGTGTGATCTTCCAATCTTGCTATCAATATTTTTTTTTGATTTACTTTTTTTTCTTCTACTTTAGTTATTTTTCCTAATATTTGTATAATATTATTATTGATGATATTTGATTTCAATTTCAATTCAGATATATTCAATGTGGAATAATTGAGGTATTTTTTGGGATAAAAAAAAAGTAAATCTTCATATGTGTGTATATTCAATTCAATATTAAATAAACGTGCTTTTTTTAAGCTAAATCCCTTTAAATGAATTATAGGTTTTTCTAAAATATTGTATGACATTTTTTTTAAAAATATTCATAGATTTTTAGTTAAAAGTAATTAATAGCTATTTTTTGAAAAAAAAATTTAATTTTGTTTTCAATCAATAACAATAATTAAGAAATTAAGGACATTTAGCTCAGATGGTTTAGAGCACTACTTTGACAGAGTAGAGGGCGTCGGTTCAAATCCGATAATGTCCACCATTATTACTACATTATTTATTATAAGAGATGTTGTTAATGTTAAAATAATTAATTTATTTATGTTTATGGTGGTACTAATTACAACAGTGAGAGAAGGAGAATCAATAGATAAAGCTTTAAAAAAATGCAAAAAAAAATTTGATAAGACACGTATTTTAAAAGAATTTAGAGAAAAGCAACAATATATAAAACCTTCTGAAGGAAAAAGAAATCAAATTTTGAGAGCTAGATATAGAGAACGTATGAGATTGAAAAAAGAAGAATAGAATAGATAATTTTACTGACTTTACTAGTATAAGATACTCTGGTATACTGTGAAATAAGAAATGAAAATAGAAAAATTTAAGAAATCCGTTTTTGGATTGGTGGGGAAGAAAATTAGTTATTCTTTTTCTAAGAATTTTTTTTTAGAAAAATTTAAAAATGAATCTATTTTTCATGCAACTTATGAAATATTCGATATTCCAAAAATTGAGGATGTTTTATGGATTTTTAAAATTCCCTATTTTAGGGGTTGTAATGTAACTATTCCATATAAAACAAGTATTATTCCTTTTCTTACTGAAGTTGATTTAGAAGCAAAATCTATTGGATCCGTAAATGTCGTTAAAATTGAAGATGATAGTAGTATTATTGGATATAATACAGATATTTTAGGATTTGAATATTCTTTTTTAAAAGACATGAAGAAATTTTCATATGAAAATGCAAGGGCTTTGATTCTTGGTACAGGAGGAGTTTCGAACTCTATTTCTTTTATTCTAAATAAGTTAAAAATACAGTATAAATATGTTTCTAGAACTAGAACTAAAACTAAAAGAAATAAAGAGGTTTTGAGATATGAAGAATTAGATAAAGATTTAATGAAAAATCATAAAATTATTATTAATTGCACTCCTTTAGGAACTTATCCAATGATAAATTTCTGTCCACTTTTACCTTATAAATATATTTCTTCTTCTCATTATCTTTATGACGTAATTTATAATCCATATAAAACTTTATTTTTAAAAAAAGGTGAGGAAAAGGGGGCGATGATAAAAAACGGATTAGAAATGTTACATATTCAAGCGGAAGAATCTTGGAAAATATGGAATTCTTAGTTTTTTTTTCATGGAAGTTTATAAAGAAATTTTTATGAAAAGAGCTATTCAATTAGCTAGAAATGGATTAGGGCGTACATCTCCTAATCCTATGGTAGGATGTGTGATAGAAAGAAATGGAGTGATCCTTTCAGAAGGATGGCATAAACAAGTAGGAAATTTTCATGCAGAAGTAAATGCCATTAAAATGGTAAAAAACGTTCTTTTATTTTTTGATTCAACTCTTTATGTAACATTAGAACCATGTGTTCATTTTGGAAGAACACCTCCTTGTGTTGATTTAATTATTAAAAATAATATTCCTAGAGTAGTGATAGGGATACGAGATCCTTGTAATAAAGGATTAGGGATAAAAAAATTAAAAGATTCTGGAATAGAAGTTATAGAAAACGTATTAAAAGATAAATGTCGTTTTTTGAATAAACGTTTTTTTACTTTTCATGAAAAAAATAGACCTTATGTTATATTAAAATGGGCACAAGACAATAACGGGTTTATGGATTATTATTCTCTGAAAAGAAAAAAACGTTTTTGGATTAGTGGAATTTATTCTAGACAATTGAGTCATAAATGGAGAACAGAAGAAGACAGCATTTTGGTAGGAAAAAATACTGTTCTAAATGACAATCCAAAATTAAATGTTAGAAAATGGTTTGGAAATAATCCTATAAGGATTATTTTTGATAGAAATTTAAATATATCTACTTCTTATTTTGTTTTAAATGGGAAACAACAGACAATTGTTTTTACAGAAAAAAAAAAAGAAAATAAGAAAAACATAGAATTTATTCAGATTCCTTTTGATAAAGGAATCGTAAAAAACGTATTAAATCATTTATATCAAAAAAAAATTTTATCCTTAATTGTAGAAGGAGGAAAATTCACTTTAGAAAGTTTTATAAAAGAAGATGTTTGGGATGAATCCAGAATTTTTATCTGTTGTTGTTATTTTCTAGAAGAAAAAGGATTACCAGCTCCCATAATAAAGGGAAAAACATTTAAACATGTTGATATTGATGAAAATGATAAGTTGATTGTTAAAATTCCATTTTAGTTTTTTCATGAATTCATTTCAATAAAAATTGGATAGTATCTATGTTATCAGCATAATCCTCTAATTTAGGAAATTGAGCATTTCCAAAAGCCACTTCATTTGAAAAAATATCATTTGCAATGATACATTGTAAATGTTCTTTGTTTTTTTGAATAGAACTTTTAAGATGATTCAAATTTTTGTAAAATTCATAATAAACTACAGATATTGGACTATGATAATTTTTTTCTTCTTTGAAAAGAACTAAACTATTCTTTATTAAAGGGATTTTATTCATAGTATAAATAGAAAGATAATAATTGTAATTATCAATGTATTTTTTATTTTTTTTTATATATTCAAAGGGATAAGATTTTTCTAAAATTAAATTTAAATCATAATTATAAGGGATAAATATTTTTCCTACGCTTCTACACCCCTTTCCTGAATAAGTGAATATATCTCTGTTTAAGAGCATTAAATTTTGTTTTTTTTCATTTCCTTGTATTATAGCTATAGATGTTCGACTTTTTCTAAGAATCATAGGATATTTACGAAAGTAATATTCAAAATAACGAGATGTATTATGACTTCCAGTTGCTATTACATAACTGAATTCTTCTTTAAAAATATTTTTAGTAAATTTTATTTCTTTTTCCAATAAAGGATTTATATCAATGATAATTTTACATAAAAAAGGAAGTAATAAATTATCTTCTTCAGATAATTTAATTAAAATCCGATGTCTTGATAAAAGAACGCATAAAAAATCATGAAACCCAACCATAGGGATGTTTCCCGGCATGACTACTAAAACTGTTTTTTTTTTTTTAGGAAAAGATTCAAAATAGTATTTTTTTATCCAAGATTCTATCTTATCCTTTTGAAGGAGATCTCCCCAATGTCCAATAGTAATCAATAGATCTTTTCTTCTAAACCAACTGTTTTTAAGAGGAATTTTTTCAATAAGATTTTGAAAAGGATAGAAAAATTTAGTAAAAGGACTAGAGGTTTTTTTTTCCTTTTCATAAAATTTCTTAAATTCTCGTAAAAAACAACCTAATTTATCAAAAACTTCTATTATGGTTTTTTTCATTTTTGTTGATTTATTAAATTCCTAAATTTATTTTGAATGTCCATAAAAATTACGGAAGAATGTATTAATTGTGGAGCATGTGAATCAGAATGTCCAAATCAAGCAATTTATGAAGGAGGAAAAATGTGGAGAATGTCAGATGGAACCAATTTATTAAAGAAAAATAAAGGATCAAAATCAAAAAAAAATATTTATTTTACTTCTGGTTTTCAGATTCCTAAAAAACAGGAAATTTATTTTATAGTTTCCGAAAAATGCACAGAATGTGTTGGTTTTTATGAAGAACCTCAATGTGCAATGATTTGTCCAGTGAATTGTTGCGTATTAGATGAAAATCATTTGGAATCTAAAGAAGATCTTCTGAAGAAAAAGAAATTTTTACACGATTAAAAAAATTTTTAAATGCTCATCAGAAAAGTAAATGTATTATTATGGAGCCTCAATATTTGGAAATAAAACAAGCTTTTAAAAATTGGAAAAAAATAGTTAAGCCATTTTATTATCCAAACAATTATAAGGCATTAATTCATATTTTTAACACTTTTATTCCATTTATTTTTATTTGGATAATAATAGTATTTTATATTTTTAATTATTCAAAATATTTAACAATTTTATTATCTATATTAAATTCATTTTTCTTAATTAGAATATTTATTATTCAGCACGATTGCGGACATCAATCTTTTACTACTTCAAAAAAGGTTAACAATGTGTTAGGTTTTGTTTGTAGTTTTTTGACATTAATTCCATTTAAATACTGGGCAAAATCACATAATTATCATCATGCACATAATTCTCAATTGGATTTCAGGGATATAGGAGATATTAGAATTTTGACTGTTTGTGAATATCACCAATTGAGTTTGTTGAAAAAAATAAGATACCGAATGTATCGTTCATTCATTATAATGTTCTTTTTAGGTCCTATCTATTATATTTTGATACATAATAGATTGCCATTAATACGTATAAGAGGATGGAAAAAAGAAAAATTAAATCTTTGGATTAGCAATCTTTGTTTTTTATTTTTTTATGTATTTATAGGATTTTTTATAGGATTTTTGAAATTGTTATTCATACAGTTTCCAATTGTTATTTTTTTTTCTATTGTAGCTGTATGGGTTTTTTATGTTCAACACCAACACAATCCTAATTATAAAGAATGGAAAATTAATTGGGATTATTGCATAGCTGCTATTAAAGGAAGTTCTTTTTATAAATTACCAAGAATAGTTCATTGGTTTACAGGGAATATAGGATTTCATCACATTCATCATTTAGCTCCAAACATTCCTTTTTATTATTTGCAAGATTGTCATAGGAAAAATCCTATTTTTGATAAGTATGTAACAAAAATAAATTTTTCAGGGAGCTTAAAATGCATTAGTTACAAACTTTGGGATGAAAAAAACAAAAAAATGATAAGTTTTAAATCTTATAATAAAAAGAAGAAAAATAAAAATGATAGAAAAAATTAATTCTGATTGGTTTTTTTATTTAAAAAATGAAGGGAAAAAACCTTATTTTAAAAAGTTGATCAATTTTGTTAGTATGGAATATAAAAATCACACTTGTTTTCCAGAAAAGAAAAATATTTTTTCATCTTTAAATTATTGTCCTTTTCAAAAAGTGAAAGTAGTAATCTTAGGACAAGATCCTTATTACAAGAAAAATCAAGCTGATGGATTTTCTTTTTCTGTTCCATCTGGAGTTTCTTTTCCACCTTCATTAAAAAATATTTTTATAGAAGTCAATAATTCTTGTTTTAAGAATAAGAAAAAAAAATCATTTACAAATAGCGGATCTTTAATTGTTTGGGCAGAACAAGGAGTTTTACTATTAAATTCCATTTTAACAGTAAGAGAAGGGAATCCAGGATCTCATAAAAACCAAGGATGGGAAATTTTTACTGATCAAATTATACGAATAATTTCTAAAAAAAAAAAAATGTTGTTTTTCTATTATGGGGAAATTATGCTAAAAAAAAAGAATCTATAGTTAATTCATTTTATAAAAACAAACATTATGTTTTAAAAACATCGCATCCATCTCCGTTTTCTGCAAATTTTGGATTTTTTGGATCTAAACATTTTTTAAAAACTAATCAATTTTTACATAAAATAGGAAAAAAAATTATTTCTTGGTAACCAACCAAACTGAGATTATTCTAATTATAGATGTAAAGAATGATTTTCAAAACTTAGTAATGCGGCTTCTTTGACAGCTTCACTAAAAGTAGGATGTGGATGACAAATTCTATATATATCTTCTGAAGAAGCACGAAATTCCATCGCAACAGTTGCTTCCATAATCATGTCTGAAACATGTGCCCCTATCATGTGAACTCCTAAAATTTCATCTGTTTTTTTATGAGAAATAATTTTTACAAATCCTTCATTATTTCCACTTGCACTAGATCTTCCTAAGATTTTCATAGGAAAAAAACCAGTATTGTATTCTATTCCTCTTTTTTTTATTTCATTTTCTGTATTTCCAACGCTCGATATTTCAGGGAAAGTATATACTATTGATGGGATTAGATCGTAATTAATTTTATTAGGTTTTTGTCCGGATATATGTTCTACAACATACAATCCTTCTTCTTCTGCTTTGTGTGCTAACATTTTTCCTCCTATCACATCTCCTATGGCGTAGATATTCTTTACAGAACTTTGTAAAAAATCATTAACTGTAATGAATCCTTTTTTGTTTTTTTTTATACCTATATTTTCTAATCCTAGATTTTCTGTATAAGGAGATCTTCCAACGGATATAAGGCAATAATCTCCTATATAGATTATTTCTTTTCCATTATTTTTATCTTTGACGTGAACTGATACTTCTTCATTTTTTGAAATGATATTGGTAATTAATGAAGAAGTTTTGATTTGAATAGAAGACTTTTCTAATATATTTTTAATTTCTTGACTTAAGGAATGATCCATATTGGATATAATTCTATCCATTGAATCAATAATAGTAACATGACTCCCTAATCTATTGTAAATTGATCCTAATTCTAATCCAATAGCCCCCCCTCCAATTACTATTAATCTATTTGGGATTTCATTCATAATAAGTGCTTTTGTGGAGGAAAGAATTCTTTTTTTTTCAAAACTTGAAAATGGAAATCCTAAAGGGATAGCCCCTGTGGCTATTATACAATATTGAAATTGTATTTCTTGATCACTAGCACTAGAACTATTTTTTTTTTCAATAGAAATAACATTTTCTTTTTTAAAAGAAGCTATTCCTTGATAGAAATCAATATTGTTTTTTTTCATTAAATATTTGACTCCATTACTTATTTTTTTTACAATTTCATTTTTTCTATTCATCATTTTTTTGAAATCTAAAGAAAGTTGATTGTAAAAAATTCCATGTTCAGGATAATAGTTTTTTTTAGATAATAAAAAATAATATTTGGAAGAATCTAGAAGAGATTTAGAAGGAATGCATCCTACATTTAAACATGTTCCTCCTAATTTTGGATATTTTTCTATAATAGCAGTACGAAATCCAAGTTGACTTGCGCGAATAGCAGATATGTATCCTCCGGGGCCAGATCCTATAACAACAAGATCATATGAATTATTATGCTTCTTCTTATTATTATGTATCATTATGATAGTTATTTTCTTTTTTTTCTGTCTGTTATGTTAATGTTAAACTAAACAACAAAGTTACATATTTAATATATATGCAAATATTAATGGAGCTACAATTGTAGCATCTGATTCTATAATAAATTTTGGAGTGTCTTTGTCTAATTTTCCCCAAGTTATTTTTTCATTTGGAATAGCTCCTGAATAAGATCCATAACTAGTAGTAGAATCTGAAATTTGACAAAAATAAGACCAAAAAGGAGTAGGATGTAATCCTAAGTCTTGAGAAAGCATGGGGACAACACAAATGGGAAAATCTCCTGAAATTCCTCCCCCTATCTGAAAAAATCCTATTTTTTTATGAATAGATTCTTTTTGATACCATTTTGCAAGATACATCATGTATTCTATGCCATTTTTTATAAGAAATGGTTGAAATAATTTTTTGATGCAATATGAAGAAAATATATTTCCTATTGTACTATCTTCCCAACCTGGGACAACCATGGGTAAGTTTTTTTTTGCCGCAGCTAATACCCAACTATCTTTTGGATTTATATTATAATATGGTTCTAAAATATTTTCTAATAATAATTGATAAATATATTCATGTGGAAAATACCGGACAGATTTTTCTTTAGCCCTTTTCCATATATTAAAAATGTGTTTTTGCAAAAGTTTAAAAGATTGTTCTTCTGGAATACATGTATCTGTTACCCGATTGAATCCTTTTTTTAAAAAGTTTTTTTCCTCATCAGGAGTTAAATCTCTATAATTAGGAATTATTTTATAATGAGAATGAGCTATTAAATTTGTGACATCTTCTTCTAAATTAGCACCTGTACAAGAAATTATGTGGACTTTATTTTTTCTAATCATTTCTGCCAAAATTTTTCCTAATTCTGCTGTACTCATAGCTCCCGCTAAGGAAATCATCATTTTTCCATTATTTTTGATATGCTGTTTATATGCTCTAGCAGCTTCTGATAAAGTTAAAGCATTAAAATGTAGAAAATATTTATCAATAAATGAAGTGATAGAATCTTTCATAATTTTTTTTGTAATTTTATCTAGCTATTTGTACCGCTCTAGTTTCTCTGATAACTGTTACTTTGATTTGACCTGGATAAGTCATTTCATTTTTTATTTTTTCTGTTATATCACAAGATAATTGAAAGGCTTTTTTATCATCTATTTTTTTACTTTCTACTAAAACACGTAGTTCTCTTCCTGCTTGAATAGCAAATGCTTTATTGACTCCATCAAAACTGAAAGCTATATCTTCTAAATTTTTTAATCTTTTTGAATAGGATTCGAAAGAATTTCTTCTTACTCCTGGACGTGCTCCGCTAATAGAATCCGATATTTGTACAATAGGAGAAATTAAGACTTTCATTTCTATTTCATCATGATGCGAACCTATTGCGTTACATACTTCCATATTTTCTCCATATTTTTCTGCCCACTGCATTCCTAAAATGGCATGGGGGAGCTCTGATTCTGTATCAGGAATTTTACCAATATCGTGTAATAGTCCTGCGCGTTTTGCTAGTTTAGAATTTAATCCTAATTCTGAAGCAAATATTCCAGATAAATGAGCAACTTCTCTAGAATGTTGCAAAAGATTTTGGCCATAAGAAGAACGATATTTCATTCTTCCTATCATTTTAATTAATTCAGGATGAATTCCATGAATTCCTAGATCTATTATATTTTTTTTTCCTATTTCTACTATTTCTTCTTCAATTTGTTTTTCTGTTTTTGCTACTATTTCTTCAATTCTTGCAGGATGTATCCGGCCATCTATTACCAATTTGTGAAGAGATAATCTAGCGACCTCTCTTCGGATAGGATTAAAACAAGATAAAAGAATTGCTTCTGGAGTATCGTCTACAATAATCTCTACACCAGTTGCTTTTTCTAAAGCTCTTATATTTCTTCCCTCTCTTCCAATTATTCTTCCTTTAACATCGTCTGATTCTATATTGAATACGGAAACTGCATTTTCTACTGCTTTTTCTGTCCCAATTCTTTGAATAGCTTGAATGACAATTTTTTTTGCTTCTATTTTTGCAGTTAGTTGAGATTCTTCTATAATATTTTGTATATGTGATTGTGCTTTTATCTTTGCTTCCTCCTTAAGAATTTCAATTAAATCATTTTTAGCTTCTTCAGAAGAGTAATTGGATATTTTTTCTAGTAATTCTATTTGTTTGAAATGCATATTGTTAAACTCTTCTTGTTTTTTTTGAAGAATCTTGGATCTTTTTTCGTAATCATGAATTTGTGTTTCTAGTCTATTATTTTTTTTAAAATAAATTTCTATTTCTTTGGATAATCTATTTTCTTTTTCTCTTATTTTTTTTTCTATATCAATTATTTTTTTCTCTCTAAAATGAACATCTTTTTCATGTTTAAATTTAAGTTCTATAAATTTTTCTTTTGCTTGAAGCATTTTTTTTCTTTTTATAGATTCCCCTTCTTTTTCAGCGTTTTTTATAATTCTTTTGACTTGAAAATTGGCTTTTTCTAATAATTGAATATATTTTTTCAGTATGGTTTTTTTTCCAAAAAAATAACATGTAATAATTCCAATCATAAACCCCATTAAAACAGAAAATACAACATTTATTTTCATATTTTTTACTTAATTTAAATAAAAATAAAATAGACATTTTAATAACATTTTTTAATAAAAATCAATAAGTAAAAACTATAAAATTTCTTTTACAAAGAATCACGATAAATATACAAAATTAATGGTGAGATTTTTTTTATTTTTTATTTTAAACTAATTGTATTTTAGTAATTTACAATTTAATGAAAAGAATATATTTAGATCATGCAGCTACAACTCCTGTCAGAAGTGAAGTAATCAAAGTTATGTTAAAGACATTAAAAGAATCATTTGGAAATCCATCTTCTATACAACATAGTTATGGGAGAAAAACTCGTTCTATCATAGAAAAATCTAGAATTCGTATAGCAAAAGAAATTAACGCTGATCCATATGAAATCATTTTTACTTCAGGTGGTACAGAAGCTAATAATATCGTTTTGAGATCTGCTATAATAGATTTAAAAGTCAAATCTATTTTGACTTCTCCATTGGAACACGATTCTGTATTACAAACAGTTTTAGATTTGTCCTATAAATATAAAATTCTTGTAGAATTTGTTCGTATTCAAAATAAAGGTGTAATAGATTTGAATCATCTAGAAAAAATATTAAAAAAGAATTTTAATAAAAAAAAAATGCTTGTTAGTTTAATGTATGCTAATAACGAAATAGGAAATTTATTGGAAATAGATAAAGTACTTTCTCTTTGTAAGGAATATAATGCTTATTTTCATTCAGATACTATTCAAATAATAGGAAACATTCCAATTAATATGAAAAAGTTTCCTTTTGATTTCGCAACGGCCAGTGCTCATAAATTTTATGGCCCTAAAGGAATAGGTTTTGTGTATATTAAAGAAAAAATCATAAAAAAAATAAAACCATTAATGACCGGGGGAAACCAAGAATATGGGATTCGTTCAGGAACGGAAAATGTTTATGGAATTGTAGGATTAGCAAAAGCTATGAATTTATCTTATTGCAATTTTACAAATCATCTAGAAAAAATAAAAAATTTAAAATCTTATTGTATATCAGAATTGAAAAAAATCATTCCAGATGTTATTTTTAATGGATTATCAGATTCTCTTGAAAAAAGTATTCCTACTATATTAAATATTTTTTATCCAAAGAAAGATAACTTATTATATTTCCATTTAGATTTAATGGGCATAGCTATATCAAACGGAAGCTCTTGTAAATCAAATAATTTTAATACATATAAAAATGTTTCTCATGTTATTCAATCTATTACAAATAATAAGAAGCTATTAGAAACAATGATGCCTATAAGAATTTCTTTTGGAATTTTCAATGAAAAAAAAGATATTGATTTTTTAATAGAAGCTTTAAAAAAGAAAATAGAAAGTTGATTCTATTAAAAAATTTTAAATATATTTATGCAGTTAGATAGAAATTCTAGTTATTAAGTAGAATGAATCAATGTCATTTTATTCAATCTTCTGTTGGAAGTAAAATAGTTATGGCGATGACTGGTTTTTTTCTCATGTCTTTTTTATTGTTGCATTTAAGTGTAAATCTTTTTCTTTTTTCTGGAGAAGAATCGTTTAATGAAGCAGTTTCTTTTATGAGAAAAAATGTCATTGTTAAAATATTGGAATATGTTCTTGCATTAGGATTTATTGTTCATATTCTTTTTGGAATAAGATTACATTTTAAGAATAGAAAATCTAGAGGAAATAGAAATTATGCTATGCAACAATCAATTTCCTCATTTGGTAGCCGTACTATGATTTACACAGGTTTTTTAATTTTATGTTTTTTGGTTTTACACTTAATGAATTTCATGATTCCTATGAAATATTCTTCTAATCACAATTTAAATTCGGATTATAACGTCGTTATTTCATTGTTTAAAAATCCTATATATACGTTTTTGTATGTTTTTTCGTTTCTTATTTTAGGGATTCATTTGAATCATGGATTTCAATCATCTTTTCAATCATTAGGGTTATCCAATAAAAAAAGATTGTATTGGATACAGAAATTAGGTTGTATTTATTTTTGGATTATTTGTTCTGGTTTTTCTATTATAGCTATTTGGTTTTTTCTCATTCAATGGGAAACTAACTAACTACCTACTTACTGGTAAAATGAAAATTTTAATTGGATGATTCAAAATTATTTTAAATTAAACTCAAAAATCACGAGTGGTAAACTTACTCATAAATGGAAAAATCATAAATCTACTTTAAAATTAGTATCTCCTAATAATAGATCTAATCTAGAAATTATAGTAATTGGAACAGGTCTTTCTGGTGGTTCTGCTTCTGCTACTTTAGCTGAATTGGGGTATAAAGTGAAAGTTTTTTGTTATCAAGATTCTCCTAGAAGAGCTCATTCTGTTGCTGCGCAAGGTGGAATTAATGCTTCTAAAAATTACAAAGGCGATAATGATTCTGTTGATCAACTTTTTTATGACACTATTAAAGGTGGAGATTATAGATCTAGGGAAGCAAATGTTTATCGTTTAGCAGAAATTTCTTCTAATATTATTGATCAATGTGTTGCTCAAGGTGTTCCATTTGCTCGTGATTATGCTGGATATCTTGAAACCAGATCTTTTGGAGGAACTAAAGTTTCTAGAACTTTTTATGCAAAAGGACAAACGGGACAACAACTTTTGTTGGGGTGTTATTCAGCTATATCAAGACAAATTGGAAAAGGAAGAATTAAAATGTATAATCGTCATGAAATGCTTGATTTAGTTGTTATAGAAGGAGTAGCTAGAGGGATTATTTCAAGAAATCTAATTTCTGGGAAAATTGAACGTCATGTAGCTCATGCAGTTGTTATTGCATCTGGAGGGTATGGAAATGTATTTTTCTTATCTACTAATGCGATGGGATCTAATGCAAGTGCCATATGGAAAGTTCATAAAAAGGGTGGATTTTTTGCAAATCCTTGTTTTACTCAAATACATCCCACCTGTATTCCAGTTCATGGAAATTATCAATCTAAACTGACATTAATGTCAGAATCATTGAGAAATGATGGTCGTATATGGGTTCCAAAAAAAGTGGAAGATGCTATTTCTGTACGAAATGGAGATAAATTCCCTGAAGAAATTTTTGAAAAAGAAAGAGATTATTATCTTGAAAGACGTTATCCATCGTTTGGAAATCTTGTTCCAAGAGATGTTGCTTCACGCGCGGCTAAAGAACGTTGTGATAAAGGGTTGGGAATAGAGAATAATGAAACAAAAGAAGGGGTTTTTTTGGATTTTTCTTCTTCTATAGAGAAGTATGGAATAGAAAAAGCAAATGAACTTGGAATAAAAAATACAACTTCTCAAGAAATTAGAAAATTAGGAGAAAGTGTGATGGAATCTAAATATGGAAATTTATTTCATATGTATGAGAAAATAACTAATCAAAATCCTTATAAAAATCCTATGAAAATTTACCCTGCTGTTCATTATACTATGGGGGGGATATGGGTTGATTATAATTTAATGTCTTCTATAAAAGGATGTTACGTAATAGGAGAAGCAAATTTTTCAGATCATGGTGCTAATCGTCTTGGAGCATCTGCATTAATGCAAGGATTAGCTGATGGATATTTTATTTTGCCATATACTATATCAGATTATTTATCTGAGTATATTATACATGATTCAAAAAACATATCTACAGAACATGAGGAATTTGATAAATCTGAGAAAGATGTAAAAGATAGAATAAAACAATTCCTTTCCAAGTCGGGCGATTTTTCTGTTGACTTTTTTCATAAAGAGCTTGGAAAAATAATGTGGAAAGATGTTGGAATGAGTAGAAATTATACAGGATTGTCTAAATCCATAAAAAAAATACAAGAACTTCGTAAAGAATTTTGGAAAAATGTTTTTGTCCCTGGAAATATAAATGATGGATTGAATTTAGAATTAGAAAAAGCGGGACGTGTAGCAGATTTTTTAGAATTAGGAGAGTTAATAGCAATGGATGCTTTAAATAGAGAAGAATCTTGTGGAAGTCATTTCAGAGAGGAATATAAAACAAAAGAAGGAGAAGCTCTTCGTGATGATATTCATTACAAATATGTTTCTATATGGGAATATAAAAAAGGAAAACCTATTAGTGAAGAAATCATGCATAAAGAAAAGTTATCTTTTGATTTTGTAAAATTGCAATCTCGTTCTTATAAATAAAAAAAATAAATACTTATTTCTTATGAAGAAAGGATTACTCAATTTTATATTAAAAATATGGAGGCAAAAAAGTCATAAAGAAAAAGGATGTTTTAAAACTTATAAAATTCATAATATATCTCCTGATAGTTCCTTTTTAGAAATGTTAGATCTTTTAAATAATCAAATTTTATATAGTAAAAAAAAAGAATCTCCTATTTCATTTGATCATGATTGTAGAGAAGGAATTTGCGGAATGTGTTCTTTATATATAAATGGAAGAGCTCATGGACCAGATAATTTAGTAACAACGTGCCAGTTACATATGCGTCGGTTTCATGATGGAGAGACTATATATATTGAACCTTGGAGAGCGACCCCTTTTCCTGTAATTAAAGATCTTGTTGTAGATAGATCTTCTTTGGATAGAATTATTATATCAGGAGGATTCATTTCCGTGAATACATTTGGAAATACAGTAGATGGAAACATGATTCTTATTCCAAAAGAAAATGCAGATAAAGCTTTTGATGCAGCTACATGTATTGGATGTGGAGCGTGTGTAGCAGCATGTAAAAATAGATCCGCCATGTTATTTGTTTCCGCAAAAGTTTCACAATTTTCTTTTCTCCCTCAGGGAAAAATAGAAAGAAAAAAACGTGTATTAAATATGGTAAAAAAAATGGATGAAGAAGGATTTGGAAGCTGTACTAATACTAAATCTTGTGAAATAGAATGTCCAAAAGGAATTTCTACAGAACACATTTCTTTTTTAAATAAAGAATATATTCTCTCATATACATAAAATTTTTTCTAAAAAAATAAGATCTTTTTTTTAAGATTCATATTATCTTATCAGAAAATGGAATATTTAGATTTTGAAAAACCTATAAAAGAAATTCAGGATCAATATATAAACTGCATTTTAATAGAAAAAAAAAGCGGTGTAGATATGAAAGAAGTTTGTAATCGATTACAATCTAAATTGGAACAAACTATTAAAAAATTACATAGTCAATTAACTCCTTGGCAAAGAGTTCAATTATCTAGACATCCGAATAGACCTTATACATTAGATTACATTCTTTCTATCACAAAAAAAGATTCTTTTATTGAATTACATGGAGATCGTCATATTGGAGATGATAAAGCTATGATAGGTGGATTTGGAAAAATAGAAGATATAACTTTTATGTTTATAGGAACTCAAAAAGGTAAAAACACTAAGGATCGTCAGTATAGACGATTTGGGATGCCTAACCCAGAAGGGTATAGGAAAGCGTTACGTCTTATGAAACTTGCTGAGAAATTTCGTAAACCAATTGTATCTTTTATAGATACTCCAGGTGCTTTTCCGGGAATTGAAGCGGAAGAAAGGGGGCAAGGAGAATCTATTGGAAAGAATATTTATGAAATGATGTCTTTGAAAGTTCCTATAATTGTCCTAATTATAGGAGAAGGAGCGAGTGGAGGGGCATTAGGAATTGGAATAGGTGACAAGGTTTCTATGATGGAGAATTCTTGGTATTCTGTTATTTCTCCTGAAAGTTGTTCCACAATACTTTGGGGGAATTGGGATAAAAAAGAAAAATCAGCAGAATCTTTGAAATTAACAGCAGAAGATATGCATAAATTCAATCTTATAGATGATGTTATTAAAGAACCTTTAGGTGGGGCTCATTTTCGTCCTGAATTAGCATATAAAGTTGTTAAAAAAAAAATCATGAAATATTATCAACAATTATCATTTTTTGATACAGAAGTTCTTATTCAAAAGAGAAAGAATAAGTATATTTCTATAGGTTTTTTTTATGATTAATTATTATTATTTATTATTTTTATTGGAATTTTTGTAAATCTCATGATAAAAATGAATTATCTCGTCCAAGAGGAAGAAAATAAATTTCGTTCAAATTTCAAGAAAAATGGAAAAATACCTCCTCAAGCATTGGATTTAGAATACGCGATAATAGGCGCTATGATGATAGATAAAAAAGGATTAGATGAAATTATTGATATTCTTTTTCCTGAAGTTTTTTACAAAAAAGAACATCAAGAAATATTTTGCGCTATTCAAAAATTATATCATCATTCTAAACCGGTAGATATCTATACTGTTTCTAACCAACTTCGTAAAGATGGAAAGCTTGAATTTATTGGGGGGGAGATCTATTTAATAGAACTCACCCAGAAAGTGATTTCTTCTGCACATATAGAATATCATAGCAGAATAGTTCAACAGAAGTTTATACTTAGAAAATTGATCAGCATTTCTTCTAAAATTATAGAAAACTGTTATGATGAAAGGACGGATGTTTTTGAACTTTTAGATCAATCGGAATCTAAAATTTTTGAAATTAATCAAAAGTATTTAAGATCTAAAAAGTACGAGAGTTCGCAAACTCTGATTGCGAAAGCTATTGAAAGAATAAAAAAAATAGGAGAAAATAAAAATGGGTTAAGCGGAATTTCTTCTGGGTTTTATAAAATGGATAAAGTAACTTCCGGATGGCAAAATTCAGATTTAATTATACTAGCTTCTAGACCTGGTATGGGAAAAACAACTTTTATGTTGTCAATGGTTAGAAATATTGTAATAGAACAAAAAATTCCAGTTGTTATTTTTTCTTTGGAAATGTCGTCTATTCAATTAATAACAAGATTAATTTCCTCAGAGTCTGGAATTTCTTCAGATAAATTGAAAAAGTCTTATTTCTCTGATTTAGATTGGAAACAACTTTTTATGAAAACTAAAAAATTAAAAGAAGCACCTCTTTTTATAGATGATAGTCCTTCTTTATCTATATTTAGTTTACGTGCAAAATGTCGTCGTTTGATCTCTCAGAATGGAATCAAATTAATTTTGATAGACTACATGCAATTAATGGGGGGGTGGTACAATCATGGATATTCTAGATTTATCAATAGAGAACAAGAAATATCAATTATTTCTAGAAGTTTGAAATCTATAGCAAAAGAATTAGATATTCCTATAATTGCTTTATCACAGTTATCTAGGGCTGTAGAAACAAGAGGTGGAAGTAAACGTCCTTTGTTATCTGATCTACGTGAATCTGGAGCTATAGAACAGGATGCTGATATTGTTTTATTTATTTATAGACCTGAATATTATGGATTCAATACCTGGGATACAGATGAAAGTGATTCTTCTTGTATTGGTCAAGCAGAAATAATAATCGCAAAACATAGAAATGGAGTATTGGATAAATTTCGGGTAAAATTTATAAGTACTCAATCCAAGTTTATGGATTTTGAAGAAAAAAAAATGTCTTCTTGGGAAAAAGACTATCAAAAAAATATTCTAGATAAAGAAAGTCAATCCAAGTTTATGGATTTTGAAGAAAAAAAAATGTCTTCTTGGGAAAAAGACTATCAAAAAAATATTCTAGATAAAGAAAGTCAATCCAAGTTTATGGATTTTGAAGAAAAAAAAATGTCTTCTTGGGAA
>NZ_CP059187.1:300000-489809 GCF_014251375.1 Blattabacterium cuenoti | reverse complement strand
AAGACTATCAAAAAAATATTCTAGATAAAGAAAGTCAATCCAAGTTTATGGATTTTGAAGAAAAAAAAATGTCTTCTTGGGAAGAAGACTATCAAAAAAATATTCTAGATAAAGAAAGTCAATCCAAGTTTATGGATTTTGAAGAAAAAAAAATGTCTTCTTGGGAAGAAGACTATCAAAAAAATATTCTAGATAAAGAAAGTCTTTTTGTAGAAGAAAAGTCTTTTTTATATGAATATCTTATTGATTTTAAGGATCCTCTCATAACAGATGAGGATAATTTTTCTTCTTTTTAAGAACTATTAATTTTGAAAATAGATTGAATTTTGAATGGTTTTTTTTCAGAAATACCATTTTGAGAAAGGGGGAACTAAATACAATTGTAACAATAACTAAAATTACAATAGCATTTAGTGTTATTATAACTCTTCTAACTTTTTCTATAGGATTTGGTTTTAAAGAAGTTATAAAGAAAAAATTCTTGAATATTAGAGGGCAAATTTTGGTTAAAAAAAAAATCCCATTTTCTAATACAACAAAAGAAGTATCAATTTTATTGAATAAATTTTCATTCAAAAATTCTTCTATTATTAGTCATATTCATACTTTTTCTGAAAGTAATGTGATAATTGTTGAAAATGAAAATGTAGAAAAATTTGTATTTAGAGGATTATCTGAAAAAGATTATAACCCTGTTTTTTTTAAAAAATTTTTAATTAAAGGATCCTTTTCAAGGATTAGAAAAAGTATTTTTTCTAATTCAGAAGTTATTTTATCTAAAAAAAATTCCATTTTATTAGGATTAAATGTTGGTTCTTTTTTTAGAGTAAATTTTTTTTTTCTAAAAAAAGGAGGAATTCCTTTCTTTTTTTCTAAAAAATTTTATGTATCTGGATTATACGATACCGGAATTTCAGAATTTGACAATGTTTATATTATTGGTGATATGAAACACATACAGAATATAAAAAATTGGAATGAAGATCTGATAGAGGGGGTAGAATTTTTTTTATCTTCTATTGATCAGAAAAAAATGGATTCTGTTAAAAAAGAAATTCTACATAAAGTTTCAAAAAATTTTATGGTTGAAACTATTTACGATAAATTTCACGATAATATTTTAAAATGGATTCATATTTTTAATGTCAATATTTTTGTTATTAGTTTTGTAGTTTTTGTATCTGTCATTATTAATATAATAGTATTTCTTTTAATACTCATTTTGGAACGAATGAAAACTATAGGAATTTTAAAAACTATAGGTTCTGATAATAAAACAATTCATAAGATTTTTTTATATTATATGATGGAAATTTTAACTCCTTCTTTGATAATAGGAAATAGTATTGGAATTTCTTTTTTAATTTTACAAAAAAAGTTTAGAATACTTTCATTAAATAAAACGCAATATTACATGGATTTTGTTCCTATTTACTTGAATATAACTCATATTTTCCTTATTAATTTATCAATTATTCTTACATGTATTTTGACTACGTTTTTTACTTGTTTTTTTATTTTGAATAAAATTACGATCACCAAAGTGATAGAATTTGAATAAATTCAATCTAAAAATTTAATTTTGTATTTTTGAATCATAAAAATTTATTTTTTTGACACTTGTAAAATCTTCATCTGGAATAAGAGGAACTTTGAGAGGAAAATATGGAGAAAGTTTATCTCCTATAGAAATAATGAAAATCTCTGCAGGATATGTTTTTTGGATGAGGAAAAAATATAAAAAAAAAAGGAAAGATAAGTATTTAATAGTATTAGGAAGAGATGGTCGGACTACTTCATTCATATTTCAAAAATTTTTAATTATCACCTTTCAAAGTTTTGGAATAGATGTGATTGATATTGGATTATCTACAACTCCAACTGTTGGAATAGCTGTAATGAATGAAAAAGCAGATGGAGGGATTATGTTAACTGCAAGCCATAATCCAAAAAATTGGAATGGGTTAAAAATATTCAATTCTCAAGGGGAGTTTTTATCTGAAAAAGATTTCCAAAAATTACTCTGTTTAGTAGACAAGGAACATTTTCATTTTGTTTCATCTCATCAATTAGGAAATCATTACTACAGAAAAAATTATGTTCAAAAACATATAAAGACTATTCTTTCTTTACCATTGGTAGATGTAGAAATGATTAAAAAAGCTCAATTCAAAATTGTAGTAGATGGTATAAATTCTACAGGAGGAATAGCTATTCCTATTCTTTTAAAATCTTTAGGAGTTAAAGTAATAGTAAAAATGTATTGTAATCCTCATGGAGATTTTGTTCACAATCCTGAACCTATTGAAAGAAATTTGAAAGAAATCTGTCAAAAAGTACCGGAAATACAAGCTGATTTAGGAATATCTGTAGATCCAGATGTAGATCGTGTTGTATTTATTTGTGAAAATGGAAATTTTTTTGGAGAAGAATATACTTTAGTATCTATTGCGGATTATATCTTAAAAAATAAATCAGGGCCTATTGTTTCTACTTTATCTTCTTCTCATGCATTGAAAGATTTATCTTTTTATAAAGGAGTTCCTTATTACCCCACCTCTGTAGGAGAAGTACATGTTGTAAAAAAAATGAAGGAAGTTCATGCAGTGATTGGAGGAGAAGGAAATGGAGGGATTATTTACCCAGATTTACGTTATGGAAGAGATGCATTAGTAGGAATAGCTTTATTTTTGACTCATGTTGCGGGACTTTCTAAAATTCCATTAACTGAATTGAGAAAAAAATATCCTAATTATTTTATGTCAAAGAAAAAAATTCGATTTTCTTCTGATCAAAAAATAAAAATATTTTTAGAAATAATGAAAAAAAAATATAAAAAAGAAAAGATAGATCTTAATGATGGAATTAAGATTTATTTCATAAATAATAATGAATGGATTCATGTAAGAAAATCTAAAACTGAAAATATTATTCGAATTTATACAGAAAGCAGATCAAAGAAAAGAGCAGAATTTTTAGCAAAAAAAATTATATCTGAAATAAAAAATTTTTAATTTTTAATACATTCAATATATGTTAAATTTAGTTAAATATATAGAAAGTAAATTTATTAATAAAAATGATTTTCCTTTATTTAGTTCTGGAGATACTGTAACAGTTTTTTTTGAGATTAAAGAGGGAGAAAAAAAAAGAATACAATCTTTTAAGGGGATAGTGATAAAAAAACAAGGAAAAGGATTAACAAAAACTTTTACTGTTCGAAAAATGAGTGGAGAAATAGGAATAGAAAGAACATTTATTTTTAACCAACCCAGCATAAAAAAAATAGAATTAAATAAAAAAGGAAAAGTAAGAAGATCAAAAATTTATTATTTTAGATTTCTTAGAGGAAAAAAAGCAAGAGTAAAGAGCAAAGAAGAAAAAAATAGAAAATAATATCAAAAAAGGGAGAACATTCAAAATCCCCTCTTTTTTGATACTACTCTACTTAACTTACTTACTTATCTACTCTTCTAATCTTCTAACATCATACATCATAAAACATTCACTCATTACACTAACTAACAAACAAAAAAAAAAAAAAAATATAAATACTACTCTACTTATATTTGATTATTTACTCTTTTCATTTTCTTCAGAAGGTGCGATCTTTTCTTTATCATTGGATGTAGAAGAAGTATCTTCACCCTCAGTTTTTGAGGATTCCTCTGAAGCAGAAGGGGGAGTCGGATTTGTGGAATTTGTTTGATTCTCATTATTAGCTGTTTTCTCCTCTTCTGTTGTAGTAGAAGTATTGTCGTTTTTAGATTTGTTATTACAACTACTTGTTATCAATAAAAAAACCGCTAACAAGATAGTAGTAACAGTAATTCTTAATTTTTTCATCATAATCAATAATATTATTTCAGTTATAACATATTCTGGGCAAATTTATATAAAAAAATGATAAAATATATCACTCCTTAGTCTTTTCTTCATAGTCATAGACTATATGAACTGTTAAAACAGTTCTGACATTTTCTTTTTTCTAAAGATAAGACTATTACATTTAGTGTATGATAAATTCAACTAGACAAATTTATATATTTTTAGAAAAAAATTCAATAATTATGTCTTTAAAGAAAAAAATTTTAAAAGAAGCTTTAACTTTTGATGATGTTTTACTAGTTCCATCTTATTCTTCTATTCATCCATCAGAAGTTTCTCTTAAAACTTGTTTAACGTTTGATATTACTCTGAATATCCCTATATTAAGCGCTGCAATGGATACAGTCACTGAATCTTCTCTTGCAATTTCCATAGCAAGAGAAGGTGGAATCGGAATTATTCATAAGAATATGAATATAAAAAATCAATTAGAAGAAGTTTATAGAGTAAAAAGAAGTGATAGTGGAATGATAGATGATCCTATCACTCTTTCTAGAAACTCAACACTTAGACATGCGCAATATCTTATGAAAAGATACCATATTTCAGGACTTCCTGTAATTGAAAAAGATAACTTTTTAATTGGAATTATTACTCGTAGAGATATTAAATATCGTCTAGATTTAGATTCTTTAGTAGAAGATGTTATGACAAAAGAAAAATTGATAACTTCTAAAAGAAGTATTACTTTAGAGGAAGCAAAAAAAATTCTTTTGAGAGAAAGAATAGAAAAATTACCTATTGTAGATGATAACAAAAAATTGGTAGGTTTGATTACAATTAGAGATATTGATAATTTAATAGAATATCCCAACGCATGCAAAGATTCTAAAGGTCGTTTACGTGTAGGTGCATCTGTAGGAATAGATAAAAATACTTTGGATAGAGTCGAATCTTTAGTAAAAATAGGTGTGGATTTTATAGCTATAGATTCAGCTCATGGCCATTCCTCTAGCATATTGAAAATGATAAAATTGATTAGAAAATCTTATCCAGATATCGCATTACTAGCTGGAAATATTGTGACTATGAAAGCGGCAAAGGATTTGATAGATGCTGGCGCCACTATTTTAAAAGTAGGTATCGGATCCGGGTCTATTTGTACTACAAGAGTTATAGCTGGTGTTGGAATGCCTCAAATTACTGCTATAAATGATGTATATGAATATGCTAAAACAAGAAATGTAAATGTAATTTCTGATGGAGGAATCAGATATTCAGGAGATGTAGTAAAAGCTATTGCTGCGGGGGCTAGTTCTGTTATGATTGGAAGTCTTTTTGCGGGAACAGATGAAGCTCCAGGAGAAGAAATTATATTTCAGGGAAGAAAGTTTAAAACATATGTTGGAATGGGATCTTTAGTTGCCATGAAAAGAGGCAGTAAAGATCGTTATTTTCAACTAAATAAAAAGTTTGTTCCAGAAGGAATAGAAGCAAAAGTTCCTTATAAAGGAAAAATGAAAGATGTTCTTTATCAAATTTGTGGAGGGCTACGTTCTGGAATGGGATATTGTGGAGTTTCTACAATTAAAGAATTAATCAAAACTGGAAAATTTGTTAGGATTACTAATTCTGGTCTAAAAGAAAATCATCCTCATAGTGTCAGTATTACAAAAGAATCTCCGAATTATTTCAATTATAGTAGAAAAAATAATAATTGAACTAAAAAAAAGTACCCGGGACGGGATTTGAACCCGTACGATCATAATGATCACAGGATTTTAAGTCCTGTGTGTCTACCAATTCCACCACCCAGGCCAGGAAAAACAAAGAAGAAAAAGAGCGAGAAACGGGATTTGAACCCGCGCCCCCGATCTTGGCAAGATCGTGCTCTTCCAACTGAGCTATTCTCGCGTTTTCTATAACGAATAAAAATTTCAATATACTTCTCCTAAGATATCAAAAATTTGATAAATCATCTAATAAATTTTTCATTTCACTTATTTTTACAAGTGCTTCAACAGGAGTAATATAATTAATATCTATTTTATTTAAATAATGAATAATCTTTTTAAACATTAAAGAGTTTTTTTTATTTTTATTATTAGAGTGAGAGAGATGATTATAGGTTGTGGGGATACAAATATTTTTTTTTTCTATTTTTTTTAAGACTTCTTGTGCTCTATGAATTATTTTGATAGGCATTCCTGATATTTTTGCTACATGGATTCCAAAACTATGTTTACTCGCTCCATCTATTAGTTTACGCATAAAAATAATGTCTTCATCAATTTTTTTGACATAAAAATGATAATTTTTAATTCTTTTAAAGAAATTACTCATTTTGTTTAACTCATGATAATGAGTAGCAAATAGGGTGATTGGTTTTAAAGAATTTTCATGCAGATATTCAATAATAGACCAAGCTATTGAAATTCCATCAGAAGTACTTGTTCCTCTTCCTATTTCGTCTAAGATAAGAAAACTTCTTTTAGAAATATTGTTTAATATATTTGCAGTTTCATTCATTTCTACCATAAAAGTAGATTCTCCTAAAGAAATGTTATCTGAAGCTCCAATTCTACTAAATATTTTATCTATCAATCCCATTTTTACATATGTAGCTGGAACAAAACACCCGATATGCGTCATTAATATAATAATTGCAGTTTGTCGCAAAAAAGCTGATTTTCCTGACATATTTGGACCAGTAATTATCAGAATTTGTTGATCTGATTTATCTAGAATAATATCATTAGGAATATATGATGTTTTGGATTGAAATTGTTTTTCAATTACCGGATGTCTACCTTCTTTTATATGTAATTTAAAAGAGTAATTTATTTTTGGTTTAATATAATTATTTTCCAATGCTATAGTAGAAAAAGAACATAACACGTCTAATTTCGCAATTATTTTTGCGTTTTTTTGTAGAGGTTTTATATGTTTCAAAATTTGATTAATCAAATTTTGAAATATTTCTTTTTCAAGAAATAAAATTTTTTGTTCAGCATTTAAAATTTGTAATTCAGAATTTTTTAATTCTTCTGTAAGATATCTTTCGGAATTGGATAATGTTTGTTTACGTATCCAATGTGATGGTACTTTATGTTTTTTTGAAATTTTGACTTCGAAGTAGTATCCAATTATATTATTATGTCTAATTTTTAGATTTTGTATTCCTGTATTTAATTGTTCAATTGAACAAAGTTTTTCTAAATATTCTTTTTTAGAGAAGTAGAGATTACGAATCTCATCTAATTTTTTAGAA
This sequence comes from Blattabacterium cuenoti, assembly GCF_014251375.1. Classification (NCBI taxonomy): domain Bacteria; kingdom Pseudomonadati; phylum Bacteroidota; class Flavobacteriia; order Flavobacteriales; family Blattabacteriaceae; genus Blattabacterium; species Blattabacterium cuenoti. The sequence continues at coordinate 482,710 of NZ_CP059187.1, read as the reverse complement.
AATCCTTTAACAATAATATTTCCTTTTTCAATATGATGTGAAGAATCAGGTTGTATTGTTTGAATAATCTGTTCAGAAATAGTGTCGCAATTCTGAAAAGAATTGACAATTTTTACAATTTTTTTTGATTCTTTATGAGATATTTTTTTTTGTATTTCAACAATAGATATTAGAGATTGATGTAATGCTATTAGTTCTCTAGGAGATATTTTTCCAATAGCTATTTTAGAAATCATTCGTTCTATATCAGAAATTTTTTTAAGTTTTTTTTTGATCCATTTGTGAATGGATGGATTAGAAAAGAGTTCTTGTACTATATCATGCCGTTTTTTAATGTGTAGAATATTTATTAGGGGAAAAAGAATCCAATTTTTTAATAATCTGCTTCCCATAGGAGTAATTGTTTTATCTATAACATCTATTAAAGCAACTCCTTCTTTATTAAAAGAATGAAAAATTTCCAAATTTTTAAAGGTAAAATCATCTATCCACATATGTTCTTCTTTTTTTATTCTTTGTATAGTGGAAATATGTTTAATTTTATAATATTGAGTATCATGTAAATAACTTAATATAACACCGGAAGCGATAATTCCTAATTTTAAATCATCTATTCCAAATCCTTTTAAAGAATTTGTTTGAAAATGATTGATCAATTTTTCATATGCGAATGAATAATTGAATATCCAATCTTCCATTAAAAAAGTATAATATTTTCCCTTTAAAAATTGATTAAAAAACTTTTTTTCCTTTTTTTGAAAAAGAATTTCACTAGGATTAAAATGTTTTAGATATTGTAAAATGTTTTCTTTCTTCTCTTCTGCTAAAAAAAATTCTCCTGTAGAAATGTCTAAAAGACTAAATCCTAATTTTTTTTTTTTATTATTCACATGAATAGAAGCTAAAAAATTATTAAACTTAGTTTGTAGAATTTTTTCATTAATAGTGATTCCTGGTGTTACCAATTCGACTACTCCTCTTTTGACAATATTTTTTCCTTTTTGTGGTTCTTCTAATTGGTCACAAATTGCCACACGATGTCCTGATTGTATTAATTTTGGTAAGTAAGTATTTAAAGAATGATAAGGAAATCCAGCTAAATAAATATTTGATCGTTTAGTTAAAATGATATCCAATATTTTTGAACATTTAATAGCATCTTTTCCAAAAGTTTCATAGAAATCTCCAACTTGAAATAATAGGATCGTATCTTCTGTATATTTAGATTTTATATTATTATATTGTTTGATTAATGGAGTTTCTTCTTTTTTGTTTTTTTTATTCATAAATAAATGAAATAGGGGATGATTATTAAATTTTTTACAAGAATTTAAATTCTAATAAGAACAATATTTTATGTCAAAAACATTTAAAGAATATAAAAAACTAGACCTAAAAAAAATTACTTTGGAAATAGCTCATTATTGGAAAAAACATAAAATTTTTCAAAAAAGTTTTCAATCTAGAAAAAATTCGAAATACTATGTTTTATATGAAGGCCCTCCATCTTTAAACGGAACTCCGGGAATCCACCATATAGTAGCTAGAACTATAAAAGACATTTTCTGCAGATATCACACACTAAAGGGAAAGAGAGTGATAAGAAAAGCGGGTTGGGATACACATGGACTTCCTGTAGAACTCAATGTAGAAAAAAAAATAGGAATTACTAAGAAGGATATAGGGAAAAAAATGAGTGTAGAAAAATATAATAGTATTTGTAAATCTTTTGTAAAAGAATCTATGAATCAATGGATAAAATTTACGAATCAAATAGGATATTGGGGAGATATAGAAAATTCTTTTCTTACATATAGGACAAAGTATATAGAGAGTGTATGGTGGTTAATAAAGAAATTGTATCAAAAAAAAATACTTTATAAAGGTTACACAATTCAACCATACTCTCCTGCAGCAGGGACGGGATTGAGTTATCATGAATTAAATATGCCCGGAACCTATAAAAAAGTTAAACAAATAGCACCGACTTTAAAATTCAAAGCAAAAAAAGAAACTCTTCCAAAAAGAATTCAAAAATTTTTAGGTGAGATACATTTAATATCTTGGACTACTACTCCTTGGACACTCCCATCTAACACTGCATTAGCTATTGGATCAAATATAGATTATGTTTTAGTTATAACTTATGATCCATATAATCTTTCTACTAGGGTAAATATTATTTTTTCTGAAAAGTTAATTCAGAAAGTGTTATCTCCAAATAAATTTTATTCTGTTTCTAGTTTTTTTGAATTAGATCATTTCAAAAATATTGAAAATAATAAAATTCCTTATTTAATAGCAGATCGATTAAAAGGAAACGAATTGATTAAAGGAAGATATGAACAATTATTGCCTTGGTTTAAGCCTTACCAAAAAGAAGAAAATGCTTTTCAAATAATAGAAGCAGATTTTGTTAATACAATTGAAGGAACTGGAATTGTTCATATTGCACCTACATTTGGAGTAGATGATTTAACAGCAGCTAAAAAATATGATATTCCATCAATGTTAATTTTAAATCAAGAAAATATTCCTGTTCCTTTGGTTGATTTACAAGGAAAATTTTTAAAAAGTTATCCACATGGATTTGGGGGAAAATATGTCAAAAACGATTTTCAACAGAATCCAAAAAAATCGTTTTCATGTTCATCATCAGTAGATCAAGAAATAGTTTCTTTTCTTGAAAAAGAAAAAAAGCTTTTTAAAGTAGAAATGTATACTCATTTTTATCCCCATTGTTGGAGAACAGAAAAACCTATTCTCTATTATCCTTTAGATTCATGGTTTATTCAAACTACAAAAATAAAAAAAGAAATGATTTTTTCTAACAAAGGAATCAATTGGTATCCAAAATCTACAGGAAAAAAACGTTTTGATTCTTGGTTGGGAAATATAAAAGATTGGAATTTATCACGTTCTAGATATTGGGGAACTCCTTTACCTATTTGGAGAACGAAAAATGGAGACGAAGAAATTGTGATAGGATCAATTAAAGAATTATATTTTGAAATTCAAAAATCTGTTAAGCGTGGATTAATGTCTCATAACATATTTGAAAATTTTGTACTAGATGATATGAGTGATGAGAATTATGAAAAAGTAGATTTACATAAACATATTTTAGATCAAATAGTATTAGTTTCTAGTAGAGGAACTCCAATGAAAAGGGAATCAGATTTAATAGATGTATGGTTTGATTCTGGATCTATGCCATATGCTCAGTTTCATTACCCCTTTGAAAACAAACAATATATAGAAAAACATCTTTTTTTTCCTGCGGATCTTATTGTAGAAGGAATAGATCAAACAAGAGGATGGTTTTTTACTTTACATGCCATTGGATGTATGTTATTTAATTCTATAGCATATAAAAATGTTATATCTACTGGCTTAGTTTTAGATGAAAAAGGACATAAAATGTCTAAAAGTAAAGGAAATACTATAGATCCTTTTAATCTGATAGAAGATTATGGATCTGACGCTATACGTTGGTATATTATATTTAATTCTGATCCTTTGGATAATTTAAAATTTAATATAAAGGGGATTCATACTGTAATTAATAAATTTTTTGGAACGCTTTATAATATTTATTCTTTTTTTGTTTTATATGCCAATATTGATGGATTTTATTACAAAGAAAAAAATTGTTATTCAGAATTTTATACAGAATTAGATTTATGGATTCTTTCTGAGTTAAATACAATGATTAAGATTGTGGATCAGTATTATGATAATTATAATCCTACTAAAGCGGCTCGTTTTATTTCATCTTTTGTTTTAGATAAGTTAAGTAATTGGTATATCAGATTATGTCGGAGAAGATTTTGGAAAGAAGGGGATACTAAGAATAAAATATCTGCATATCAAATACTTTATAAATGTTTGATAACAATTTCCAAATTAATTTCCCCTATTGTGCCATTTTTTTCAGATAGGTTATATATAGATCTTAATTCTATTACAAAGAAAGAAAATTTTGAGAGTGTTCATTTGACATTTTTTCCAAAGTATGATTTACATTTTGTAAATGAAAAATTGGATAAACAGATGTCTTTAATTCAAAAAATTACGAACATGGTTTTTTACATTAGAAAAAAAAACAGAATAAAAATTCGACAACCTTTACAAAAATTACTTGTTTTTATTTCTAATAAAAATGAGAAAGAATGTTTTCAATTGCAAAAAATGTCTAAAATTCTTCAACAAGAAACAAATGTAAAAGGAATTGAATTTTCTTTTTCTCATAAATCTTTAGTAGAAGTAGTCAAAAAACATATTAAGCCAAATTATCAATCTTTAGGCCCTAAATTTGGAAATAAAACTCAAAAAATTTCTGATATCATAAAAAAATTTTCTCAAGAAAACATTAACGAAATAGAAAAAAACAAAAAATATGTTTTTTTTCTTCAAGGTGAAAAAATTATGCTTTCTTTTAAAGATGTTATAATCAATACTAATACTGAATTTGTTAAAAATTGGTCTGTTCATTCTGAAAGTAAATTTACAATCGCTTTGGATTTGAATATAACGAAATCTCTTCGTGAGGAAGGGATTATAAGAGAGTTGATTAGACATATACAGAAGTTAAGAAAAAAGTGTAACTATAATGTTGTTGAAAAAATATTTGTATATATCAATGCTATTGAAGAAATACAATTGATTATACAAAAAAATAAAGATTCTATTTGTCAAGAAACTCTTGCTATAGATCTTTTTTTAGTAAAAAACATAGAAGAAAAAAAAGGGATAAAGATTTCTTTTGAAAAAAAGGATATCTATATTTTAACTCAAAAAGCTGGGAAATTAAGAAAAATGTAAAAAATGGAAGAGAAAGTAAAACAAAAATATTCTCTGAAAGAAAGGAAAGAGTTCCGTCAAATTCTAATTGGAAAATTAGAAAAGGCAAAAAAAGATTTCTCTCTACTAAAAGAGGCATTTACTAATGATCAAAATAATGGAACAGATGATACGTATCCTACGTTTAATGCTTTTGAAGAAGGATCAAATACTTTGAGTAAAGAACAAAATGTTAAAATTATGGAACATCTAAAAAAATTTATACGAAGTTTAAATACTGCTTTAATTAGAGTAGAAAATGAAGATTATGGGATTTGTCGTATAACAAAAAAATTAATTCCTAAAGAACGTCTTATGGCCGTTCCTCATACTACTTTGAGTATTGAAGGTAAACGGAAAGTAGAAGAGAATAAAAGATAAATTTTTAGTTTTTTTGAAAAAGATTCTTTTAATTGTTTTTTCAATTTTATTGATTGATCAATTTTTAAAAATTTATATTAAAACTCACTTTGAATTGGGCTATGTTTTTTCTATTTTTTCTTTTTTTTTGATTTTTTTTGTAGAGAATCCTGGAATGGCATATGGGATTATACTTGCTCCCGGATATCAGGGAAAAATTTTTTTAAGCGTTTTACGTCTTTTATTAATACTTTTTATTTCTTATTTTCTTTATAAAAATGTAAAAAAAAAATCTTCAAATTTTTTAGTTATTCCTACTAGTTTTATTTTTTCAGGAGCTATAGGAAATTTTTTGGATAGTGCTTTATACGGGTTATTATTTGATACTGGAACAGTATATCATAAAGAATCTCATAAATGGATTTCTTATACTGGAATATCTAAGATTAGCGGTTTTTTAAAAAAAGGGTATGCATCCTTCATGGAAGGATGTGTCGTTGATATGTTCTCTATTCCTGTAATTGAGACCAATATTCCTTATTGGGTTCCATTTTTTGGGGGGGGGCATTTTCAATTTTTTAAACCAGTTTTCAATTTTTCTGATTTTGTTATATTCCTTGGAATTGTTTTATTGTTAATGTTTAGAAAAAAAATTGAAAATGTTGAAATTATTTGACATTTCTTATTTTTTTTGAGAATTAGAAAAATTCTCTATAGATTTGTATCAACCTGATTTCCATAGTTAGTCGTTAGTAGTGAAAAGTGAAATAGTAAGTATTGATAAATAATTTATTTTGCCGGTGTAGCTCAGATGGTCAGAGCACGTGATTTGTAATCTCGGGGGCGTGGGTTCGAATCCCTCTACCGGCTTTTTTTGGGGGAGGTACTCAAGTCTGGTTAACGAGGACAGACTGTAAATCTGTTGGCTTTGCCTTCGCAGGTTCGAATCCTGCTCTCCCCATATTAATTTTTTTAGCGGAAGTAGCTCAGTTGGTTTAGAGCATCAGCCTTCCAAGTTGAATGTCGCGGGTTCGAATCCCGTCTTCCGCTCTCAAAATTATTTTGATTGAATATAAAAATAATGGGAAAAAACAATCAAAATAAATAATGGAATTAGATTAAAAATGGCCAATGTAGCTCAGGGGTAGAGCACTTCCTTGGTAAGGAAGAGGTCACGGGTTCAATCCCCGCCATTGGCTTTTGAATTTTGTTAAAATTTTAGAAATTTTTATTCATCATGGCAAAAGAAAAATTCAAACGGGAAAAACCACATTTAAATATAGGGACAACGGGACATGTAGATCATGGAAAAACAACTTTAACTGCTGCTATAACCAAAGTTTTATCAGAAATAGGATTAGCAGAAGAAAAAAGTTTTGATGCAATTGATAATGCTCCAGAAGAAAAAGCTAGGGGGATTACTATCAATACTTCTCACGTAGAATATGAAACAATTAAAAGACATTATGCTCATGTGGATTGCCCTGGTCATGCTGATTATGTAAAAAATATGATAACTGGAGCTGCTCAAATGGATGGAGCAATTTTAGTGGTTGCTGCTACGGATGGTCCTATGCCCCAAACTAGAGAGCACATTTTACTAGCACGTCAAGTAGGTGTTCCTAAAATTGTTGTGTTTATGAATAAAGTAGATCAAGTTGATGATCCAGAATTATTGGAGTTAGTAGAAATGGAAATCAGAGAATTACTTTCTAAATATGAATATGATGGAGATAATATTCCTATTATACAAGGATCTGCATTAGGAGCTTTGAATGGAGAAAAAAAATGGATTGAAAAGATTCAAGATCTTATGAAAATTTTAGATGAATATATTCCTGATCCTATTCGGTATATGGATAAGCCATTTCTAATGCCTATTGAAGATGTATTTACTATAACGGGGAGAGGAACTGTTGCAACAGGTCGTATAGAATGTGGAATTGTTAATACAGGAGATTTGGTAGATATCATAGGGATGGGAGAAAATAAACTTTCATCTACAGTGACTGGAGTGGAAATGTTTCGTAAAATTTTAGATAAGGGACAAGCAGGAGATAACGTAGGTTTGTTATTACGTGGAATAGAAAAAAAGGATATTAGACGTGGAATGGTAATAGGGAAACCAGGATCTATAAAACCTCATAAAAAATTCAAATCAGAAGTCTATATTCTTACTAAAGAAGAAGGAGGAAGACATACCCCTTTTCATAATAAATATCGTCCTCAATTTTATTTAAGGACGACAGATGTGACGGGAGAAATTCATTTATTAAGTGGAGTAGAAATGGTAATGCCAGGAGATAATGTTTCTATGGAAGTGGAATTACATCAACCGGTTGCATTAAGTGAAAATCTACGATTTGCTATTCGGGAAGGGGGGAAAACAGTTGGAGCTGGACAAGTAGTTCAAATTTTGGATTAAATAATGAATTATCTATTTTTTTTGAAACGGATGTAGCTCAATTGGGAGAGCGTCGGTCTCCAAAACCGAAGGTCGTAAGTTCGATTCTTACCGTCCGTGCAAAAAATATGAAAAGAGAAAATTTTTTTTTGGAAATTTACGATGAGCTTTTTTATTGCATGACATGGCCTAAGTGGGTGGATTTACAAATTACTACACTTATAGTGTCGTTTTTTTCTATGTTTTTATCCATATTTTTATATGGTGTAGACGGTTTTTTTATTTTTTTTATTAAAAAGTTATTTTCTTTATAATATAAAATAAAATATTGATGAGTGATTTGGAAAGGAAATGGTATGTTATTAAAACCATTAGCGGGAAAGAAAATAAAGTAAAATCATATATAGAAAATGAAGTGAGAGATAATGGAGGCTATCAAGAATATATAGGAAAGGTTTTAGTCCCAATAGAAAAAGTGATACAAATGAGAAAAGGGAAGAAAGTTCATAGAGAAAAAGTTTATTATCCGGGATACGTCATGGTGGAAGCTCATCTTGAAGGAGAGGCCGTTCATGCGATTAAAAATGTACCTGGAGTTATTAATTTTTTAAGTGAAGGAAAAGGGGGGGCAGCTATTCCTATGAGAACAGAAGAAGTGAATAAAATGTTGGGAAAAATAGATCAATTATCAGAAATTTATGAAAATGTGAATATTCCTTTTGTAGTAGGAGAAACAATAAAAGTAATAGATGGTCCTTTTAGTGGATTTAACGGAACAATTGAAAAAATTAATGAAGAAAAAAGAAAATTGGAATTAGCTGTTTTAATTTTTGGAAGAAAAACTCCGCTTGAATTAAATTTTACACAAATAGAAAAAATTTAAACAATGAAAAAAAGAATAGTTAAGAGAATAAAAATACAAAAAATAAATGGAGGATCGGCTAATCCTTCTCCTCCCATAGGACCTATTTTAGGAAGCGCCGGGGTGAATATAATGGAATTTTGTAAGCAATATAACTCTAGAACTCAAAATAGAAAAGGTGAAATCTGTCCAGTTATTCTTACTATTTATGAAGATAAATCTTTTTCTTTCTTGATTAAAAAATCTCCAGTTTCTGTTCAAATATTGAATTTGATTCGATTAAAAAAAGGATCTGGAGAATCAAATCGTTCTAAGATTGGAAAAATAAGTATGGATCAAATAAGAATAATAGCAAAAAATAAAATGGAAGATTTCAATTGTCTTTCAATTGAAGCCGCTATGTCAATGATTGTTGGAACTGCACGTTCTATGGGAGTGGAAGTTTACGAAACGAAAATTTAAAATACACATTTTCATTTTTTATATGTCAAAAAAGTTAACTAAAAATAGGAAAAATATTTTAGAAAAAATCAGTAAAAAAAAATATTCTTTAGAAGAAGCATCTTCTCTTGTCAAAGAAATCACCTTTGTAAAATTTGACGCTTCTGTTGATATTTCTATTCATCTAGAGATAGAGAAAAAATTGCAAAATTTTCTAAGAGGATCTGTAAAATTACCACATGGAACGGGAAAAAACATTCGTGTTTTAGCTTTAGTTCCTAAAGATAAAGAATTAGAATCTAAAAATGCTGGAGCTGATTATGTTGGATTGGACTACATAGAAAAAATTAAATCTGGATGGACCGATATTGATGTTATAGTTACTGTTCCATCAGTAATGCCAGAATTAAGATATTTTGGAAAAATATTAGGGTCTAGAGGTTTAATGCCAAATCCTAAACTGGATACAGTTTCTGTAAATCCAAGTAAGTCTATTAAGGAGATAAAATCTGGAAAAATATTTTTTAAATCAGATCGTTATGGAGTGATTCATTCTTCTATTGGAAGAGTTTCTTTTTCTAATCAGTGTTTATTAGATAATGCAAAGGAATTTATGAATAAGATTATTAGAAGTAAACCATCTTCTTGTAAGGGAACTTATATCAAGAGTATTTATTTATCCACTACTATGAGCAATAGCATTTTTGTGGATACAAAAAGTTTTATAATATAAAAACAAATGAAGAAAGAAAAAAAAAGGGAAAAATTATTAAAATTAGTTTCTATATTATCTAATAATAATACAATATACTTAATTGATATTTCTGGTTTAAATTCTAATCAAATTTCTATTCTTAGAAAAAAATTTCATGAATTTCATATTCAAATGAAAGTAGTGAAAAATACTTTACTGAGAAAAGCTTTAGAAAAAACTGAAAATCAAAAATTAGATTCTTTTTTTTCCATTTTAAATGGAAATACTACTGTCCTATTTTCTAATTTAGAAAATAGTGGAGGAATTCCATCAAAAATCATAAAAAATTTTCATATTAAAGAAAAAATTGTAAAACCCTATTTTAAAGGAGCTTATGTAGAAGAATCTTTTTATTTCGGAAATAAAGATTTAGATATTTTAATTCATCTCAAGTCTAAAAAAGATCTCATCATTGAGATTATGAACCTGCTTAAAAATCCAATTCAACATGTTCTTTTATATTTGAAAGGATTAGGTGAATATAAAATATTTAGAATATTTGAAGGAATACAGGAAAAAGTGAAAAAAATTTAAAATAATCAAGTAAAATGATAGAAAATTTGGCAGAACAGTTGGTAAATTTAACTGTAAAACAAGTAAATGAATTAGCCCTTTTTTTGAAAAAAAAGTATGGAATAGAACCGTCAAATATTGGTTTAGTAACGTCAGGAGATACTTCTATTTCTAGAAAAAAAGAAGGTGGGAAAGAATCAGAAAAGGAAGAAAAAAGTATTTTTAATTTGATTCTAAAGTCTTCTGGTAATTCTAAGTTATCTGTGGTAAAATTAGTAAAAGAAATTACTGGAAAAGGACTTAAAGAGTCTAAAGAATTAGTGGATCACCTTCCAAAAGTACTTAAAGAATCTGTTGATAAAAAAGAAGCAGAAAATTTAAAGAATAAATTTGAAGAAATAGGGGCAGAAGTAGAATTAAAGTAAATATTCCATTTTTTTGGAGTTTATAAGTGAGCTATGTTTTTTTTCAAAAATTTTTAATTATTGTTTAATTTGGGGGATACAGAAAGAATATCGGAAAGAATTACTTTTTCTTCAGTAGTAGAAGCAAAACAAGTGGAATATCCTGATTTTTTGGATATTCAAATCAAATCATTTAAAGAATTTTTTCAACTGGAAACAAAACCAGAAAATATAAAAAATGAAGGTTTATTTAAAGTTTTTACAGAAAATTTTCCAATTTCTGATGCTAGAAACTCTTTCGTTTTAGAATTTAAAGGGTATTCTATAGATGCTCCTAGATATTCTATAGAAGAATGTATTGAAAGAGGGGTGACTTATAGTGTACCTTTGAAAGCAAAGTTAAAACTATATTGTACTGATCCAGAACATGAAGATTTTGAGACAGTATATCAGGATGTCTATTTGGGGACATATCCATATATGACTCCTTCTGGATCTTTTATTTTCAATGGTGCAGAACGGGTTATTGTTTCTCAACTACATCGTTCTCCAGGAGTATTTTTTGGCCAATCTCATCATGCAAATGGAACTAAATTATACTCTGCAAGAATAATTCCTTTTAAAGGATCTTGGATTGAATTTGCTACGGATATAAATAATGTTATGTATGCCTATATAGATAGAAAGAAAAAGTTGACTATGACTACTTTACTTCGTGCTATTGGATATGAAAGAGATAAAGATATATTAGAAATATTCAATTTAGCAGAAGAAGTACAAGTTATAAAAAGTGCCACTGACTTAATTTTATATAGAACTTTAGCAGCAAGAGTATTGAATATCTGGCATGAGGATTTTGTAGATGAAGATACAGGAGAAGTTGTCTCTGTGGAAAGAAATGAGATTCTTATAGATAGAGATGTTAAGCTCAAACAAGAACACATTGATTTGCTCATAAAACATGAGATAAAAACAGTCTTATTACATAAAGAAAAAGGAAGAAAAAAAGATTATTCTATTATTTATAACACTTTGCAAAAAGATCCTACTAATTCTGAAAAAGAAGCAGTAGAATATATCTATAAACAACTTAGAAATACAGAACCTCCAGATGAAGAAACAGCTAGAAGTGTTCTAGACAAGCTTTTTTTTTCTGATACAAGATATAGTTTAGGGCCTGTAGGAAGATATCGTTTAAATAAACGTCTTGGTTTAGATATTGATCCAAATTATTTAGTTTTAACAAAAGAGGATATAATTGCTATTATTGAACATTTAAATGCTTTATTTAATTCGAAAAGAGAAGTAGATGATATAGATCATCTTTCAAATAGACGAGTTAGAACTGTTGGAGAACAACTTTATACACAATTTAGTATTGGTTTATCTAGAATGGCTAGAACAATTAGAGAAAGAATGAATGTTCGTGATAATGAAGTATTTATGCCTGTAGATCTTATCAATTCTAAAACTTTATCTTCCGTAATTAACACTTTTTTTGGAACTAACCAATTATCTCAATTTATGGATCAGACGAATCCATTGTCTGAAATTACACATAAAAGAAGATTATCCGCTTTAGGTCCCGGAGGTTTATCTAGAGAAAGAGCAGGATTTGAAGTTAGGGATGTCAATTATTCTCATTATGGAAGATTATGTCCAATTGAAACACCAGAGGGCCCAAATATTGGGTTAATATCTTCTCTTTCTGTTTTTGCGAAAATTAATCAAATGGGATTTGTAGAAACTCCTTATAGATTAGTTCATAATGGAAAAGCTAATTTTCAAGAAAAAGCTAAATATCTTAGTGCAGAAGAAGAAGAGGGAAAAATTATCGCACAGTCTAATTCTATAGATGTAAATGGGAGTTTTTTTTCTGATAGAATTATTTCTAGAGAAGATGGAGATTTTCCTGTAGTAACTCCAAAACAAGTAGATTACGTAGATGTAGCTCCTAATCAAATAGCCTCTATATCAGCTTCTTTAATACCTTTTTTAGAACATGATGATGCGAATAGAGCTCTTATGGGATCTAATATGATGCGTCAAGCAGTACCATTATTAAAACCTAAATCTCCTATTGTTGGAACTGGATTGGAAAAACAAGTTGCAAGAGATTCAAGAATTTTAATTAATGCAGAACAAAATGGAGTAGTAGAATATATTGATGCAAAAAAAATTATTATTCGTTATGATAGAACTGAAAAAGAAGCTTTAGTAAGATTTGATTCTGAAATTAAAGTATATGATTTGATTAAGTTTAGGAAAACAAATCAAAATACATGTATCACTCTAAAACCTATTGTTAAAAAAGGGACTAGAGTTGTAAAAGGACAAATTTTGTGTGAAGGATACGCAACTGAAAATGGAGAGTTAGCTTTAGGCAGAAATTTAAGAGCTGCTTTTATTCCATGTAATGGATATAATTTTGAAGATGCTGTTTTAATTTCAGAAAAAGTAGTTAGTGAAGATTGGTTTACTTCTATCCATATAGATGAATATTCTTTAGAGGTTCGTGATACCAAACTAGGAATGGAAGAATTAACTAATGATATTCCTAATGTTAGCGAAGAGGCAACTAAAGATTTAGATGAAAATGGAATTATTCGCGTAGGTGCAGAAGTTAAACCAGGAGATATTCTCATTGGAAAGATAACTCCTAAAGGAGAATCTGATCCAACTCCGGAAGAAAAGTTACTGCGAGCTATTTTTGGAGATAAAGCTGGAAATGTAAAAGATGCGTCTTTAAAAGCTGAACCATCATTATTTGGAGTTGTTATCGATACGAAACTATTTACTAGAAGTATTAAAGATAAAACATCTAGAATTAAGGATAAAATACAAATAGAACGTATTGAAAAAGAATATAATAAAAAATTTTCTGATTTGAGGAATATTTTATTGGAAAAATTGAATTACATTCTACATGATAAAATATCTCAGGAAATTATTGATGAAAAAAAACAAGAAATTGTAATAAAAAAAGGAACAAAATTTACTTCTCAATTGATTAATCAAATATCTGATTTTATTAATATTTCTTCATTTTGTTGGACTTATGATGTGGAAACAAATCATCTTATATCTGAAATTTTACATAATTATAAAATAGCATTTAATGATTTTAATAATACTTTAAAACATAAAAAGTTTTCTATTACAATTGGAGATGAATTACCATCTGGAATAATTAAAATGGCTAAAGTTTATATTGCAAAAAAAAGAAAATTAAAAGTGGGAGATAAAATGGCAGGAAGACATGGAAATAAGGGGGTAGTAGCAAGAATTCTTCGTGAAGAAGATATGCCCTTTTTAGAAGACGGGAGTCCTGTAGATATAGTTCTAAATCCATTAGGGGTTCCATCTAGAATGAACATTGGGCAAATATATGAAACAGTATTGGGATGGGCAGGATATAAATTGAACATAAAATTTTCTTCTCCTATATTTGATGGAGCGACTATAAATAAAATTTCTGATTATACAAATCAATCTGGAATTCCACGTTTTGGAACAACTTATTTATTTGATGGAGGAACAGGAGAAAGATTTGATCAACCAGCAACAGTAGGAGTTATATATATGTTGAAACTTGGACATATGGTAGATGATAAAATGCATGCCCGTTCTATAGGACCTTATTCACTCATTACTCAACAACCTTTAGGAGGAAAATCTCAATTTGGTGGGCAACGTTTTGGAGAAATGGAAGTTTGGGCTTTGGAAGCTTTTGGATCTTCTAATATTTTACGTGAAATTTTAACTGTTAAATCAGATGATGTGATAGGAAGAGCAAAAACTTATGAAGCTATAGTAAAAGGAGAACCTATGCCAGAACCTAATAATCCAGAATCTTTTAATGTATTGTGTTATGAATTAAAAGGATTAGGATTGGATATTGATTTAGAAGAGTAAAGAGTAGTATATTATATATAATAGTCTTAAGATAAGAGTAGTAGTTTAGTTAGTATATTATTATGAGCAGAAAAAAAAATATTAAGTTCAATAAAATCACTATTAGACTTGCGTCTCCGGAATCTATTTTAAAAGAATCTCACGGAGAGGTTTTAAAACCAGAAACTATTAATTATAGAACTCATAAACCGGAAAGAGATGGGTTATTTTGTGAACGGATTTTTGGTCCAATAAAGGATTATGAATGTGCTTGCGGAAAATATAAGCGGATTCGTTATAAAGGAATAGTTTGTGATAGATGTGGCGTGGAAGTTACTGAAAAAAAAGTAAGACGTGAACGAATGGGACATATTAGTCTTATAGTTCCTGTTGTTCATATTTGGTGTTTTCGGACTTCTCCTAATAAAATAGGATATTTATTAGGGTTTTCATCTAAAAAGCTTGAAATGATTATTTATTATGAGCGATATGTAGTTATACAAGGAGGAGTTTCGTTTCGTCCAGATGGATCTCTTTTTCAAAAAGGAGATTTTCTTACAGAAGAAGAATATTTATATGTTTTGAATCAACTTCCGAAAGGAAATCAGTATTTAGAAGATACTGATCCTAATAAATTTATTGCAAAAATGGGTGCTGAAGGGATAGAAGGTCTTTTAAATCGAATTGATTTAGATATTTTATCCTTAGAATTAAGGAATCAAGTTCATAATGAAACCTCTAAACAAAGAAGATCTGAAGCTTTAAAACGGTTACAAGTTGTAGAATATTTTAGAGAAGGAAAAAAAAATGGGGGGGATGCTTCTCATATGATTATTCATGTCTTATCCGTTATACCTCCTGAATTAAGACCACTTGTTCCTTTGGATGGAGGACGTTATGCAGCTTCCGATATGACCGATTTATATCGTCGTGTTCTCATAAGAAACAATCGTTTAAAAAGATTGATAGAGATTAAAGCCCCTGAGGTGATTCTCAGAAATGAAAAAAGGATGTTGCAAGAATCTGTGGATTCACTTTTTGATAACTCAAGAAAAGTGTCAGCAGTAAAATCTGAAGGGAATCGTCCTTTAAAATCTTTATCTGATTCTTTAAAAGGAAAACAAGGGCGTTTTAGACAGAATTTACTTGGTAAAAGGGTAGATTATTCTGCACGTTCTGTTATTGTAGTTGGACCTCATTTGAAACTACATGAATGTGGGCTTCCTAAAGAAATGGCAGCAGAACTTTATAAACCTTTTATAATCAGAAAATTGATTGAGAGAGGAGTTGTAAAAACAGTAAAATCTTCAAAAAAAATTATAGATAAACGAGATCCTATGATATGGGAAATTTTGGAAAATGTATTGAAAGGACATCCTCTATTATTAAATAGAGCACCTACTTTACATAGATTGGGGATTCAAGCATTTCAACCTAAATTAATAGAAGGAAAAGCAATTCAGTTGCATCCTTTAGTTTGTGCTGCTTTTAATGCGGATTTTGATGGAGATCAAATGGCCGTGCATCTTCCTTTATCTTCTGGTGCAATTTTAGAAGCGCAACTTCTCATGTTGTCTTCTCAAAATATTTTGAATCCCGCTAATGGATCTCCTATTACTGTTCCTTCTCAAGATATGGTATTAGGGTTATATTATATGACTAAACCTTTAGCATCAACTTTAAATAATAATAAAAAAGTAAAAGGAGAGTGGATTACTTTTTACTCTCCAGAAGAAGTTGAAATAGCTTATAATCAAAATAAAGTTGAATTACATGCTTTAATTCGTGTAAAAGTGGATATTCGTGAAGAAGATAAACTTTTGAAAAAAATAATAGAAACAACTGTTGGAAGAGTTTTATTTAATCAAGTTGTTCCTAAAAAAGTGGGATATATTAATGAATCTTTAACAAAAAAATCACTAAGAGAAATTATAGGAAAAATATTACATCTAACAGATGTTCCGACTACTGCTAAATTTTTGGATGATATTAAAGAATTGGGTTTTTATAATGCATTTAAGGGAGGTCTTTCATTTGGATTAGGAGATATTATGATTCCAAATGATGAGAAAGAAAGTATGGTATCGGCGGCTATACGACAAGTAGATAGTGTTAAGATGAACTATAATATGGGATTGATAACAAATAATGAACGTTATAATCAAGTTATTGATATATGGACAAATACAAATGCGATGTTAACAGAAAAAGTAATGAAATATATGCGTGAGGATAGACAGGGATTTAATCCTGTATATATGATGTTAGATTCTGGTGCAAGAGGTTCTAAAGAACAAATTCGGCAACTTTCTGGTATGCGTGGATTAATGGCTAAACCTCAAAAAACGGGATCATCTGGAGGTGAAATCATTGAAAATCCGATTTTATCTAATTTTAGAGAAGGACTTTCTATTTTAGAATATTTTATATCTACTCATGGTGCACGTAAAGGATTAGCAGATACTGCGTTAAAAACTGCAGATGCTGGGTATCTTACAAGACGTTTAGTTGATGCAGCTCAAGATGTTATTATAACAATAGAAGATTGTAATACGCTTAGAGGATTAGAGATATCATCATTAAAAAAAAATGAAGAAATAGTTGAGCCGTTATTTGATAGAATTTTAGGCCGGGTATCTTTGAATGATCTTTATCATCCAAAAAATGGAAAATTAATAGTTTCATCTGGATATATGATTGATGAGAAAATAGCAGAATTGATTGAAAAATCTGGAATAGAATTTGTAGAAGTGCGTTCTCCACTTACTTGTGAATCAAAAATGGGGATTTGTTCTAAATGTTATGGTCGGAATTTATCTACAGGAAAAATTGTTCAAAAAGGAGAAGCTGTAGGAGTAATTGCTGCGCAATCTATTGGAGAACCTGGAACACAGTTAACTTTACGAACTTTTCATGTTGGAGGAACTGCAGGAAATATTTCAGAATCATCACAAATACGATCAAAATATGATGGTATAATAGAGTTTGAAGATCTTAAAACAGTTTTAAAATCAAAAAATGGTTTGGAAAATAATAAAGTTTGTGTGGTCGTTTCTCGTTCTACAGAAATGAAACTTTTTAATAAAGAAAAATCATCTGTTTTAATGACAAAAAATATTCCTTATGGAGCCACTTTGTATGTTCATCATGGAGATAAATTAAAAGAAGGTGATCGGATCTGTACATGGGATTTATATAATGCAGTAATTATAGCAGAGTTTTCGGGAATAATTTCTTATCAACATTTAGAACAAGGAACAACTTTTCAAGTTGAAATAGATGAACAAACTGGATTTCAAGAAAAAGTAATTACAGAAGTAAGAAATAAAAATTTAATTCCAACATTAAAAATTTTGAATGAAGATGATGAAGAATTAAAGGTATATAATCTTCCTGTAGGTGCACATTTAATGGTTGATGATAAAGAAAAAATAGAAGTAGGTAAGATTTTGGTAAAAGTTCCTAGAAAATCTGCTAAGTCTGGTGATATAACAGGTGGATTACCTCGTTTATCTGAATTATTTGAAGCTAGAAATCCTTCTAATCCTGCTGTAGTTTCTGAAATGGATGGAATCGTTACTCACGGAAAAATAAAAAGAGGAAATAGAGAAATTATAGTTGAATCGAAGACAGGTGAGATAAGAAAATATCTTGTAAAACTTTCCAATCAGGTTTTAGTTCAAGAAAATGATTATGTAAAAGCAGGAATGCCTTTATCAGATGGCGCGGTTACTCCTAATGATATTTTGAACATAAAGGGAGCTAGAGCCGTTCAGGAATATTTAGTAAGAGAAATACAAGAAGTATACCGTTTACAAGGAGTTAAGATTAATGATAAACATTTTGAAGTTATTGTTTTGCAAATGATGCGAAAAGTAGAGGTAATGGATGTAGGAGATACTCGATTTTTAGAAGGAAATATTGAATATAAAGATGATTTTATAGAGGAAAATGATAGAATTTATCATATGAAATTTATTGAAGATCCAGGAGATTCTGAAATTTTCCAATCTGGATCTCTAATCAGTTCTAGAGATTTTAGAAATGAAAACGCAGTTTTAAAGTATAAGAATAAAAAATTGATAAAAACAAGAAATGCTATTCCTGCAACTGCTAGGCCAGTATTACAGGGAATAACGAGAGCTGCTCTTCAGACAAAATCTTTTATATCTGCAGCTTCTTTTCAAGAAACAACAAAAGTATTAAGTGAAGCTGCAATAAGTAGCAAAACAGATTACTTATATGGATTAAAAGAAAATGTTATTGTAGGACACAAGATCCCGGCGGGAACTGGTTTGAAAGAATATGAAAATATATATTCAGAAATTTTATGAATTGATTTTGATTTATTTATTATTCAGAAAGAATCAAATTATTCAGGTAATAAATCTTTTTTTTGAATTTTTTTCCATTTATCTTTTATGGAAACTATTTTATTAAAAATGATATTTTCATTATTATTTTTCTCTACATAAAAGTATCCTATTCTCTGAAATTGAAAATATTCTCCTATATTTGCTTGATTTAAAGTTGGCTCTGAATATGCTTTAATTTTTTCTATTGTTTTTGGGTTTATATATTTTTGATAATCTCCCATATTGGGATCTCTTTTTAAAAAAATAGGATGATATAAATGGATTACTATAGGAATAGCATGTTTTATAGAAACCCAATGCAAAGTGCTTTTGACTCTTTTTTTTTCCGTTTTTTTTTGTTTTCCAGATTTACTTTTAGGATCATAGGAGCAATGAATTTCTATTATTTCTCCATTAGAATTTTTTATTACTGAATTTGCTTTAATGATATAAGCGTTTTTAAGTCTGACTTCATTTCCAATTGATAATCTAAAAAATTTTTTTGTTTTCTTTTCTAAAAAATCATTTTTTTCAATGTATAGAAATTTAGAAAAAGGTATTTTTCTATGTCCAAATTTTGGATTTTCTGGATTATTTTCTGCATTAATCCATTCCGTATTATTATCTGAATAATTATCAATTACTAATTTGACGGGTTGTGTTACAACCATAACTCTAGGGGCTATTTTATTTAGATGCTCTCGAATTCTGAATTCTAAAAGAGATGTATCTATAATATTATTTCTTTTTGTAATTCCTATTTCTTGAATAAATTTTTTAAGAGATTTTGGAGTATATCCTCTACGACGTAATCCAGATATAGTTAGAATTCTTGGATCATCCCAAGATGGGATAATTTTTTTTTCTATTAAATATTGAATTTTTCTTTTACTAGTTAGTGTGTAACTCAAATTTAATCTTGAAAATTCTATTTGTTTAGGACGTATCTTATTTTTTTCATAGATTTGATCTAGATACCAGTTGTATAATGGTCTTCTATTTTCAAATTCCAACGAACATAAAGAATGAGATATTTGTTCAATATAATCACATTGTCCATGAGTCCAATCATAAGTAGGATAAATACACCATTTATCTCCAGTACGAGTATGATTTTTTTTTAAAATTCGATACATAATTGGATCTCTCATATTCATATTTGATGATTTCATATCTATTTTAGCTCTCAGGACACATGTTCCTTCTTCAAAAAAACCATTTTTCATTTTTTCGAAAAGGTATAAATTCTCATTTATAGATCTATTCCGATAATTACTATTGATTCCATGTTCAAGTGGAGTTTTTCTTCGAAGTTGAATAACTTTTTTAGAATGATGATCTACATAAGCTTTATTCATTTTAATTAGAGAAATAGCCCATTCATAAAGTTTATGAAAATAATCTGATGCATAACTTTCATGATCCCATTTAAATCCTAGAAATAGGATATCTTTTTTAATAGATTCTATAAATTTTTTTTCTTCTACTATAGGATTTGTATCGTCAAATCTTAAATAAACAGGAGCTTGGTATTTTTTTCCCAATTCAAAATTGAGATATATTGCTTTCACATGTCCAATATGAAGATATCCATTTGGTTCAGGAGGAAATCTGAATCGAATTTTATTAATAGGAAATCCTTTTTTTATATCTTCTTCTATAACTTTTTCAATAAAGTGCAAATGCGTTTTATTATTTATTGAGTATTCTCAACTAATTTGTAAATTTAATTAATTTTTTATTAATTTTATTAAGTTATTTTTTTGTGAATTATTCGGAAACAGTAAAATGGATTTTTAATCGTCTTCCAATTTATCAAAATTTGGGATTAAACTCATATTACCCTGGATTACAAAGGATTAAATTTTTTTGTTCTCATTTAGGAAATCCACAAAAATTTTTTAAATGTATTCATGTAGGAGGTACAAATGGAAAGGGATCCACAGTTCATATGTTATCTTCTATTCTTCAAGAAGAAAAATACAGAATCGGATTGTTTACCTCCCCCCATTTAATAGATTTTAGAGAAAGAATTCTTTATAATGGATTTTTGATAGAAAAAGATTTTATTATAGATTTTATAAAAGATAACAAAAAATTTATTGAAAAGGAAAAAATGTCATTTTTTGAAATGAATACAGCATTAGCGTTTCAATATTTTAAAGAAAAAAAAGTTTATATAGCTATAATTGAAGTAGGAATGGGAGGCCGTTTGGATTCTACTAATCTTATAGATCCAGAAATATCTATCATTACAAATATAAGTATAGATCATACAAAATCTCTTGGAGAGAGTAAACATCAAATTGCTTTGGAAAAAGCAGGGATCATAAAAAAAAATGTATCAGTAATAATTGGAAGTGAAATATCAAAAGATATACGATTTCTTTTTCTTAAAGAAGCTTTAAAAAAAAATTCCCCTATATATTTTTTAAAAAATATTTCAGATTATTCTGAATATCAAGTTCCTTTTAAAGCGGATTACCAAAATATCAATAAAATTATTGTGTTAAAAACTATAGACATTCTAAAAAAAAGAAAAAATATAATAGTTTCTGATAATTCCATAAAAAATGGATTAAAAAATGTAATTAAGAATACGAATTTTAAAGGACGTTGGCATATATTACAACAATATAATCCAAAAATTATTTGCGACATAGCTCATAATGAAGAAGGAATTCAAATGATAAATAATCAGTTGAAAAAAGAATCATATGAAAAATTACACTTGGTATTAGGATTTTTAAAAGAAAAAAAAGTAGAAAAACTATTGAAATATTTTCCTGTTAATGCTTATTATTATTTTTGTCAACCTAATATTGAAAGAAAATTTTCTATTTCTGATTTAAAAACTTTAGTAATGAAAGTTTTTAAAATTAATAAAAATAGAAAAATTTTTTTTTTCTCTTCTGTAAAAGAAGCTTTTTTTTCATCTAAAAGTCAATCTAAAAAAAAAGATTTAATCTTAATTAGTGGAAGTTCTTTCACAGTATCTGAAGTCTTATTATTGACATTGTAATTTTTTTTTTACATTTGGATTAATACATAAAAAAAGGGCAATTAGCTCAGTTTGGTTTAGAGCATCTGTTTTACAAACAGGAGGTCACTGGTTCAAATCCAGTATTGCCCACTTTATTAAAAACAAAGTTTAGTATTTTTTCTTTTTCTTTTGGATTAAACCATATCACAGATGGATCTTTTTTATACCATGTTAATTGTCTTTTTGCATATTTCCTAGTATTTTTTTTTATTTTTTCTATTGTTTTAATGTCTATTTCATTAGAAATATTATTATAAGTTATTTTCTTTTCTTTATCAAAAAAATCAAAAATTTCTTTGTATCCTATAGTTTTTAAACTATTCAAGTATCTATAAGGATAGTATTTTTTAGCTTCATCTATCAATCCATTTTTTATCATTTTTTCTACTCTATTATTTATTCTAAAATAAATTTCATCTTTTGGTAAGATCAATCCTATTTTTAGGATAGAAAAATTTCTATTTATTCTTGATTTTTTTTTAAAAAAAAAAGAAGGGGGGGTTCCAGTTGATTGGATTATTTCTAAATATCTAATCAAACGTCTTGGATTATTATAATCTATAGAATAAGGTTTTTTTTCAAATTTTTGTAGTTCTTTTTGCAAGAAAAGAATTCCTTTTTTATTGAAATTAGAAATTAAATTTTTTCTTATATTCAAATCAACATTAGGGATGTCAGACAACCCTTTTGTTATAGATTTTTCATATAATCCAGATCCTCCAACTGTGATTAAAATAGAATATTTTTTGAATAATTTTTCAATTATATTTAAAGAATCTCTCTCAAAACATTTTGCATTGTAATTTTGATGAATTGTTAAATGCCCTATAAAATGATGAGGAACTGAATTCAATTCTTTTAAAGTAGGCATAGAAGAACCTATCTTGAGTTCTTTGTAAAATTGTCTAGAATCACAAGAAATGATTTCAGTTTTTAATTTTTTTGCTAAAAATAGAGAAACAGATGTTTTTCCAATGCTAGTTGGCCCTACAAGAATTAGTAGAAGTTTATTTTTAAATTTCAGAATATTTAGATAATTTTTTATACATCCAATAATCTACTAAAACTAAAGCGATCATAGATTCTACAATAGGAATTGCACGAGGAAGAACACAAGGATCATGTCTCCCTTTTCCTTCCATAAAAACAAAATTACCATATTTATCTATGGTTTTTTGTTTTTTCATTATTGTTGCTACAGGTTTCAATGCTATTCTAAAATAAATATCCATTCCATTTGATATTCCACCTTGAATTCCTCCAGATAAATTAGTTTTAGTTTTTCCGTTAATATTATCAAACAAATCATTATGTTGTGAACCTGTTAATTCAGTTCCAAGGAAACCACTACCATATTCAAATCCTTTTACAGCATTAATTGAAAGCATAGCTTTTGCTAATTCAGAATGTAATTTTTGAAAAACTGGTTCTCCAAATCCTACTGGAACATTTTTTATCACACAAGTAATAGTTCCTCCTATTGTATCTCCCTTTTTTTTTATTTGATGAATCATTGATATCATTTTTTTTGCAATATTTGGATCAGGACATCTTATAGGAGTATGTTCTATCATTTTTTTAGATAAGTCTAAATCTTGATAAGATTTATTGACTGATATATTTCCTACAGATGAAACATAAGATATGATTTTTATATCTTTTATTAATTGTTTAGCAATAGATCCAGCTACTACTCTACATATTGTTTCTCTAGCTGATGCTCTCCCCCCCCCTCTATAATCTCTTATTCCATATTTTTTTTCATATGTAAAGTCAGAATGAGAAGGTCTATATATATTTTTAATATGATTATAATCGTTAGATTGATGATCTTTATTATAGATTATAAATCCAATAGGAGTTCCAGTAGTTATATTATCCATAATTCCAGAAAGAAAATTTACTTGATCGGGTTCATTTCTTTGAGTAACTATAGATGATTGACCGGGTCTTCTCCGGTTTAGTTCGTATTGAATTTGTTCAAAATCTAATTTTATTCCAGATGGGCATCCATCTATAATTCCTCCTAAAGCATTTCCATGACTTTCTCCAAAAGTAGTTACTCTAAATAAATTTCCAAAAATATTTCCCCCCATAATCCCTTTCTAAAAATTTTTACTTAATTTTTGATTTCTATGGAAATAGGTCTTCCATAAGAATGATTATTATTAATTTTATTCATTCCTACTAATATTTTTTTTTGATAACGTTTTTCTACCTCAAAAAATGAAAATTTAGATAAAATTTCTATATTTCCAATATTAATATGTGAATTATTAGCTGCTTGATTAATTAAATTTATTAATCCTAATTTTGTCAAATTATCTTTTGCCCCAATATTTAAAAAAAATTTAGAAAAAAATTTTTTTTTGTTATTTCCCCCAAAAATTTTTTTAGAGTAAAAAAGATTTTGAAAATTAAGATCATTAGAATTAGAACTATAAGCAGTAAAAAAACGATTAAACTCTATCCAATAAAATCGTTTTATCAATTCTTCTTTATTTAGAAATTCTAATTTTTTCTGTATTTTTGGAAGAAATTTATTCATTATAGATTTATCATCTACTGATGTTTTTTTTATTTTTTCTACAAAATGCATGAGTTTTTTTTCACATATTTCTTTTACACTAGGTACCAAAATTCTTTTAAAACTTTTTCCTATTTTATTTTCAAATCCTTTTAAAAAAGAAGTTTCTTTTGAATGAATGATACAAATAGAGATTCCTCTATTTCCAGCTCTTCCTGTTCTTCCACTTCTGTGTACATAAATTTCACTTTCATTTGGAATATTATAATTAATGACATGTGTAATATCATTAACATCTATCCCCCGAGAAGCAACATCTGTTGCTACAAGCAACTGCAAATATTTTTTTCTAAATCTGTTCATAACAGAATCACGTTGAGATTGTGAAAGATCTCCATAAATTGCATCTGCATTATATCCATCTCGGATTAAATAATCTGCTATTTTTTTAGTCTCTTTTCTCGTTTTACAAAATATAATTCCATAAATATCTGGATTTATATCTAGAATTTTCTTTAAAGTAGAATATTTTTGATTAGTTTTATCAACTATGTAATAAATATGTTTTACATCATCAGCGCCTACATTTCGTTTTCCTGTGGTAATTTCCTCTACAGGTTCTATCAAATAAGTATGCGCTATTTCATTCATACATTTTGACATTGTAGCAGAAAACAGTAAACTTTGTCTTTTTTTTGGTAATTTTTCTATTATAGAATCTAATTCTTCTTTGAATCCCATGTTTAACATTTCATCTGCTTCATCAAGAATCAAATATTTTATATCATATAAAGAAAGTTTTTTTCTTTTAATTAAATCTAAAATTCTTCCCGGAGTTCCAATAATAATGTGAGTTTTTTTTCTAAGGGATTGAATCTGATTTTCTATATTAATTCCACCATATAATGGAATAATTTTTATCAAAGAAATGTATTTTGAAAAACGACACAGATCACGTGTAATTTGAATACAAAGTTCTCTTGTTGGACATAAAATTAAAGCTTGAGGAAAACGTAAGTTTAAATTTATTTTTTGTATAATAGGTAATCCAAATGCAGCAGTTTTTCCAGTCCCTGTTTGAGATAAAGCTATTAAATCTTTTTTTTGTTTTTTTAACAAATATGAAATTACTTTCTCTTGTATAGGAGTCGGAGATTCAAAACCAATATCTTCTAAAGCTTGAGCAATTTTATCATTAAAAAAATTATATTCTTTAAATGTTTTCATATTTTATAAAAAAAAATGGATTAACGATTTTTTTAAATCGAAATCTAGTTTTTTATTGAACAAATATAGAGATTAAATTCTTAATATTTTGATACATGTTTACATGTTTTTATTAATTTTTATAAGTTTTTTAGTAATACTCTGATATCTAATAATCATTAATATAGCAGATGTAGTTAACCCAACACCTAATCCTATCCAAATGCCTTGAACCCCCCTGTTAAAATATAGAGAAAGAAAACATGCTATAGGTAATGCTAGGATCCAATAGGAAAAAAAACTTATCCACATAGGAATAGTTACATCTTGCATGCCTCTTAAAGCTCCAATGATAATTCCTTGTATTCCATCTGGTAATTGAAAAATACTAGCTATTAAAATCATTTTTTCCGCCATATGAACAACTTCATAATCATTTTTTATATACAAATAAGGAATATTCTTTCTAAGAGAAATAAAAAGAATACTGCAAATGAACATAAACATCATCCCCATAAATATAATTGATCCTCCTATTTTTCTTAATTCTGAATAATTTTTTAGTGCATGTTGATTTCCTATTCTAATTGTTGCTGCTATAGAAAAACTTGTACATAAAAGAAATGTTGATGAAATTAAATTAATGACTATTTGATGAACTGCTAATTCTTTTATTCCACATTTTCCTGATAGAAAAGAAGAAATAGAGAAAGTACTCATTTCAAATAACATATGAAATCCAGAAGGAATGCCTATTTTTAGGATTTTCATAAAATATTTTTTTTTCAATAAAAAAACTTTTAAATGACTATAATAGAGACGAACTTTTCTGTATTTATACAATAGGAAATAAATTCCTATTAACATACTTATTCTTGAAATTAAAGTCGCATAAGCAACTCCTATTACTCCTAATTTTGGAAATCCATAAAAACCATTGATAAAAAAATAATTCAATGTAATATTTATAAATACTGATATCCAAGTAATGATAAGCCCGGGAAAAACTAGAGATAATCCTTCTGAAAATTTTCTAAATATTTCAAAAATCATCCATGGAATAAAAGAAATTGCTGTAATTTTTAAAAAAGATATAGTATCATTCAAAACTTCTTTAGGTTGTCCTAAATGTGGAAAAATATATGATAAAAACCCACGTGTAGAGAGATACATAAAAATTGATAAAAAGAAATTAATAATTATTCCATGATATAAGATTATAGCTCCTTTTTTATATTCACGTTTTGCATCTACTGATGCAATTAAAGAAGAAATAGCTGTTGCTATTCCAAATCCAAAAATGATTGTGATGAAAAAAACGGAATTAGATAATGAAACTGAAGCTAGTGCTTCCTTTCCTAAGGATCCCACCATCATGTTATCAGAAAATCCGATACATATAATTCCTAATTGTGTGAATAATACTGGAGCCGCGAATGAAAAATTTTTTTTAAAATGTTGCAAATATGTTTCCGATTTCTTATGTTTTTTTTTTATGCAATAATAGTCTCTCATTCTCATTATTATTATGTAATTATGATTGTTAGTTTTACTTACTTATTTATTTATTTCTAGTAGTTAGTAGAAGTAGAGTAGTAGAAAAAAAGAGAAATAAAAAAAATAAACCCCAATATGTTGGATTTTTTTATAAACATGAATAGATAAAAAATGGAAATACAAAAAGAAAATGAAATTGAAAAAAAAGAATAAAATTTGTTTAAATTTTTATAAATGGCAATTTTACAATTTTGATGGGAATTCTTTTTTTTCTGATTGATACAAAATAAGAATTTTGTTTTATATCTAAACGATCCAACAAAATATATCCCAATCCTATTCCTTTTTTTAAAATTGGAGAAAAAGATCCAGAAGTAACATTTCCTATAGTTAGGTTCTCTTTATTTTTTAATAAATATCCTTTTCTAGGAATTTTTCCTTTTTCTTCTATTACAAAAGAAATAAAATTTTTATAGGTTCCTTCTTTTTTTTGCTTTTCCAATATTTCTTTTGCAATGAATTTTTTTTCAAATTTTGTAATCCAGGATAGTCCAGATTCTATGGGAGTCGTTGTTTCTGAAATATCTTGTCCGTATAAACGATACCCCATTTCTAATCTCAATGAATCTCTGCTAGCAATTCCACAAGGAATTACTTTTATAGTTTTTCTTTTTAAAATATTATTCCAAATATTTTCTGCATATTCATTTTGAATATAAATTTCAAA
This sequence comes from Blattabacterium cuenoti, assembly GCF_014251375.1. Taxonomy (NCBI): domain Bacteria; kingdom Pseudomonadati; phylum Bacteroidota; class Flavobacteriia; order Flavobacteriales; family Blattabacteriaceae; genus Blattabacterium; species Blattabacterium cuenoti. Next base: position 454,881 of record NZ_CP059187.1, on the reverse strand, counting down.
TCCTTTTGATCCTGTATATCCTGTACGAGAGATTAAAACTCCATCAATACCTGAAAATATCCCTATTTCAAAGTGATAATAAGGAATTTTAGATAATGAAATGTTAGTAAATTTTTGAATAGATTTCAAAGAATTTGGTCCTTGTATAGACAAAAGAGAATATTCTTGAGAGAGATCTAAAAGTTTTATTTCATGTTCATTTTTATCTATATTTTTATTTATCCATATTTTATCTTTTTCTATGTTAGACGCATTTACTATAAGTAAATATTCTATTTCTGAAATTTTATAAATAATTAAATCATCTATAATTCCTCCTAACTGATTTACGAAACAAGAATATTGAGCTTGTCCAGATGTGATACAATAGACATTGTTTGTAGTTAAATATTGAAGAAACTCTTTAGAATTTTTTCCTTTTAAAATAAATTTCCCCATATGACTAACATCAAATATTCCAACAGAATTTCTTACCGACATATGCTCTATTAATGAAGAAGTATATTGAAGTGGCATGTGAAATCCAGAATAAGAAGTCATTTTAGCTTTTAGTTGTAAATGACATTTGTATAAAACTGTTTTTTTTAAATTATCCAGCATATTCAACAAAGTTATTTACAGTTTCATATAAAATTATTTTTAAATCCAAAGAAGAAGATATTTTTTTACGAATTTGATTCCATATAAAAATAGAAATATTTTCTGATGTAGGATTTTTTTTAGAAAATTCTTTAATATCTAAATTTATATTTTTATGATCAAAAAGATATTCTATTTCTTCACGAAGAATGTTTTTTAATTTTTGCAAACTGAAAACGAATCCTGTTTCTAAATCAACATTTCCTGTTAAACTTACAATGTATTCGTAATTATGTCCATGATAATTTAAATAAGCGCATTTTCCAAATACTTCAATATTTTTATGGTAATCCCAATGTGGATTATAAAGTCTATGCGCTGCACTAAAATGGCCTTTTTTACTTATAGTTGCTTTCATTATTTAATATTCAATTTTGTTAGATAGTTTTTTATAATTATTTTTAACCAAATAGTATAAGAATTTGGAGAAATATTAACATCTTCGATTAATTTTTTCAAAGACATCCATTTCCAATTATCTACTTCTTTAGTATTTATTACAGGAGGATAAGAATAATTTCCTACAAAAACATGATCTAATTCATTTTCTATTAATCCATTACTGAATGATTCATGATAGCTAAAACAAAATTTTTTCTCTAAAAAGCAATCAAACCCCATTTCTTCTATTAAACAACGATGCGCTGCTTTCAAAACAGATTCATTTTTTTTGGGATGACTACAAGATGTATTAGTCCAAAGTAGAGAAGAATGATACTTTTTTGATGATCTTCTTTGTAACATTAACAGATTGTTATTTTTCGAATTATCAAATACAAAAACAGAAACTGCGCTGTGAAATAATCCTTCTATATGAATTTTTTCTTTATTTTCAAATCCAATAATTTGATTCTGTTCTCCTATTAAAGGAATGTAATTTTTTTTTTCTTCATTTTTATTGATGCTTCTTATTTTTATCTTTCAGTTTTGAATTTGGAATAAAAATTTTATGTTTAGATTGGTTTTTATTTTACATATGCAAAAAAAGATTCAAAAGTTATTGTTTGAATTAAATAAACTTAGAAAAAATACACTAATGAATACTCTTGGCATAAAATATATATTCGTTGGAAAAAATTTTTTAGTGGCAAAAATGCCTATTAATAAAAAAGTATTGCAACCTTCAGGATTTCTTCATGGAGGTGCTACAATTTCTTTAGCTGAGAGTGTTGGATGTTTGCTATCTACTTTGAATACAAACAAAGAGGATTTTAATATTTTTAATATTGAAATTTCTGCCAATCATATAAGATCTATTAAAAAAGGGATTCTTTTTGCAAATGCAAAAATTGTTCATAAAGGAAAAACACTTCATTTGATTCAAATTAAAATTTCGAACAAAAATAAGGATATTATTAGTTTATGCAAAATGACAAATATCATAATTCCGAGGAAATAGGGAAAATACAAAAAATAACAATTTTTAGTTTATATAAAAAAATTATAAAAAATATTTTGAATAAAAAAAGTTTTGTTATTTTTAAAAAACCATATGAAAATAGAATTTTTTTTTATTCTCAGAATCAGAATGAGAATAAAAAAAGAGAGAATTTTTTTTTGATTGTAAGTTTTAATAAAAAAAAAGTTATAAAAATACATCCAGATCAAATTTATTCTGTCAATATAGAAGAGGATTTTTACAAGAGTACTTTTGTTAAAAACAATGATCCTGTTTTTTTTTCTTCTATAAAAAATAACTTTTATTCTATAAAATATAAAAATCTAATCAAGAAAGCTATTAGATATATCAAAAATGGATTTTTTAAAAAAGTTGTTGTATCTAGAATTCTTAAAATTTCATTCCGGAATTTTTCTTTAAAAAGAACTTTTCAGAAATTGATTTTTTCTTATCCTAATGCTTTTATTACACTTTGGTATGACTTGTATCATGGAATTTGGATAGGGGCTTCTCCAGAGTTATTAATAAAGTCTTATAATAAAGAATTAAAAACTATTTCTTTAGCTGGTACAGTTTTTGAGAAAAAAAACTTTTGGACAAAAAAGGAATTAGAAGAACATAAAATAGTAACTGAATATATTATCAATTTATTAAATACATACTCAGGAAATATTTTTGTAGAAAAAACTAGAATTATAAATATGGGACATTTATTTCATCTAAAAACTCCTATTAATTTTTCATTTTTTAATCAACCAGATTATTATGAATTTTTAAAAAAAATGCATCCCACTCCTTCTATTTGTGGATATCCCAAAAAAAAATCTTTAGATTTTATTAAAAAAAACGAAGAATACAAAAGGAATTTTTATACAGGATATATGGGAACTGTTGATAATAAAATGAATATGGAATTATATCTTAATTTAAGATGTGCGAAAATAAATATGTCTAAAAAAGAAATTTCATTGTATGCAGGAAGTGGGATTACTAAACAGAGTAATGCAGACAGTGAATATATAGAAACAGAAAATAAAATAAAAAATATTTTGTATAAGCTGATTTTTTATTAGTTATTTAGTTGTTTTTTTTCTATGAAATGGTCTTATAATTAATCGTACACTTTTATGATAGTGAAGGTATTGTATTATCCAATTCATTAAAGCAATGACTCTATTTCGAAATCCAACTAAACTCACTAAGTGAACAAACATCCAAATTATCCATGCTAAAAAACCTTTTAATTTTATATATGGAAAATCGCAAACTGCTTTGTTTCTACCAATAGTTGCCATAGCTCCTAAATTTTTGTATTTAAAAGGTTTTATATTTTTAGGTTCTTTTTCTAAAAAAAGATTAAAATTGTATGCAAGACAATTTCCTTGTTGGATAGCTGGTGTGGCAGTCATAGGATGTCCATTTGGATAAAATGGATTTGTTATCATGCAAGCAATATCACCAATCGCAAAAATGTTTTTATATCTAATAGCTTTGAGATAATCATCTACCAAAATTCTTTGTCCTTTCATATCTTCTTTAAGAAATCCATTTATAATGGCTCCTTTAACTCCTGCTGCCCATATCACATTGGAAGATTCTATATTTTTATTTTTATCTATAAAGACAATTTTTCCATCATAATCTTCTACTAAACAATTTAACCAAATAGTTACTCCTAATTCTTTTAGATTTTTAAAAGCTTGTTTTGATAACTTTTCAGACATTCCTTCTAATAGTCTATCAGATGCTTGTAATAGATGAATATTCATTTTTTGAATATCCAAATCAGGATAGTCGTTTGGTAATACATATCTTTTCATTTCTGCTAAAGCTCCAGCTAATTCAACCCCAGTAGGGCCTCCTCCAACAATAACAAAAGTCATCAGTCTTTCTCTTTCTTTTGAATCTTTAGTAAGTAAGGATGATTCAAAATCTTGTAAAATAAGACTTCTTAAATTTAGTGCTTCAGGAATAGATTTCATAGGTAAAGCGAAAGATTCAATATTTTTATTGCCAAAGTAATTAGTTACAGATCCAGTAGCCATAATTAGATAGTCATAGGATAAGGAGCCTACATTTGTGTATATTTTTTGTTTTTCTGTATTAATGTAATGAACATAAGCTAATCGAAAGAAGAAGTTTTTTTTTTTTTTTATGATTGTTCTAATAGAATGGGCGATAGAATCTGGTTCTAACCCTGCAGTAGCTACTTGATATAATAAAGGTTGAAACGTGTGATAATTATTCTTATCTATGAGGACAACTTGGAATTTGTCTCTTTTTAATTTTTTTGCTACTTGTAAGCCAGAAAATCCGGCTCCAATAATAACAACTCTTTTTAGATTTTTTACTGTTGGAATATTCATAGTAAAAATTTGAAGTACAAATTTATGATCTTATTTTTCTAAGTTAGAAGTTAGAAGTTAGAGATATATATAATAATTTAATAATTTTGTGAAAAAAAATTATATTCTATGAACTACTATTATTGGATTGTTACAATAATTTTTTTGGTTAGTTTTTTTGTTAGTAGAATTTTAAAAAGAAAAATTAGATTTTATTCTGGGTTCCAAATGAACATTCAGATGACGGGAAAAGAAATTGCTGAAAAAATGTTGTATGATAGTGGAATTCATGATGTTGATGTTCTTTTTGTAGAAGGGGAATTGACAGATTATTATGATCCTTTAAATAAAACTATTAATTTAAGTGAAAATGTTTATTCAAAAAAAACTGTAAGTGCTATTGCAGTTTCGGCACATGAATGTGGTCATGCTTTGCAACATAAGTTAGGATATGGAATATTGAAATTTAGAAATCAAATAGAACCACTTTTAAATTTAAGTTCTAAATTAACTAACATAACAATTATGTTTGGACTTTCTATTTTTTATAGTTCTGAAGGGAAAAATTCTTTTTTTCTTAAGTTAGGAATAGGATTATTTTTTTTAGCTGTTATTTTTTCTTTTATTACTCTTCCAATAGAATTTGATGCAAGTAAAAGAGCTTTAATTTGGTTAAAGGATAAAAAAATAGTTAACCATAAAGAATATAATCAAGCTAGGGATTCTTTAAACTGGGCAGCTATGACGTATGTAGTCTCTGCATTAGGAAGTTTTTCACAATTAATATACTTTATCTCTTTTCTTAATACTACTCCTACTACTAGTAGTAGGAGTAATGAAAATCAAATCGATGAATATGAATAATAATTTTAATTCTTTTTTTTCTTTTTTTTAGAGTTTCTTGGATTGGGACGAATATTTCCATAAGTTTTATTGTTTATTTTTCCTCTTCTAGTTTTCTTATCACCTTTTCCCATATTTTATGATTTTATTATAAATTTTATCTGCTTTTTTTTGTAAAAAAAAAATATCTTTATTATTCTTTACAATTATATCTGAATATTTTTCTTTTTCTACATCTGATATTTGATTTTTTATACGGCTTATAATTTTATTTTCACTTAATTTATCTTTTTTTATTATTCGTTCTATTTTTTTTTCTAAAGGGGAACTAATAGTAATAATTAAATCACATTTTTTGTATGATCCACTTTCAAATAAAAGTGCTGATTCTTTTATGGAAAAAAAACTTTTTTGAGATAAGATCCAATTATTAAAATCTAATAGTACCCATGGATGAACTATAGAACATAATAATTTTAACGCATTAGAATCATTAAAAATTTTTTTAGCCAAAAATATTTTATTAATCTTTTTTTCCTTATTATAAGATTCTTTTCCAAAATATTTTATAATATTTTTTTTTATTTCCTCTTTTTGATTCATTAAGAATTTTCCTCTTTCATCTGAAGAGTATACAGAAATTCCTTTTTTTTTGAAAAAAGATGAAAATAAACTCTTTCCTGATCCCATTTGTCCAGTAATCCCTACTAAAAAATATTTCATTTTTTTTCTGTATTTAGATTATTTTTGTTGTTTTTTACTATTTCTTTATTATTTTTTATTATTGTAGTAGTAGTAGTAGAAATAGAATTAGTAGAATTTACATAACGTAATTGAGTTAATTCTTTTGAAACAGTATTTTTTTCTAATTTTATTTTTCCTAAAATGGTTTCTAGTACGAAAAAATTATTTGTTATTTCTATAATTTTTCCATGTACCCCTGAATTTGTTACTATATAATTTCCTTTTTTTATGTTTTCTTGAAATTTTTTTTCTATTTTTTGTTTTCTTATTTGAGGACGTATCATAAAGAAATAAAAAACAATAAAAATTAATGCAAACATCCAAAGAGTACTTATTATAGAATTTTGTTGTAATAATATGAAAAGCATATAAAAATTAAAATATATTTTGTTTGTTTATTTATGAATATAATTAAAAATTAAAATCAAAAAAAAATGAATTTTAATATTAATTTTTTAAATTAAAACATTTTATATAATAATTTGAATATTTTGTCTAGTATTCCATTAATAAAAATTTTACTTTTTTTTGTACAAAATATTTTTGATATTTCTATGTATTCATTTATAGTAGATTTGGGGGGGATATTTGGAAAATATAGAAATTCACAAATTGCCATTTGTAATATGATTAGATCTAGAATAGAGATTCTATTTATATCCCAATTTTTGGATATCTTTTCTATTAGATGATTGAATTCTTTTTTATGAGAAATGGTATTTCTATATAAATCAATAACAAATTTTTTATTTTCATCATTACAAATGTTATATAATTGAAAGTTTTTTGGAGTATAAGATTTTATATGTTGTAATGTTTTACATACCATTATGTGTGCTAAACATAAATCATAAAGACCATTTATATATTTATCTTCAATGTATTCTATTAATTTTTTATTAGAAATAACAAAATTTTTATAGTATTTTATAATAAATTTTTTTTCTTTTTCAAAAGAAGAAGAAGAATGATATTTATTAGAAGAATTATTAAAAATATTTGATTTTTGTGTTTCTTTTAGTATAATAAGTACAATATATTCGTTTTTTTTTCCCCAAAACATTTTATCATTATCAGGATTATATTCCAATAAATGTTTATTATGAGATAATATTTTAATAATAGAATTATCAACTAATTTTTGTATTTGACTGATTTCAATTTTATTCTCTTCTTCTTTTTTTAAATTAGAAAACATTTTTTTCTTATTATTTGCAATAATGAAAATAGCGTAATCTCTAATTTTTAGTATCAAATAAAGAAGAGAGATATAAATTTCATGTAATTCCTCAATGCTTACTAGCATATTTTTTTCTACCTTTTCAGGAGTCATTTTAGATAAGTATTGAGCATATAAAAATTGCATACTTTTTATCCTGAAATGTCGCCTTATTAACATTTCTTTTTAGTTTTTTTTTACATAATGTAAAGAAAATGTCAAACTTAAAAAGTTTGTATTTTTGTGTTTTGTATGTGGAACTTACTTGCTTTTAGCAAAAAATATTTTTTAAAATATAAATTTCGATTTTGGAAAGGATTTTTATTAATTTTAATATCAAATGTATTTACATTACTTCCCATTCCTTATATAGGTAAATCTGTTAACACAATTAGAGATTTATTTTTGCATTCTTACAAATATAGAGTGACTAGTAAGGTTTCACTATTTTCTATATTTTTAAATTATTTAAAAACAGATATTTGTATTTATACAAGTATTATATTGATAGTTCCTATTGTAGGTGGTTTTGTGAAGTACCATATGCGTCAATATATTATCACAACATCAAGAATGATAGAATTTGATCTAAAAAATGAAATTTTTTCACATTATCAAAAATTAAGTTTATCCTTTTATAAAAAAAATTCAACAGGAGATTTAATTAATCGGATAACTGAAGATGTTTCTTTTATTCGACAATACATTGGTCCAGGAATTATGTATTTTATGAATTTTTTCATTTTATTTTTTATGGTTTTAATACAAATGTTACGTTTAGACAAAACGTTAACTTTTTATGTAATATTACCTATTCCTATTCTCTTTTTTTCTATTTATTATGTAAGTATTTATATTTCTAAAAAGAGTGAAGAAGTTCAAAGTTATCAATCATTTATTTGTTCTTTTATACAGGAGACATTTTCTGGTATTCATGTTATTAGATCATTCGTATCTGAATTTTTTTTTCAAGAAAAACATAAAAATATTATTTTTAAGTATCAAAAAAAAAATATAGAATTAGCAAAAATTGACACAATTTTATCTTCTATTATAATGTTTTTTATTGGATCTAGTCATTTGTTGATTATTTTTTTTGGAGGAAAAAAATATTTTAAAGGAGAAATAAAAAATATAGGGACTCTTGCTGAATTTTTTACGTATATCAACGTTTTAATTTTTCCATCTATTATTTTAGGATGGGTTGTATCTATTGTTGAAAGAGCAAAAGTATCACAAATCCGCATCAATAAATTTTTAGAAGAAATCCCTAAAATATTTAATAATAGTTTTTTAAAAAAAAATGTTTTTGGAAAAATTCAGTTTAAAAATGTTAGTTTTATTTATGATTCAGATTCTTTTGAAAAGAAAAAAGAAGAGAAAGAAACAATAAGTGAAATTTCTTTTACCCTTCAAAGAGGAAAAACTTTAGTTATAACTGGAAAAACAGGATCCGGTAAAACAACTATAGGAAGATTAATAACGCGTTTATATGATCCTTTTAAGGGAGAAATACTTGTTGATAATATTTCTTTGAAAGATCATGATCTTTCAAACTTTAGAGATAACATAGGTTATGTTCCTCAAGAAACTTTTCTTTTTTCAGATTCAATTTATAATAATATAGCTTTTGGAAGTATTGAAAAAAATGTCGCATCATGGAAAGTATTTGATGCCGCTAGAAAAGCAATGATAGAAGATGAAATACTTCTTTTTAAACATGGATATGAAACGATCATAGGAGAAAGGGGGATAACTTTATCAGGGGGGCAAAAACAAAGAATATGCATAGCAAGAGCTATTATAAGAAATCCTAAAATTCTTATATTCGATGATAGTTTTTCTTCTATAGATAAAAATACTGTAAACTCAATCATGAGTTATATAAAAAAGAATTTGAAATATACTACTATAATAATTATGACTCATGATATATCTTATATATCTGATTTTGATTTAATTATATTTTTAAATAATGGAAAAATATCTAAAATAGAAAATAGAAGCATTTTTTTTTAGAAAATTTATTTTGAATAATTTTAGGAAAAGTAGGATGGACCATTTTTTTTATTTAGATTTGCTGAATTAGGATTTATTTAATAATAAAAACACTGTTTGAAATGGACGAAAAAGAAAAAGAAAACATTAAAGAAAGAAACGAAATCTGTTCACGTACTCTAAAAACTGGTAGTCGTACATATTTTTTTGACGCAAGAGAGACAAGAGCAGGAGATTATTATTTAACTATTACTGAAAGTAAAAAAAATTTTACTGAAACAGGAGAAATAACTTATAAAAAACACAAAATTTACTTGTATAAAGAAGATTTTTCAAAGTTTCAAAATATACTTGATGATATGATTCGATTTATCATAAATGAGAAAGGAAGAGAAGTTATTTCAGAACGTCATCAAAAAGATTTTAAAAATCATACTTTTAATCAAGAAATAAAAGATGTTCAAAAAAAAACTTCAGAAATGAAGAATTTCACAAATATTAATTTTGAAAATCTATAAATAAAAAATGCTCTTTTCTACTTTTTTATTTTATTTTAATATTTATTTTTTTTCTTTTGTCATATTCTCACTCACTTTAATAATGGATTTAGTTATGGACTATAATAATAACTATAGAAATATAATGAATGATATTAATACTTTTGTATTTGATGTAGACGGAGTTTTAACTAATTGTACTTTGAATTTATTTCCTGATGGAAACATGGTTCGTCAAATGTTTGCTAAAGATGGATATGCAATTCAATTAGCAAAAAAAAAGGGGTATAATTTATGTATTATTACTAGTGGATCAGATTTAATGGTGTTTAAACGTTTAAGAAGACTTAATATTCGTCATATTTATCAGGGAGTTGATAATAAAAAAAAATATTTAGATGAATATTGTAAGATATTAAATATTACTAAAAAAAAAATTCTTTATATGGGAGATGATATTCCAGATATTGAAATCATGAAGAATGTCGCTTTACCATGTTCTCCAATAGATGCGGTTCAAGAAGTAAAAGAAATATCAAAATATATTTCTCCAAAAAAAGGTGGGAAAGGATGTGTAAGAGATGTGATAGAACAAACTTTGAAAATCCAGAAAAATTGGCTTTAATAGTTAAATTAAAAAAAATAGTGTCTTGTCGGACACTATTTTTTTTTTAACATTACATCATTCCCCCCATTCCTCCTCCACCTGCTGATCCAGGCATTGTAGGAGCGCCTTGTTCTTCTTTTTTTATTTCTGTTACAACACACTCAGTAGTTAATAACATACCTGATACTGATGCAGCATTTTCTAATGCAACTCTAGCAACTTTTGTAGGATCTATAATTCCTTCTACAATCATATTTTTATATTCTCCAATCTTAGCATCATATCCAAAATCTCCTTTTCCTTCAGCTACTTTAGCAACTACAACAGATCCTTCCCCTCCAGCATTGGCAACTATTTGACGTAAAGGTTCTTCTAAAGATCTTCTAACTATCTGTATTCCAGTGTCTTGATCTGTATTGTCTCCAGATACATGATTTAATGATTTTATAGCACGTACTAAAGCAACACCTCCACCAGCTACAATTCCTTCTTCTACTGCTGCACGGGTAGCATTCAATGCGTCATCTACCCTATCTTTTTTTTCCTTCATCTCAACTTCTGATGCAGCTCCAACATAAAGAACTGCAACACCTCCAGCTAATTTTGCAAGACGTTCCTGCAATTTTTCTTTATCATAATCAGATGTTGTAGATTCTATTTGAGCTTTAATTTGTTCTACCCGAGCTCTGATATCTTTTTTACTTCCACCTCCGTTAACAATAGTAGTATTGTCTTTATCTATAATAACTCTTTCTGCTTTACCTAGCATATTTAATTTAACATCTTCCAATTTACTTCCTGTTTCTTCAGAAATAACAGTCCCTCCAGTAAGAATTGCAATATCTTCTAACATAGCTTTTCTTCTATCTCCAAATCCTGGAGCTTTTATTGCTGCTACTTTTAAAGTCCCCCGTATTTTATTGACGACTAACGTCGCTAATGCTTCTCCTTCTACTTCTTCAGAAATAATAAGCAAAGGTTTTCCAGATTGTGCTACTGGTTCTAATATGGGCAACAAATCTTTCATTGCTGCAATTTTTTTATCAGATAATAAAATTTGTGGTTGATCAAATTCTGTTATCATTTTTTCAGTATTTGTAACAAAATAAGGTGATTGATATCCTCTATCAAATTGCATTCCTTCTACAACATCTACTGATGTATCTGTTCCTTTTGCTTCTTCTACCGTGATAACTCCTTCTTTTCCTACTTTTTCAAAAGCGTCAGCTATTAATGCTCCGGTTTTTTCATCATTATTTGCAGATATAGAAGCAACTTGTTTTATTTTTTCTGTATTTCCTCCTACTTCTCTAGATTGTTTTTTTAAATCAAAAATAACAACTTCTAATGCTTTATCTATTCCTCTTTTTAAATCCATTGGATTAGCTCCAGCTGCTACGTTTTTTAATCCTTCTCTAACAATAGCTTGTGCTAATACTGTAGCAGTAGTTGTTCCATCTCCTGCTACATCATTTGTTTTGGATGCTACTTCTTTTACCATTTGAGCTCCAAGATTTTCTATAGAATCTTCTAATTCTATTTCTTTAGCTACAGAAACTCCATCTTTTGTCACTTGTGGACCTCCAAAGGATTTTTGTAATACAACATTTCTTCCTTTTGGCCCCAAGGTGACTTTCACAGCATTTGCTAATGCATCTACTCCTTTTTTTAATTTATCTCTTGCTTCAATATCAAATTTAATATCTTTTGCCATAATTTTTTAGATTTTTTTAATAAGTTATCTATCTTAATTACTTACTTCTTAATTTTAATTGCAATCTTAATTTCTTTTTTTTATTTTTATTATATTTTATATTATTTATTTTTTATATGATTGCAATTACATCAGATACTCTCATAATCAGATATTCTTTCCCCTCCCACTTTAATTCAGTCCCTGAATATTTACCATATAAAACTCTATCTCCTTTTTTTAGAACCATAGGTTCATTTTTTTTTCCATTTCCAACAGCTATTATAGTTCCTTTTTGGGGTTTTTCTTTTGCTGTATCAGGAATAATGATCCCTGAAGATGTTTTTGTTTCAGCAGGATCTGATTGTACTAGAACACGATCTTCTAAAGGTTTAATCTTAACTTCCACCATATTTAATAATTTTTAAGGTTAACTATACTTAATTTATCATTGATTATTTATTGCCAAAAACATGCCAAATAAAAAATATTTCAATTTTACAAAATTGAATCCAATTAAATGACATTATGACATAATATTTATTGTTTTGATCAAAAACAAATTAAAAAATAAAGTTAAAAAAACTAAAATAATAGATAATATCCAAGTAATTCTTTCTAAAAAAGTATTTGTTTGTCTTATACCAAAAAATCTAAAATTTTTTTCCATAAAATATTGAGAAATACTTTCTTTTTTAGGATTTTGAATTAAAATTATTGTAATAAGTAGTGTACATATAAAAACGATTAAAAAACCAAATATTGTTGAATATATTTCTTTCATTATTTCTTCATTATTGAATCAAAATATTAATTTTTTCAATTAACCTATTTTTGTATCTTCTTTTTTTATAAGATTCCTATTTCTCCTTTTCTATTTTTTTATTTTTTAGCGTATTATCACTATTACTACTATCATCATCACTATTATTGCTACTACTAATAGTAGTATTAGTTAGTATTATTAGATGATTCATTATTATAAGTAGCAGAAGTAATAGAAGAAATAGAAGTGTTTTCATTGTTATTATTACTACTATTATCATCATTATTATTAATAGTAGCGCTACTACTGTTGTTGCTACTACTGCCAGTAGTAGTATCAGCAGCATTTTCTTCATCTATTATATCATATTCAGTAACAACTGGTCTATTTTTTATGATTTCATCCCCTCTATGTTTTCTATTTTCATTGATTTGATTTATTGTTTTATTGTATATTTTATTAATTAAACTTGTTAAAAGACTATTTCTTAAAACTTCTTCATTAAATGGATCCTTGTTTCTAGAAAAAGATTCTGATACTTCAAAAGTTTGAATCCAATTATTTTTTACATTATGTTGATCCTTGCAATAAGCTTCAATAACTATTTTAACTTTTGGATCATCTGTGATACTTTCTTCTATTATATCATAATCTAGAAGTCGCCCTCCTATAATTAGATCCCCTCCTTCTGGTACTAAAGTGAAAGGACTTCGTTCAATTATAAAATCTTCTAATCCTCTTTTTAAATCAGAAATAAAAATTTCATTCCCTCCATGAAATGGGATATCATTGACAAGTTCTATAAAATCTTTGATTTGTATTTTTTTATTTTCTTCCTTAAGGAAATAAGGATTATAGCAACTAAACAATAGTAAAAAAACAAGAGAAAAAATAATTATTTTTTTTCTTCTATAATCCATATTGTTTTATTTTTCTATATAATGTTCTTTCGGAAATCCCCAATTCTTTTGCGGTCATTCTTCTCTTACCGCTATTTTTCATTAAAGCTTTTTGAATAAATTCAATTTCTTTCTTTTGCAAAGAAAAATTATTCTCATTATTTTTAGATAATAATGTTTCATCTTCTTCTATTTCTTCATAATCTAACTCATCATCTGATGATTTTTTATTTTTTTTCTTAGAAGAAGTATTTTCTAATCGAAAAAGTGTATCGTCTTTTTTATTTTTATTTAGATTATTGAGACGTATTTTTCCAAATACTTTTTCCATAAGTTGTTGATTATTTTCAATAAAATTAGAATTATTATTAATTAGTTGCAAAGTTAAAATTTTTAAGTCATTTAAATTTTTTTGCATATCAAATAAAACTTTGTAAAAAAAATCTCTTTCTCTAGAAAAATCTTTAAAAAAACGTTGATCGTGATTATTTGAACGGTGAAAAGATAATGAAGGAATATTTTCGGGAATATATTCTTTTAATTTATCTATAGAAATTTCACGTTTTGTTTCCATTACAGAAATTTGTTCGATAAGATTTTTTAGCTGTCTTATATTTCCGGGCCAAGAATAATTCTCTAAATATTTTAGAGATTCTTCAGTTAAATTAATTGGAGGAATACGATATTTTTCTGAAAAATCATTAGAAAATTTTTTGAATAATAGTTTAATATCATTTTTCCTACTTCGTAAAGGAGGGATAATAATTTGTACTGTATTAAGACGGTAATATAAATCTTCTCTAAACTTTCCTTTTTGAATGGATTCTATCATGTTTAAGTTAGTAGCAGATACTACTCGTATATTTGTTTTTTGTATTTTAGAAGATCCTACTTTTATAAATTCACCTGATTCTAAAATTCTAAGAAGACGAACTTGTGTAGTTAAGGGAAGTTCCCCCACTTCGTCTAAAAAAATAGTTCCTCCATCTGCACCTTCAAAATACCCCTTTCTCATATTTGTAGCTCCTGTAAAAGAACCTTTTTCATGTCCAAAAAGTTCGCTATCAATTGTTCCTTCAGGAATGGCACCACAATTTACGGTAATACAAGAACAATGTTTTCTAAAAGAAAATTGATGAATAATTTTGGGGATAAATTCTTTTCCTACACCGCTTTCTCCAAGAATCAATACAGAAATATCAGTCGGAGCTACTTGAAGTGCTTTTTCCAAAGATCTATGTAAAGCATAATCATTTCCAACAATGTTAAATTTTTGTTTTATAGCATGGATAGATATAGATTCCATAAAAAATAAAAAAATAAATACTTTATAAATACTTACTAACTATAAGTAATAAAAGTTTTAAGTAAAAAAAATTATTTTTATTTAATTTTAATTCCTCTTCCTATTAAGGTTGAAGAAGTATAATTTATTATTTGAACATGTACTAAATCACCTACTATAAAGGATTCTTTTGGAAAGACTACCCCAATATTTTGAGTGTTTCTTCCGTACCACCAATCCTGATGATTTTTTTTGGATTCTCCTTCTATTAAAACTTCTTGTATTTTTCCTATATATTTTTTCATCTGAAAAATAGAATGAGTTCTTTGTAAATGAATAATCTCTTTCAATCTTCTTTTTTTTACATTTTCCGGAACATTATCTTGAAATTTTCTATAGGCATAAGTACCGGGTCTATGAGAATAAGAGAACATATACCCGTAATTATATTTAATATTGTTCATTAAACTAATAGTTTCTTGATGATCTTTTTCATTTTCATGACAAAATCCAGTCATAATATCATGTGAGATAGAACATTCAGGAATCTTTTCTCTAATTTTTTTAATTAAAGAAATATAACTTTCTCTAGTATATTTTCTATTCATTAGTTTTAATATTTTATTACTTCCTGATTGAACTGGTAAATGAATATGGTTACATATATTTGAATGTTTTGATATTATTTCTATCACTTTTTCAGACATATCATGAGGATTAGATGTAGAAAATCGTATCCGCATAGATGGTATTTTTTTTGCTAAAAGATCCAAAAGGATGGAAAAATCTATAAAATTTTTATTTTCTTTTTTAAGAATTTGTTTTTTTAAAAAATCTCTTCCTCCCCATAGGTAAGAATCTACATTTTGACCTAAAAGGGTAACTTCTTTATATCCTTTTTCATATAAAATCTTGCATTCTTTAAGGATCAAATTAGGATCACTACTTCTTTCTCTTCCTCTTGTAAAAGGAACTACACAAAATGTACACATATTATCACATCCTCTTGTAATACTTAAGAACGCGGTAACTTTTTTATTTTTTCTATTCTTATTCCAAAATTGATATGGAGTTATATCAGAATAAGTTTCGTTTTCTTTATGTAAAGAAAAAATTTTTGAATCTTTTTTTTGATTTTTATTTTCATTAATCAAACGAATAATAATATCAGATATTTTTCTATAAGAATCTGGAGATATGGAAAAATCTATAATGTTTTCTTGATCCAATTTTTTTATTTGTTTTGACAAACATCCCAATATTCCAAATAATGGAGGATTTTTTTTATTTTTTTTTAAATATTTTAGATTTTGTAATCTATTTTTTAAGGTTGATTCTGCTTTTTCTCGAATAGAACAAGTATTTATCAATATAATATTTGCTTTTTCTAAATTTTCTGTAATAGAAAATCCTTTGTCCAATAAAAGAGAAGCCACTATTTCATTGTCAAAGAGGTTCATTTGACATCCATAATTTTCTATATAAGTTTGTAATGTGCTATTTTTTTTTTCTTCATTTTCGTTTTTTATTTCATCATTTTTAATGTCTTTTTTTTCGTATTGTTTCATTTATTTTCTTTCTTATCAATAAATTTAATAAATTTTAAAAGAAATGATAAAGGTGTAAAAACTAAATACGAAGAATTTTCTTAGCTAGAGAAATCAAATTTTTATCTCCTGTAGATTTTTCTTTTACGTTAGAAAGTTTGACAACTGATATCCATTTTTTTTTTTTTGTTTTTGGAAGTGTTTTAACCATTTTTATAACCATATTCATAGATGGTAATCCTACATCATTAGTAAAATTAGTTCCTATTCCAAAAAATGGATTTATTTTTTTTTTGCAAAAAGAAGATATAGTAGCGACCTTGTTGGGATTTAAATTATCTGAAAAAATAATTTTTTTTTTTAAAGGATTTATTTTCAACTTTTTGTAGTGTTTTATGATTTCATTAGTAAATAAAATAGGATTTCCACTATCATGTCGAACTCCTTCAAAAAGATTTGCTAATTTTTTATCAAAATTTTTTAAAAAAACTGAAGTGGTATATGTATCCGATAAAGCTATTCTTAAGTTTTTTCCATAGATATTCAACCAATTTTCCATTGCTATTTGATCTGCTATGTTAAATCCATATTTAGCAGCATGAAACATAACCCATTCATGTCCATGAGTTCCGATAGGTTTTTTTGAAAAAATACGAGATAAATGAACGTTACTGCTTCCAATAAAAACGGAATTTCCCTTTTCTTTTAAAAAATTCAAAACTAATTTTTGAACTTTATAAGAATACCTTCTTCTAGTTCCGTATTCTCCAATTTTAACATTTAGTTTTTTATATTTTTCTAATTTTTCTTTTGTTAAAAGAATAATTTTATTGTCTGAAATACATTTTTTTCCTGTTAGTTGATAATATAATTCAGATATAGTTGCCATTAAAGGAACTTCCCATAGTATAGTACTACTCCATAATCCTTCAATTGACATATGTATGTCTTTTCCATTTTGTGAAATAAAGACTTCTTTTGGATTATATTGATATGTATTTAGAAAGTCTAAATATGTAGAATCTAAATAAGGGCAATTTTTTTCTAAAAATTTTCTTTCATCATTTGAAAGTTTTAGACTTGCCATCTCTTGAAGATTTTCTTTTAAAAGATCAGAAAAATTTTTTGGAAAAGAATGTTTCCCTCTATTGATAAATTCATATTTAGCTTTTGCTAAAGGAAACAGTTTTATAATTGCGTTTTGCATAGTAAATTTATAAAAATCATTGTCTAATAAAGATGATACAATTGCGAATTCGTTCATTCAATACTTTTCTTATAAGTTTTAGTTTTATTTTAAGTATTTTTGAGGTAGTTTATTTTGTATAGAAAAGATAAAAAAAACTAAAAAATTCAACTTTTTTTTCGTAAAGTTATTCTGATGAAAATAATCATGGATTCTTATAGAATTATTGAGTTAAAAAACTTGTTTTAATGAAATATTTTTCTTTTTTAGAAAAAATATTTCTCTAAATTTGCCTTTAAAACATTTAAAACAATTTATTTATCAAATATGGACAATACGAAATTATACGTTGGAAATTTATCTTATGATATGACAGAAAAAGAATTAAAAGAATATTTTGAATCTATAGGAGAAGTTACTCATGCAAAAATAATTTTTGACGAATCTGCATCAAGTAAAAGAAGCAAAGGATTTGGATTTATAGAAATGTCTAATGAAGAAAACGCAAGACAAGCTATAGAAAAATTAAATGGGACAGAACTAATGGGCCGAAATATTATTGTATCTGCAGCAAGACCAAGAACAAAAAGAGATTATTAAATTAAAAAAATCCCCGTCTACATCTGTTTGTTATTAAACAATGCAAAATATGATTAAATAAGTTTTGTAATATAATATAATTTGAAAAAATTATAATAGTTAACTAACTAATACTAATTAAAGATATTTTTGTTAATATCAAACGCAAATGAGCATATGTTATGAAAAAATTATCTGGAACAGGTGTAGCGTTGGTTACTCCTTTTAAAAAGGATGGAAAAATAGATTTTAATGGACTTGAAAATCTTGTTAAATATGTAGAAGATAAAGTAGATTATTTAGTAATATTAGGAACTACATCTGAAATTTCTACTTTAAAAAAAGAAGAAAAAAAAGATATTATAGAATGTATTAAAAGTATAAATTTAAAAAAACTTCCTTTAATATTAGGAATAGGTGGAAATGATACTAAATCTGTTATAAATAATATAAAAAATACAAATCTTTCAGATTTTTTGGCAATTCTTTCTGTTTCTCCTTATTACAATACCCCCTCTCAAGAGGGGATTTACCAACATTTTAGATCTATTGTCAATAATACAGAAACTAATATAATTATTTATAATGTTCCTAAAAGAACTGGTTCAAATGTATCCCCAGAAACTGTAATTCGTTTAGCTAATGATTTTCAAAAAATAATAGGAATAAAAGAAGCGTCTGGAAATGTTTTGCAATCTTATAGAATTATTGAAAAAAAACCAAAAAATTTTAGTGTAATATCAGGAGATGATTTTCTCACTTTACCTATAATATTAGGAGGAGGAGATGGGGTTATTTCTGTAATAGCACAAGGATTTCCAAATCAAGTTTCTGAAATGGTTTCTTTTGCTAAAAAGAATAATGTCAAAAAGGCTTTTGATATTTTTTATGAAATTCTTTCTATGATTGATTTAATTTATAAAGAAGGAAATCCAACTGGAATTAAAATGTTTTTAAATATTATAAAAATATGTAATTCCTATGTAAGACTTCCATTATTGAATGGAACGGATTCTTTAAAAAGAAAAATGATATCCTTTTTAGGAGAAAATAAAGAAATTTTAATTTAAAAAAAATAAAAATTTTATGTTTAGTGAAAAAATACAAAAAGGATTAAAAAAACAATTGATTAGAGAATTGGAATCTTCTCAATTATATTTATCTATGGCATCTTGGTCAGAATATAAAGGGTTTGAAGGAATATGTGAATTTTTATACAATCATTCAAATGAAGAAAGAAACCATATGTTAAAGTTAATGAGATATATTAATAAAAGAGGCGGATATGCAGCAATTTTTCCATATGAAAATTTACATTTTTATGAAAAATCTTATTCATATAATTCTTTGAAAGAACTGTTTCAAAAATTATTTGAACATGAAATAAAAATTTCATCTGAAATTAATATTCTTGTTGAATTATCTTTACAAGAAAAAGATTATTTTACATATAACTTTTTACAATGGTATGTAGAAAAACAAATAGAAGAGGAAAATTTAAGTAAAAGTATATTAAGTAAAATTGAATTAATAGGAGATGAAAAATTAGGGCTTTATTTATTTGATCGTGATTTAGATAAAAAATTTTGAATATGAATCAAAAAAAAAATATTTGTATTTTGATTTTATTTTTGGTTTTTTTAAGTTCTTCTGTATATGGATACGGTAATGTACTAAATGTACTAGATAGAGAAAGTAAAGAAAAAGTTAGAGAAGAAATTTATTCTACAGATAGAAAAGAAATTATTAATCGCAATAATAGTAAATGGGATGAAAAAAAAGAGTTATTTCAAAAATTTTTTTATAGAAAAAACATTCAGTCTTATTCTGAAACTAAAGAAGAAAAAAATTTTGAAGAATATGAATTTTTCAGAAAAGGATTAAATTTTTATTTTTCCTCGTTGAATTTTGATTTAGATCAAAAAAATACTTATATGGCTATTGATATTTTAAATCAATTTATTCAAAGATTTCAAAACAGTTCTAAAATAACAGAAGCGAATAAACTTTTGAATGAACTGTTGAAAAAAATTGAAAAAAAAGATTATTATATAGCTAATATATATTTTTCTATGCAGAAAAATTATGCAGCTTTAGTTTCTTTCCGAGATTTTTTAAATGATTTTCCAAAAAGCAATTTCAAAGAAAATGTTTTATATAAAATTTGTATTATTAGATATAGGATAGCCATAGCTAATAATACAAATCACAAAAAAAATATTTCTGACTTTTTAGAATCATATAAGAAATATGTCAAATCATATCCAAATAATTACTATCATATAAAGAAATTGCAAGATCTTTATAAAAAATTAATGAATAATTGAAAATGAATTTTTTAAAATACATTAAAGCTCCAATGAATACTGAACCCGTAGATCGTATGGTTTTGGAGAAACTATCAAAAAGAAACATTTATGAAGTAATTTGTATTTTAGAAAAAATAAGTCGAGAAATTAGTTCTCGTTTAAAAAATGATTTAGATAGAAAATTAGAGGAATTTAGTATAATGAATAAAAATCATTTGGAAGAAATATTTGAAAACAAAGAGCAAATAGAATTATCAAAATTTTATGAGAAGTTGCCAAAACCTACATCTATATCCTTACAGTATTTTTTAGATGGAAAAATAAAAATTAAATCAATTTAATATTTTCACTTTTTTTAATTACGTATTTTTTTCTTATAGTCTTTTAAAAATTTTTCTAATCCTATTTTCGTTAAAGGATGATTTATAAGATTTGATATAATGTTTCTTGGAGAAGTTATAGCATCTATTCCTATTTTTGCACATTCTATAATATGTAAAGGATGACGTATAGATGCGGCTATAATTTTTGTATCAAAACGATATAAACTATAAATAGTTTTAATTTCTTTTATTAAATCCAATCCATTTTGAGAGATATCATCTAATCTTCCTAAAAATGGAGAAACATAATAAGATCCCGATTTAGCCGCTAAAAGTGCTTGTCCGGATGAAAATATGAGTGTACAATTAGTTTTAATGTTTTTTTTTGATAAATATTTTATAGTTTTTATCCCGTTTTCTGTTGCAGGAATTTTAACAACAATTTTTGGATGTAATGATGAAATCTCTTCTCCTTCTTGTACCATGTCAAGGTAATCAACGCTAACAATCTCTGCACTAACATTTTTTGAATTTTTTTTACCTAAAATATTACAAATAGATATGTAATGTTTATAAATATCATTTTTATTATAAATAGATTCTTTTGCTATTAAAGAAGGATTTGTAGTTACACCATCCAAAATCCCCATTTTTTTAGCTTCTTTTATTTCATCTAAATTAGCAGTATCTATAAAAAACTTCATGATCTAATTCTTATTCTTATTAGTTAGATGTTATCTTTATTATTATGATTTTTTTTCAATTAAATTTCATAATGCATCATATAATATACATACAAAAAACGAATTTTTTTAAAAAATTTTATATGATTTATTTTTTTGATTTTTTTATATTTTTTTTGCAAAAATTAATGAAAATTAAATTTGTAAATTTATATTATAGATCACATTTATTTATTTTTATTTGATTTATAATATCTTGTATTTATGTATTTTGATGTTATTATTTTAGGAAGCGGACCGGGGGGTTATGTTGCATCTATACGAGCTTCACAACTAGGGATGAAAACTGCTCTTATTGAAAAAGAATCTTTAGGAGGTGTTTGTTTAAATTGGGGATGTATTCCTACAAAATCTATTTTAAATAGTGCTAAAATATTGCAAAATATAAAAAAAAACAGAGAATTATTTGAAATAGATGAAATAAAAGTTAACTATTCAAAAATAATTCAAAAAAGTAGGAATGTTGTTAATAAAATGAAAAAAGGAGTTTCATTTCTAATGAAAAAAAATGGAGTTCATGTTATATATGGAAATGCAAAATTAAAAAGTGGGAAAAGAGTTGAAATATTAAAAAGTGGAAAAAAAATAGAGGAACATAACGCTTCTCATATTATCATAGCTACTGGATCAAAATCGAAAATAAAAAAAGAATTTCAACAAGATGAAAAAAAAGTTATAGGGTATAAAGAAGCACTTTCTCTTAAAACACTTCCTAAAAAAATGATTATTATCGGATCTGGCCCCATAGGTTTAGAGTTTGCATATTTTTATAGTTCTATGGGGACAGAGATTACTATTTTAGAAATTTGTCCCCAGATTTTTCCAAATTTAGATATAGAAATATCTTCTTATTTAAAAGATTCTTTTGAGAAAAAAGGAATTAAAATTTATTTGTCATCTACTATTAAAAAAATAGAATTTAATAAAAACAAAGGTGTTACAGTTCATATTCAAACTATTAATAAACAAGAAATATCGTTAGAAACAGATATAGTACTTTCCGCAATTGGAGTTACTCCAAATATTAAATCAATTGGATTAGAAGAGGTAGGGATTCGCACTACTGAAAAAGAGTTTATATCCGTTGATAAAAATTATAGAACTAATATAGATGAATATTATGCTATTGGAGATGTAATAGAAACCCCTTCTTTAGCGCATGTAGCTTCACATGAGGCAATTTCATGTGTTGAAAATATAAAATGTTTAAATTCTCCAAAAATAGATTATAATAATATTCCAAAATGTGTTTATTGTTTTCCTGAAATAGCTTCTGTTGGGTATACAGAAAAAGAAGCTAAAGAAAAAGGATATCAAATTAGAATAGGAAAATTCCCTTTTTCAGCACTTGGAAAATCTATCTCTGATGATAATCCAGAGGGATTTGTTAAGGTAATTTTTGATTCCAAATATGATGAATGGTTGGGATGTCAGATGATAGGAAATAATGTCACAGAAATTATCTCCGAAGTGGTAGTTTCTAGAAAATTAGAAGCTACTCATTGTGAAATAATAAACAGTATTCATCCACATCCTTCTTTAAGTGAATCTATTTTAGAATCTGTAGCAAATGCTTATGGAAAAACTATTCATTTGTAAATACACAAGTCACAAAAAAAAAGTTTTTCATAAAAATTTTGATTGAATACTATTTATTAAATCAAAAAAAAACTCTCCAACTAATAATCTTCTTTTTCTACAATTTATTAGAATAGAATTAGAAGAATCGGAAATCATTATTCATTATTGTAAGTAAAATAGTAAATAAGATTCATAATTTTTATATGATACACATTATATTATTTGGTCCACCAGGATGTGGAAAAGGAACTCAAGCAAGGATTGTAGCAAACAAATTTGGATTTATTCATTTATCTACTGGAATTCTGTTTAGAAATCACATAAAAAAAGAAACCAATTTAGGAATACTTGCGAGTCATTATATTAATAAAGGAATATTAGTTCCTGATAAAATAACTACAGATATGTTAAATTTGGAAATGAAAAAACATTTTCACGTTAAAGGGATTGTATATGATGGGTATCCTAGAACTAGGAATCAAATTTTTTCTTTAGAAAAAATATTAGATAAATTTTATTTGGGGAGAATAAATATAATTTTTTCTTTTTCCTTTATAAGAAAAAAATTATTAATTAATAGACTTTTAAAAAGAGGTAAAATAAGTAATAGAGACGATGATACAGATATGATCACTGTACAAAAAAGAATAGAAGAATATAATAAAAAAACTGCATTTATTTGGAATAGTAGTAAATGGGAAAAAAATATAGTTGAATTAAATGCCTCTTATTCAATAGAAAAAATATCCTTTTTCATTGAAAAAAAAATAATAAATAATTTATTATAAAAAAACATAATATTTTATCAATGAATATGAAAGATAATTTTATAGATTTTGTAAAAATTTTTTGCAAAAGTGGAGATGGAGGATCTGGGAGCATTCATTTCCATAGAGAAAAAAATATAAAAAAAGGCGGACCTGATGGAGGATCAGGAGGAAAAGGAGGAAATATTATTATTAAAGGGAATTCGCATATAAATACATTTTTTCATTTGAAATATCATAGACATTGGATAGCTCAATCTGGATTTTCTGGAAAAAAAAAGAATGTTACTGGATCAAATGGAAAAAATTTATTTATAGAAGTTCCTTTAGGAACTGTTGTTAAAGATAAAAACAAGGAAATTATTTTAGAAATTGACAAAAATCTTCAAGAAAAAGTTTTATTTAAAGGAGGAAAAGGAGGAAGAGGGAATTTTTTTTTCAAAAATTCAAAAATTAAATCTCCTTATTATGCACAACCTGGAATAAAAACTATGGGAAGTTGGATTTATTTAGAATTGAAAATTTTAGCGGATGTTGGATTAATCGGATTTCCTAATTCAGGAAAATCTACCTTACTTTCTACACTTACAAAAGCAAAACCAAAAATAGGAAATTTTTCTTTTACAACTAAAAAACCTCATTTGGGGATAGCATTTATAAATTATAATTCTTTTGTATTGGCAGATATTCCTGGAATCATAGAAAATGCATCACAAGGAAAAGGATTAGGATATCAATTTTTAAAACATGTAGAACGAAACTCTATTTTATTATTTCTTTTTTCTTCAGAAAAAACAAAAAAAAAAGAAATAGAATATTTTATTTTATTGAATGAATTAAAAGAATTCAATCCAAATTTATTGAATAAAAAACGTTTGTTAGCTATTTCTAAATCCGACTTAATTTCTTTGAAAGAAAAAAATAAAATAAAAACAATTTTTTCTTCATTAGGAGAAAATGATATAACATTCATTTCTTCTTTTACAGGAGAAGGTTTAACAATATTAAAAGATAAATTATGGAATTTGCTACAAAAAAAAAGTAATTTAATCAATTAATTTAATTACGATAATTTTTTTTTAGCTACATTTTCATCTATATTCAATTTTTTATGAATATTTTCTTCTATATGATCGTCAATATTAAACATATAATCTAAAAAAAGTTTTTCGCAAAAAAAACGTAATCCTCTAGCTCCTAATCCTAATTGAATAGTTTTATCTACTATAATATTTAAGGCTTTATTTGTAACATTTAGAGAAATTTTATCCATGTTAAATAATTCTTGATATTGTTTAATCAAAGCATTTTTGGGTTCTGTTAAAATTTTTTTTAACATTATTTTATTTAATGGATTTAGATAAGTTATAATAGGAAATCTTCCAATGAGCTCTGGAATCAATCCGAATTTTTTTAAATCATCAGATATTATATTTTTAAAAAAAATTACATCCTTTTTTTCAATTTTTTTAGATTGAGTGTGATATCCAATAGTAGAATATTGATTGATTCTATTTGATAAAATTTTTTCTATTCCATCAAATGTTCCTCCAGCTATAAATAAAATATTTTCTGTATTGATTGGTATCATTTTTTGATCAGGATGTTTTCTTCCTCCTTGCGGAGGAACATTTATTATAGTTCCTTCTAATATTTTAAGTAGAGCTTGTTGAACACCTTCTCCAGACACGTCTCTAGTAATAGATGGATTACTATTACTTTTTTTAGAAATTTTATCAATTTCATCAATAAATACGATTCCTTTTTCAGCAGAATTAATATTATAATTAACAGATTGTAACAATCTAGATAAAATAGATTCCACATCTTCTCCAACATATCCAGCTTCAGTTAAAGTTGTTGCATCTGCTATAGTGAAAGGAATTTTTAAAAGTTTAGAAATACTTTTAGCAAGTAATGTTTTTCCGGTTCCTGTATTTCCAATTAACAAAATATTGGATTTTTCTATTTCTATTTTTTCATTTTTAATGTCTTTTTTTTCTATTTTATTTTTTTTATTCTCTACTATAAATTGAATTCTTTTATAATGATTATAGACAGCAACAGAAATAACTTTTTTTGCTTCATCTTGTCCTACAACATATTGATCTAAAAACTTTTTTATTTCTTTAGGTTTTTTTAAAAACTTAATCAGTTGTTGTTCATCAATTTCTTTTTTTTGTTCTAATTTTTTATGAATTAAAGAATAAGTTTTTTCTATACAAAAGTTACAAATATGTCCATTTATTCCTGATATAAGAAAAGTTATTTCATTTTTTTTTCTTCCACAAAAATTGCATTTAAATAAATCTTCCATCTTTCATTTTATGCATGATGAAAAAAAGGAGCAAGCGAACCTACATCACATCGCTACTACCGTATTTACCTTTGCTGTGTTCCCACCCTGGAGGTTTTATAGGGAGCTGATTGTGTAGGACTTGCTCCGTTAAGTATTTTGACAAATATAAAAAAAAATTAGAATTTTTTTTACAAAAATTTTAGTTTTTTTTAATTAAAGTTTTTAAAATTGTAAATTTAGCTATTTTTTTAGTCTTAAAGATTAAGAGTAAATACAAGGAAATAGGAAATAATAAATAATTAAATATCATTCATTGAAATCATTAAATAATTACATTAATTAAATGAGAAGAACAAAATATATTTTTGTTACAGGTGGAGTAAGTTCTTCTTTGGGAAAAGGAATAGTATCAGCTTCATTAGGAATGTTGTTAAAATCTAGAGGATATAAAGTGACAATTCAAAAATTAGATCCTTATTTTAATATAGACCCCGGGACTTTAAATCCTTATGAACATGGAGAATGTTTTGTAACTAAAGATGGAGCGGAAACAGATTTAGATTTAGGACATTATGAACGGTTTTTAAATCAATCTACTACGAAAGAAAATAATGTTACATCTGGAATGATATATAAAAAAGTTATTGATAATGAGAGAAAAGGAAATTATTTAGGAAAAACAGTACAAGTAATTCCTCATATTACAAATGAAATTAAAAGACGTATTAAAATTCTTGGAGAATCAGAAATTTATGATATTGTTATTACTGAAATTGGGGGAACTGTTGGAGATATAGAATCTCTTCCTTATATTGAATCTGTACGTCAATTGAAGTGGGAATTAGGGGAATTTAATGGATTAGTTATTCATTTAACTTTATTACCGTATATTTCTTTTACTGGAGAAGTAAAAACAAAACCGACTCAACATTCTGTTAGAAGTTTAATGGAAAAAGGGATAAAAGCTGATATTTTAGTTTGTAGAACGGAAAAACATATTTCTCATAATATTCGTAAAAAATTAGCATTGTTTTGCAATGTTAAACAAGAGCATGTGATTGAATCGATTAATACTAAAATTATATATGATATTCCTTGTTTATTACATATTCAAAATTTTGACAAAGTAGTTTTGAAACATTTAAATTTATCTACTGTTATTCCTCCTAATTTAAAAAAATGGAAATCTTTTGTTAAAAAATATAAAAATCCTAAATATAAAGTGGTAATAGCATTAGTTGGAAAATATGTTTCTTTACATGATTCATATAAATCAATTATAGAAGCGTTGATTCATGCAGGAACTAAAAATGAAATTAATGTTAATATAAAATGGGTTTATTCAGAAATGATTCAAGATAATAATATTCAAAAATATTTTGAGGGAGTTTCTGGAATTCTAGTAGCTCCCGGATTTGGAAATAGAGGAATAGAAGGAAAAATACTTACTGCAAAGTATGCTAGAGAAAATAAAATTCCTTTTTTTGGAATTTGTTTAGGAATGCAAATAGCAGTAATAGAATTCGCTAGAAATGTATTAGGAATGAAAAAAGCAGAAAGTCATGAAATTAATCCACATTCTTCTTATCCGGTTATTAGGTTAATGAAAAATCAAAAAAATATAAGACAAAAAGGTGGAACTATGCGTTTAGGAAATTGGAAATGTGTATTAAAAGAAGGAACAAAAATTTTTTCTATTTATGGAAAAAAAGAAATTTGGGAAAGACATCGTCATAGATATGAATTTAATAATGATTATTTAGAAAATTTTTCTAATTTCGGAATGAAAGCGGTGGGAATTAATCCTGATACGGGGTTAGTAGAAGCGTTTGAATTAGAAAATCATGTTTTTTTTTTAGGAGTTCAATATCAT
Source organism: Blattabacterium cuenoti (assembly GCF_014251375.1). Lineage (NCBI taxonomy): Bacteria > Pseudomonadati > Bacteroidota > Flavobacteriia > Flavobacteriales > Blattabacteriaceae > Blattabacterium > Blattabacterium cuenoti. The sequence goes on along the minus strand of NZ_CP059187.1, from coordinate 426,740 downwards.
CCTGAATATAAAAGTACAATAACGAAACCTCATCCTTTATTTACTTATTTTGTGCAAGTTGCCAATGGGAATATAGATAGTCAGTCCTATGATTATAAGGAAAAAAATTCTATGTATGGAGGGTAAAAATTTGGATTATAATCCTATCATTGGACTGATACTTATTTTTTTGATTATAACAATATTTACGTATATAAATACATCTAATAATAAACAATTAAGATCAGAAGAAGAGAAGAAATCTATTTTCTTTATAGAATCAGAAAAAAAAAAGAAATGGAATCAAGAAAATAAAATAAAAAAAATTTTCATAGAAAATAAAGTTTTAAAACTTAGAATTTCTAGTTTGGGGGGATTTCTTGATGAAGTTTTTTTAAAAAAATATAAAGCTTATGATCCCATTCATTTTTTACATAAAAAAAATCTTTTTTTAATAAAAGATTCTAGTTTTTCATATGGTACTATTTTTTTTATTAAAAACAGATTTTCTTTCATTAATACAAGAGATTTATATTTTTATCCATTTTCTTTAAAAAAGAATGAAAAAAATACTACTCTTATAATGAGAGCCAGAAATCCGTATGGAAAAGGATTTGTTGAATATATATATCAGTTAGGATCAAATAATCAGTATGATATTAAATTATTTGTGAGAACAATAGGAATGGCTTCTTTTTTATTAAAAATAAAACCGGTTTTTATTGATTTAGAACAACGAATTTTTTCCCTAGAAAAGGATAGAAATTGGGAAAATTCTTATACTCAAGTTTATTATTCTAATTTTTCTACTAAGAATCATTCTAATTCTGTTAATTATCTATCTGAAAAAAATACAGAAGAAAAAAACATATCTAATTTGAATTGGATTGCATATAAACAACAATTTTTTTCAACCATATTTATGGTTGAAAAACCGGTAAAAAATGTTTTTTTTATTCGATCTGATAATTTTTTATCTGGAAATTTTTTAAAAAAAATTCAATCTCATATTTCTCTAGATTTAAATAAAAAAGAAAATGAAGAATTAAATCTTTATTTTAAATTTTATTTTGGTCCATTAGATTTTTCTTTATTAAAGAAATATGGGAAAGGAATTGAGAATATTATTCCATTTGGTTGGGGAATTATAAAATGGATAAATAAATATTTTTTTTTAACAATTTTCAAATTTCTTGAAAAAACAAATTTGAATTATGGGATCATCATTATTTTAATGACTATTGTTGTAAAACTTATTCTATCTCCAGTAACTTATAGACAATATAAATTAAATGCTATGATGAAATTAATTCGTCCAGAAATAGACGAATTGAATAATAAACTGAAAAATTCAGATCCTTTAAAAAAACAAAAAGCCATGTTGGAATTATACCAAAAAGTAGGTATAAATCCAATGTCTGGATGTTTTTCTACATTATTTCAAATTCCTATTTTTTATTCTTTGTTTAAATTTTTTCCTACTATAATTAATCTTAGAGGAAAATCTTTTTTATGGGTAGATGATCTAACATCATATGATTCTATCATGGAACTTCCTTTTTTTATTCCATTTTATGGAAATCATGTGAGTTTACTCACTTTATTATATGCTATAGTCCTTTTGATTTACACAAAATTAAGCAACAATGATAATAGAAATATTAATCACAAAAATGTAAATAATAATAATTTTGGAAATATTTCTGATATGCATTTAATATTGTATTTAATGCCTGTGATTATGTTATTATTTATAAATAGTTATGCTTCGGGTCTTTCTCTTTATTATTTTACATCTAATGTTATTAATATTGGATTAATATTTTTTATTAAAAAATTCCTTTTAAAGGAAGAAAAAATTTATGGTAAAATCAAAAAAATAACAAAATAATTGGATAAGAATCAAAAAATATCAATAATAAATTCAATTTCTTTTTGAGAAAAAAAATAGAATTTATTATTTTTTAGTTCAATTATTAAATGTCCGTTTTTTGTTATATTTCTAATAATTCCATGAATTATTGTATTTTTTTTTTATGAAAAAAGTTCCTATTTTGTTTTTCATGTAAAGATGGTTTATATAATATTTTCGTATTATTTTTTCCCCATAAAAAAGCCCTTTTTTATTAAAAAGCAGTAAATATTCTTTTTGAATAGAATAAACAATATCATTAAAAAGTTTTTTTATATCAAAATTTTTATGAAATAATTTTTTTAGAGAGGAAGCTTGATTAAATTTTTTATCAAATTGTATTTGATTTACATTTACTCCTATACCTATAATACTAGTATATATTTTTTTACAAAAAAGACTATTTTCTATTAGAATTCCTGCTATTTTTTTATCCATTAAAATAATATCGTTGGGCCATTTTATCCAAATAGATTGACTGTAAGTCATCAATGTTTTATGGATTGCATTACTAATGAATAAATTTATAAGATATCCTTTTTCTACAGATAAATTAATTGATTTTAAAATAATACTAAAAGTTAAATTTTTTCCTTTTTCTGAATACCATATGTTATTTCCTGCGCCTTTTCCATCTGTTTGATTTTTTGTAAGGATAATAGTCCAATCTGGATATTTTGAAATATTTTTTTTTGCATATTGATTGGTAGAATCAATTTTTTTTAAAAAAATTGTAGATATTTTCCAAATGAATTTTTTCAAATTATTTTATTTATTGAAAAATGTAACTTCTTTTTCAAAGTGAAAAACTTATTTTTGCAATAAAATAAATAATTTTTTTAAAAAATTTCCGTTTTGCTATTATTAAAAAAGATTATAGAAGGAATTCAAATGGTAAAAGGTTATGATATTTCTGTTATTGATTTGAAAAATCAAACTAATTTTATTTGTGATTACTTTGTTCTTTGTAATGGGAATTCTAAAAATCAAGTCTTTGCTATTTCGAGATCTATAGAAAATAGAACAATTGATAAATTACAAGAAAAACCTTGGCATATAGAAGGAGTTAAAAATGGAGAATGGGTATTAATAGATTATGTTTCCATTGTGGTCCATATTTTCCAAAAAGAAGTCAGATTGCATTATGATATAGAAAGTATTTGGAAATAAAAATTTTTTTTCTCTAAATCTAAAATTTTAGATTTTATATAAAAAAAATGAAGTATTTATGATAAATAAAAAAGTAAAGAGTAAAAACAACTTTTTTTGGATATATGTAGTCATATTAGCTATATTTTTGGGAATATTTTTTTTAAAATCTTCTTTTTACAATCCTAAAAAAATTGATCAAGATACTTTTTTCGATATTCTTTCAAAAGGAGAGATAGAAAAAATTATAGTGAAACATAGAGAAATTGTACATGTTTATTTGAAAAAAGAATTTCTTCCATCTCATGGAATAAATATTATACCTAATGATAATCTGAATCAAAAATTTATAACCACCGAACATCCTTTGAGATATGAGTTCGAAATAGGAGATTTACAATTTTTTCAAAGAAAGTTCGAGGAATATAAGAAAAGATATAATTTAGATGCCGTTATTGATTTCAAAAATCAACAAGAATATACAATCACAAAATTCTTTTTTGATTATGGGATATTTTTTATATTGTTGATTATTTTTTGGTTTTTTATATTTCGAAGAATAGGATCTACAGGGGGGGGAGCAGGAGGACAAATATTTAATATAGGAAAATCTAGAGCTAGATTGTTTGATGAAAATGATAACGTAAAAATAACATTTAAAGATGTTGCGGGATTAGAAGGAGCTAAAGAAGAAGTTCAAGAGATTGTAGAATTTTTAAAAAGCCCTCAAAAATACACTAAATTAGGAGGAAAAATTCCAAAAGGTGCTCTTTTAATAGGGCCCCCTGGAACTGGAAAAACATTATTAGCAAAAGCTGTTGCAGGGGAAGCAAAAGTTCCATTTTTTTCTCTTTCCGGTTCTGATTTTGTAGAAATGTTTGTAGGGGTAGGTGCTTCAAGAGTAAGAGATTTGTTTGAAAAAGCTAAAGAAAAATCTCCATGTATTATATTTATTGATGAAATTGATGCTATAGGAAGAGCAAGAGGAAAAAGTAGTATTGTAGGTTCCAATGATGAAAGAGAAAACACTTTGAATCAGTTGCTTACAGAAATGGATGGATTTGGGACTCATACGAATGTAATTGTTTTAGCAGCTACAAATAGATCAGATATATTAGATAAAGCTTTGCTTCGTCCAGGTCGATTTGATAGAACTATATTAGTAGATCCTCCAGAATTAAATGAAAGGAGAGAGATTTTTCGTGTACATCTTCATAGACTTGTTCTTTCTGATCAAATAGACACTGATTTTTTAGCAAGACAGACGCCAGGTTTTAGTGGGGCAGATATTGCAAATGTATGTAATGAATCTGCACTTATAGCAGCAAGAAGAGATAGATCTAAAATAGAAAGTCAAGATTTTTTAGACGCTATTGATAGGATTATAGGTGGATTAGAAAAAAAGAATAAAATTATAAAACCAAGTGAAAAAAAACGTATAGCTTATCATGAAGCGGGACATGCTACAATAAGTTGGTTATTAGAACATGCAGCCCCCCTAGTAAAGGTTACTATTGTCCCCAGAGGGAGATCTTTAGGATCTGCATGGTATCTTCCTGAAGAAAGACAATTAACTACTCCTGAACAAATGAAAGACGAAATATGTGCATTATTAGCTGGTAGATCTGCAGAAGAAATTATTTTTAGTAATGTTTCTACAGGAGCATTAAATGATCTAGAAAAAGTTACAAAACAAGCACAATCCATGGTAGCTGTTTTTGGTCTAAATGATAGAATTGGAAATATCACTTATTATGATTCTACAGGACAAAATGAATTTTCTTTTTCTAAACCTTATAGCGAAAAAACAGCACAAATTATAGATGAAGAAATATCTAAAATTATAACTGAACAATATAAAAGAGCAAAAAGCATATTAAAAAACAATGAAAAAAAATTGTCTATTCTTGCTAATGAACTTTTGGAAAAAGAAGTTCTATTTAGAGAAGATTTAAAGAAAATTTTTGGAGAAAGACCTTTTTTGGATGATATTGGAGAAATATTGAGTAAGTCTAATAAAAACGTTCGTAGTGAGTGAATATGAAAATGAAAAAGTGGATCATCATATTATAATATATGTGAAAAAAAAGTATTTCAATTTGTTAATAAGGTTTTTTACGGGGGTTGGATTTATTTTTCTAATTGTTTTTTCAATTGAAAAAGGTGAAAAATTTTTCAGAATAGTAATGATGATCTTATCTTTTCTTTGTTTATTTGAATTTTTAAATATGTCTAGGACAAAAACAATTTTGATCAAAGTTGTTTCACTCTTTTTTTTACTTTCTATATTTTTAGATATTTTTATGGAAAAAGGTTTAATTTTATATATCATTTGTTTTATTCCTTATTCTACAATATTTTTTATTATTCAATTATTTTCTAAAACACTTTCTCATGAAGAAAAAATTATGCAAATTAATTCATTAATCTTAGGATTAGTATATATTATAATTCCTTTTTACTTGGCTTCTTATGTTTATTCCCTTGTGGGAAAGGAATTAATTTTAGGAATATTTATTTTGATATGGACAAATGATTCTTTCTCTTATTTGATAGGAAAAAAATGGGGTGAGAGAAAAATCGCTATATCTATATCTCCTAAAAAGTCTATAGAAGGATTTTTGGGGGGGGTAATAAGTTGTTTAATTTCTGGATTAATTTTATATAATGTATGGGGAAAAATTTATTGGTTGATTCTTTCTTTTATTGTTCCTATTTTTGCTACTATAGGAGATCTAGTAGAATCTACTATTAAAAGATATTATAGTGTAAAAAATTCAGGAATTTGGTTTCCTGGACATGGAGGTTTTTTAGATAGATTAGATAGTTTTATCTTTGTCATTTCAATTATAGCAACAGTATTTGCTGGATATCATTATCTATGATCCATTTTTTTATTATTTATTAATTCATTAAAATTAATGATTATTCATAAAGAAGGAGTTACTTTTTTGATATATGCATTTTTTATAATTTTTTTATTCATTTTTTTATCTATTTTTTTATTTTCCAAACTAACTAATTTTTTTATATCTGTATTATTGATTTCTCTATATATTTTTCTTTTATTTTTTTTTAGAAATCCGAAAAGAAATTTTCCCTACAGTGAGAATGAAAAAGAAATTATTTCTCCCGCTGATGGAAAAATTGTAGATATAAAAAAATCTTTTGAAAATGAGTATTTACAAAAATATTGTATATGCATATCTATTTTTATGTCTCCTTTTAATGTTCATGTTAATAGATTTCCTATTTCCGGAAAAATTATTTATGTCAAATATCATCCCGGAAAATACCTCATAGCTTGGTTTCAAAAAGCATCATTGAATAATGAACGAAGTACTATTGTCATAGAAAACAAAAAAAAACAAAAAATTCTATTTAGACAAATAGCTGGATTTTTAGCTCGTCGTATTGTCCTTTATGCTAAGGAAGGTTTTTTTGTGAAAAAGGGAGAAGAATTTGGTTTCATTAAGTTTGGATCAAGAGTAGATATTTATCTACCATTAAATTCTATTCTTTTGATAAAGAATGGAGAAAAAGTAATTGGAGGGAAAACAAAAATTTCTATTATTCCATGAACTCCCTTTTTTTTTTTATATTTATTTTACCTCTTCATAATCAACATCTTGTATGTTTTCGTTTCCTTTATTGTTTTTTTCTTCATCATTTTTTGTATTTGTATTATTAGTGTCAGTATCATCATTTTTATTGTTTTTTTTATTTTCATAAAGTTCTTTTGAAGAACTAGTCCAAGCATCATTTAATTTTTTCATGCTATTATCAATAGCTATAAGATCTTTTTTATTATAGGCATCTTTCAAATTTTTTAAAGATTCTTCAATATTTTTTTTGTTTTTTTCAGATAACTTATTTCCATAATCTTTTAATTGTTTTTCTGTTTGAAATATTTGATTATCTGCAGCGTTAAACTTATTTATTTCTTCCTTTATTTTTTCATCCTCTTTAGCGTTTTCTTTTGCTTCTTTTTTCATTTTTTCTATTTCTTCTTGATTTAATCCAGAAGATGTTTCAATACGTATTGATTGTTTTTTTCCAGTTCCTTTATCTTTTGCTGATACATGGAGAATTCCATTTGCGTCTATATCAAAAGTAACTTCTATTTGAGGAGTTCCTCTAGGTGCTGGTGGAATATCCACTAAATCAAATCTCCCTATTTCTTTATTATCGTTAAACATGGATCTTTCTCCTTGTCCTACACGGATAGTAACTGCTGATTGATTGTCAGATGCAGTAGAAAATATTTCTGATTTTTTAGTTGGTATAGTAGTATTAGAATCAATAAGTTTAGTAAAAACTCCTCCTAATGTTTCAATTCCTAAAGATAAAGGAGTAACGTCAAGTAATAACACATCTTGTACATCTCCTGTTAAAACTCCTCCTTGTATAGCCGCTCCAATTGCTACTACTTCATCTGGATTAACTCCTTTAGACGGTTTTCTTTGAAAAAATTTTTCAACGCTTTCTTGTACTTTCGGAATTCTCGTTGATCCTCCAACTAAAATCACTTCATTTATATCTTTTGTAGTTAATCCTGCATCATCTAAAGCTTTAGAACATGGATCTATGGAACGACGTATTAAACTTTCAGATAATTGTTCAAATTTTGCTCTAGTAAGAGTTATCACCAAATGTTTCGGCCCAGATTCTGTTGCTGTAATATATGGTAAATTGATTTCTGTTTGTGTAGAAGATGATAATTCTATTTTCGCTTTTTCTGAAGCTTCTTTTAAACGTTGTAATGCCATAGGATCTTTTCTAAGATCAATTCCTTCTTTAGATTGAAATTCATTAGAAAAATAATCTATTATAACTTGATCAAAATTATCCCCTCCTAAATGAGTATCCCCATTTGTAGAAAGAACTTCAAAAACTCCATCTCCTAATTCTAAAATAGAAACATCAAAAGTTCCTCCCCCTAAATCATATACAACTATTTTTTTATTTTGGTTGCTTTTATCCAATCCATATGCCAATGCGGCTGCTGTTGGTTCATTTATAATTCTTTCTACTTTTAATCCTGAGATTTCTCCCGCTTCTTTAGTTGCTTGTCTTTGTGCGTCATTAAAATACGCGGGAACTGTGATTACCGCTCTATTTATTTCTTCTCCTAAATAATCTTCAGCAGTTTTTTTCATTTTTTGAAGTATCATAGCAGATATTTCTTGAGGAGCATATAATCTTTTTTCTATATCAACTCTTGGCGTATTGTTGCCACCTTTCACAACTTTATAAGGAATATGTTTTAATTCTTCTGAAACTTCAGAATACATTCTCCCCATAAAACGTTTTATTGAAAAAATGGTTTTTTGTGGATTTGTTACGGCTTGTCTTTTTGCTGGATCTCCTATTTTCCTTTCTCCACTATCTACAAAAGCAACAATTGAAGGTGTTGTTCTTTTTCCTTCTGAATTAGGGATAACAACAGGATCATTAACTTCCATTACAGCTACACAAGAATTTGTAGTTCCTAAGTCTATACCTATAATTTTACTCATTTTTTTATTACGTTTTTTTCATAAATTTAAATACTTCAATCATTATGCCATAAATGAAATCTAATGAAAAAATGAAAATAGATCTCTTTTAAAGTAATAGAAAAATTGTGTATGACAATACAATTCTAATGTAGAAAAAAAATAATTTGTTTTTTTATGACAAAAAGTCATTTATTATTATTTTTTTCTTATATTTCATATTTATTCATTAACAAATTATTAACAAAAGATTCTAAATCTAATACATGGACCCATTAAGTTTTAAAACCACTTTTTTTAATAATTCTACTACTAAAACTAAAAAAATGTGGGTTGTAATGGATGCTGAAAATCAATATCTTGGAAGATTTTCTTCTCAAGTTGCTTTAAGAATAAGAGGAAAACATAAATCTATTTTTTCTCCACATGTCGATTGCGGAGATCATGTAATTGTCATTAATTCAGAAAAAATAAAACTTTCTGGAAAAAAATGGATTAATAAAAAATATATTCGTTACACTGGATTTCCTGGAGGAAGAAAAATAGTTTCTGTAAAGAATCTTTTCAAGAAAGATCCTAGAATATTAATATATAAAGCGGTGAAAGGAATGATTCCTAAAAATCGTTTAGGAAGAAAAATTATAAAAAATCTTCATGTATATTATGGAAGTAAACATAATTATCAATCTCAAAAACCTGTTTATTTGAAATGATTATTCATTCAATAGGAAGAAGAAAAAGATCTCTAGCACGGATATACTTGAAAGAAGGAAGTGGAATAATTACAATTAATTCTAGAGAATATAAAAAATATTTTTCAAGAAGTATTTATGATAAAATTTTATATCCACTTAAGATATTAAACCAAGTTAATCAATTTGATATTGATATTAAAGTTAATGGGGGGGGGATTAATGGTCAAGCAGAAGCAATTCGTCTTGCGATATCTCGTGCACTTTGCGAATTAGATTTAAAAAATAGAAGTACATTAAAATCTGATGGATTGTTAACAAGAGATTCTAGAGAAGTAGAAAGAAAAAAATTTGGACAAAAAAAAGCAAGAAAAAAATATCAATTTTCAAAACGTTAATTTCTTAATTGAAAAATTAAATGGAAATAAAAGTTAATACTCAAGATTTATTGAAAGCCGGAGTTCACTTTGGTCACATTGCAAGAAAATGGAATCCAAACATGCGCCCTTTTATTTTCATGAAAAAAGGAGGAATTCATATCATAGATTTATCTAAAACAATAATACAACTTAAAGATGCTTGCAATGGAATCAAAAAAATTGTTTCTCTTGGTAAAAAAATTCTGTTAGTAGGAACGAAAGCTCAAGCAAAAGAAAAAATTTCATTTTACGCAAAAAAAGTAAATATGCCTTTTGTTACAGAAAGATGGTTAGGTGGGTTATTAACAAATTTTACTACTATTCGTAAATCTGTGAAAAAAATGAACAATATAGAAAGAATGAAGAAAAACGGAACTTTCAATACACTATCAAAAAAAGAAAGATTATTAATAAATAGATTGTATGAAAAACTATATAAAAATTTGGGGAGTATTTCTCTCATGAATCATCTTCCGGGTGGAGTTTTTTTAGTAGATCCCTACAAAGAAAAAATTGCTTTGTCTGAATCTATAAAATTGAATATACCAGTTTTTGCAATGGTAGATACTAATACAGATCCAAATGGAATTAAATATCCTATTCCATCAAATGATGATTCTTCTAAATCTATTAATGTTATTTTGCAGTTTGTTTCAGAAGCAATACAACAAGGAATTTCTTCTTTGAAGAAAGAAAAAGAACATGAAGAAAATCAAAAAAATGTTGGGCCCAATCATAATAAATAGTTATGAAAAAAAAAATTTCTTCCGATCAAATTTTTAAGCTGAGAAAAAAAACTGGAGTTGGAATAATGGATTGTAAAAAAGCTTTGATAGAGACTAATGGAAATTTTGATGATGCAGTAATTTTTTTAAGAAAAATAGGAAAAGAAATAGCCATGAATCGTTCTTCTTTTGAAATGAAAGAAGGGGGTGTTTTTTCTTCTGTAAATATGGATCGTACTTGTGGAACAATTATAGGATTGAGTTGTGAAACTGATTTTCTTTCTAAGAGTTCTGTTTTTTTGAATTTTTTAAAAAAATTATCTGATCATTCATTATCATATAATAATAAAAAAGAATTTTTGTCTAGTCGTCTGAATGAAAAAAATATTGAAGAAATGATCTATGAAAAAATGGGGATTGTAGGAGAAAGACTGGAATTAAAATTTTTTGAAAGGATAGATGCTACTTTTGTTTCTAGTTATACACACAATAATAAAATTTCTACTTTAGTTGGTTTTTCTTCTCAAAAAGGAATAAACGATTTGATTGCAAGAAATATCGCAATGCATGTAACTGCTATGAATCCGATAGCTATTGATGAAAAAACAGTTCCAGATTCTTTGATAAAAGAAGAAATTGATATTATTCAATATCAAATCAATAGTAAAAAAATAGATCGTAAAACCACTGAAAAAATAATTCAAGGAAAAACTAGAAAGTTTTTGTTAAAAAATACACTTGTTCATCAAAAATTTATAAAAAACAACAAAATAACTATTCAAGAATATATTAATAAATATAACAAGAATTTAAAAATTACTCTTTACAAAAGAGTAACTATTCATTAAATTTAAACATTTAAACGTTATATAATACTTTTATTATTAGATAGTTATTATTATAACAATATTATTTATTTAAATAAGGATATGAGAAAATTAATATTGATTATATTAGACGGATGGGGGCTCACTTCTGTGAAAAAGAGTTCTGCTATTTATCAAGCAAATACTCCTTTTATTGATTTTTGTCATATGAATTATCCTTTTAGCAAACTACATGCTTCTGGATTACTTGTTGGATTACCAAAAGGACAAATGGGGAATTCTGAAGTAGGTCATATAAATTTAGGTTCTGGAAGGAAAGTGATTCAAAGTTTAGAAGAAATAAATAAATCTATTAAAAAAGGATCTTTTCAAAAAAAGATTGATCCTGTTTTTGATTATGTTCATTCTTGTGAAAAAAACATTCATTTTATTGGATTATTATCTGATGGAGGGGTTCATTCACATATGAATCATCTTTTTCATTTGCTAAAAATAGCGCATAGAAAAAAAATAAAAAATGTTTTTGTTCATGCGTTTACAGATGGACGGGATACTTCTCCAAATAGTGGGATTTTTTATGTTAAAAGTCTTTTAAATATGATGAATCATTCTGTAGGTCAATTATCTACAGTTATTGGGCGGTATTATTCTATGGATCGAGATAAAAGATGGAAAAGAATTAAAATAGCATATGATGCTATGGTACATTCTAAAGGAATGTATACTAATAATGTGGTAAAATCTATAGAAATATCTTATAATAAAAAAATTACTGATGAATTTTTATTTCCTCTAATAGTTGTTGATTCTTTTGGAAATCCTATTTCTAGAATCAAAAAAGGAGATGTTGTTTTTTGTTTTAATTTTCGTTCGGATAGATCTAGACAAATTACTGAATGTTTAACAGGATATAATAATAATTTTTTGTCAAACAATAATGATAAATTAGATCTATATTATGTTACTATGACTTGTTATAATCAAAAGTATGAAGATATTTATGTTCTTTTTAAGAAGAAAAATTTGTCGAATACTTTAGGGGAAGTATTGGAAAAAAAAGGAAAAAAACAAATCCGAATTGCAGAAACAGAAAAATATCCACATGTAACTTATTTTTTTTCAGGAGGACGTGAAATTCCTTTTTCTGGAGAAACCCGAATTTTATGTACTTCTCCTAAAGTATCCACTTACGATTTAGAACCTAAAATGAGCGCAAAAATAATTGTAAATCAGATTGTTCCTCAAATAAAAAAAAAGAAAGCAGATTTTATCTGTTTAAATTTTTCCAATCCAGATATGGTAGGTCATACTGGAAAAATGAAAGAAACTATTACAGCTTGTGAATTTGTAGATGAATGTGTAAAAATTTGTTTTAAAGAATCTATGAAAAATTCATATACAGTTATTATAGTTGGAGATCATGGAAATGCAGATTATATGATAAATTCTGATGGAACTCCAAATACTTCTCATACAAGTTCTTTGGTCCCCTTTATTTTATTAGGTAAAGAATTTAAAAACAAAAAAAATATTTTGAAAAAAGAATCTGTTTTATCAGATGTAGCTCCGACTATACTTCAATTAATGAATTTGCCAAAACCAAATGAGATGAGTGGAAATTCTATATTATTAAGTTAGTTAGTAGTTTTTTTTAAAAAAAAAGAATACAACAAGATGAATGAATAATAAATATGGTAAAAACTATAGAAGAAATAATCTTGATTAAGAAAAGTGCATTTTTAGCATCTAAAACATTAGGAATGTTAGCTAAAGAAATAAAACCTGGAGTAAACACACTTTATTTAGATAAACTTGCTGAAAATTATATTAGAGATCATGGGGGGATTCCCGCTTTTTTGGGTTTATATGATTTTCCAAACACTTTGTGTGCATCTCCTAACCATCAGGTAGTACATGGTGTCCCTAATCAAACTCCATTATGTAATGGAGATATATTATCTATAGATTGTGGAGTTTATATGAATGGATTTTATGGAGAACATGCTTATACTTTTGAAGTAGGAGAAGTTTCAAATAACATAAAAAAATTTCTTGATTGTTCTAAAAAATCTCTCTATATTGGAGTTTCTAAATGTAAAAATGAAAATTATATTGGAGATATTGGGTTTTCTATACAAAATTGTATAGAAAAAAATGGATATAGCGTAGTGAAAGATCTTGTCGGCCATGGATTAGGAAAAAAAATGCATGAAGATCCACAAGTACCTAATTTTGGAGAAAAAGGAAAAGGATTGAAACTTAAAGAAGGATTTGTCCTTTCTATAGAACCTATGGTTAATAAAGGATCTCCAGAAGTTTTTTTCCATAATGATGGATGGACTATTACAACGTCAGATAAAAATATCTCTTCTCATTTTGAACACAATGTAGCTATTGTGGATGGATTTCCATGCTTACTTTCTACTTTTCAGTATATTTATAAAGAACTTAATATTCAATCTTGGGAAGAAGAACCTTTTCAGAATGAAAAAATTTATATAAATCATTTTTAGTTTTATTTATTATTATTTAAGAAAAAAATGCCTACCATACAGCAGTTAATTAGAAAAGGAAGAATTTCTGTTCCTAAAAAAAGAAAATCTATAGCGTTAGGATTTTGTCCTCAAAAAAGAGGTGTTTGTACGCGTGTGTATACCACTACTCCAAAAAAACCAAATTCGGCCATGCGTAAAGTTGCTCGTGTTCGTTTTACAAATGGAAAAGAAGTTATTAGTTATATAATTGGAGAAGGACATAATCTTCAAGAACATTCTATAGTTCTAGTAAAAGGAGGAAGAGTAAAAGATTTACCTGGAGTAAAATATAAAATAGTACGTGGTGCTAGGGATACTGCGGGAGTAAATGGAAGAAGAAAAAGTAGAAGTAAATATGGAACTAAAGCTAATGAGGATAAAAAAAAAATTAAAAATAATTAATGAGAAAAGTTAAAAAAAAAAGAAAAATATATTTTCCTGATACAAAGTTTAATGATCCTTTAGTGACACGATTTGTTAATCACTTAATGAAAAATGGAAAAAAAAGTTTAGCGTATAAAATATTTTATGAATCTATGAATAAAATAGAAGAAATTAAAGGAGAAAAGGAAGTCAAATCCGCATTGGAAATATGGAAAGAAGGATTAAGAAATATAATGCCTCATGTGGAGGTAAGAAATCGCCGTATGGGAGGATCTAATATACAAGTCCCTATTCCTATTTCATCCAATAGTAAGATTACGAAAGCAATGAAATTGCTTATATCTTGTGCTTCTATTAGAAAAAATGAAAAAACAATGTCTTATAAATTAGCTTATGAAACATTGGACGCTTTCAAAGAACAAGGAGAAGCGATTAAAAGAAAAGAAAATATTCATAAAATGGCTGAATCCAATAAAGCATTTTCTCATTTTAGATTTTTTTAAAATATAGAGAATGGAAAAAGATTTAAGATATACAAGAAATATTGGGATTGCCGCGCATATAGATGCAGGAAAAACTACTACTACGGAAAGAATTTTGTTTTACACGGGAATTAATCACAAAATAGGAGAAGTTCATGATGGTGCCGCTACAATGGATTGGATGTTACAAGAACAAGAACGTGGAATTACTATTACATCTGCTTCAACACGTTGTGAATGGATGTATAAAAATAAAAAATATCAAATTAATATTATTGATACTCCAGGACATGTTGATTTTACCGTAGAAGTAGAAAGATCTATGAGAGTTTTGGATGGTATGGTAGTGTTATTTAGTGCTGTAGATGGGGTGGAACCTCAATCGGAAACAGTATGGAGACAAGCAGATAAATATGGCATTCCTAGAATTGCATTTGTAAATAAGATGGATAGACAAGGCGCTGATTTTTTGAATGTTTGTTTACAAATTGAAAAAATTTTAGGAGGGAATTCTATCCCATTGCAGATTCCTATTGGATATGGTGATAATTTTATAGGAGTAGTTGATCTAATTTCTAATCAATCTATCATATGGGATGATAATAATTATGGAATGACATATAGAAAAGAACCTATCCAAACTGAAATGAAAAATATGGTAAAAGATTACCGTTATAAGTTGATTGAAACATTGTCAGAATATGATGATGCAATTATGGAAAAATTTTTATATGATAATTTTTCTTCTATTTCTGAAAAAGAAATAATCGATTCTTTACAGAAGAATACAATAAAAATGAAAGTTATTCCTATTTTATGTGGATCTTCTTTTAAGAATAAAGGAGTTCAAGCAATGTTAGATGCTATTTGTCGTTATTTACCCTCTCCTATTGAGGGAAAAGATATTGTTGGAATCAACCCCATTAATCAAATGAAGGTAAAAAGAACTCCTAGTCAAAAAGAACCTTTTTCAGCTTTAGTATTTAAAATAGCAAGCGATCCTTTTGTAGGACGTTTGGCTTTTTTTAGAGTCTATTCTGGAAAAATAAATTCTGGATCATATAGTTTTAATGCAAGATCAGGAAATAAAGAAAGAATTTCTAGAATTTATCAAATGCATGCTAATAAACAAAATCCTATTTCAGAAATAGGTGCTGGAGATATTGCTGCTATAGTTGGATTTAAAGATATCAAAACCGGTGATACATTATGTGATGAAAAATTTCCAATTTTATTAGAAAAAATATCTTTTCCTGATCCAGTGATAGGATTTGCTATAGAACCAAAATTCAAATCTGATATAGATAAAATGAGTTTTGCTTTATCTAAATTGATGGAAGAAGATCCTACTTTTCAAGTACGTACAGATAATTATACAGGTCAAACTATTATTTCTGGGATGGGGGAATTACATTTAGAAATTATTATAGATAGAATGAAAAGGGAATTTAAAGTTGAAGTTAATCAAGGAAACCCTCAAGTAGAATATAAAGAAGCATTGACCAATTTAGTAGAATACAGGGAAATTTACAAAAAACAAACAGGAGGAAAAGGAAAATTTGCAGATATATTTTTTAAATTAGAACCAGGTGATCAAATGGGGGGGGGATTAGAATTTGTTAACAAAATAAAAGGTGGAAACATTCCTAAAGAATATATTCCTTCTATAGAAAAAGGATGTAAAGAGATGATGAAAATTGGACCTTTATCCGGATATGAAATAGATAGTGCAAAAATTACTATTTTAGATGGTTCTTATCATACAGTTGATTCTGATCAACTATCTTTTGAAATAGCTGCAAAATTAGGATTTAAAGAAGCTGCTAAAAAAGCTAAACCTGTTTTGTTAGAACCTATAATGAAATTAGAATTAATAATTCCAGAAGAAAACATGGGAGATATAATAGGAGATTTAAATCGGAGAAGAGGAATTGTCCAGAATATGATAAGTCGTAGTCGTAATAATGTAAAAGTTATTCAAGTTTTAGTTCCTTTATCAGAAATGTTTGGATATGTTACTGTTCTTCGGACTCTTTCTTCTGGAAGAGGGACTTCTGTTATGGAATTTTCTCATTATGAAAAAGTTCCTTCTAATATTACAGAAAATATGATGAAGTTGGATAAAAAACAATAAGAATAAGAAAGGAAAATCAAAGAAAATAAATAAATATTCAAGATAATATAATATTATGAGTCACGATATAAAAATTAAGTTGAAATCTTATGATTATAATTTATTAGACAAATCTGCAGAAAAAATTGTAAATTCTGTTCTTCCAACTGGGGTGGTTTTAAATGGGCCGGTTCCTCTACCAACTGAAAAAAAAATATTTACCGTATTACGTTCTCCGCATGTAAATAAAAAATCAAGAGAACAATTTTTATTACCTACTCATAAAAGACTTTTACAAATTCACAATGCATCATCTAAAACAGTAGATGCTTTGATGAAATTAGAATTACCAAGCGGAGTAGAAGCTGAAATAAAAGTATAAATAATAAAAAAAAATATAATAATATAATGTTGGGCGTAATAGGAATCCATTTAGGAATGACTAGTATTTTTTCTGAATCTGGAGAAAGTATTTCATGTACTGTTGTAAAAATTGGTCCATGTTATATAGTTCAAATAAAAACCATAGAAAACGATGGATATTCTTCAGTTCAACTTGGAATGATCGATAAAAAAAAAAGAATTACTAAATCTCTTAAGGGACATTTTAAAAAAGCTGGAATTATTCCAAAAAAAAAATTATTTGAATTTAGAGGAATTTTCCCCCATTTTAAATTGGGAGATAAAATGAATATAAATAATCTTTTTGAAGAAGGAGAATTGATAGATGTAAAAGGAATTTCTAAAGGAAAAGGATTTCAAGGAGTAGTTAAAAGACATAATTTTTCAGGAGTTGGTGAAAAAACTCATGGACAACACAATCGATTAAGATCTCCTGGATCTATAGGGGCAGGATCCGATCCTTCACGTGTTTTTAAAGGACAAAAAATGGCTGGAAGAATGGGAGGAAAAAATGTAACTATTCAAAACTTGAAAATATTGAAAATAGATTTTGATAAAAGTATTTTAGTTTTAAAAGGGTCTGTTCCTGGAAATAGAAACTCTTATTTAATAGTTAAGAAGAAAAAGAAATGATATATAATGATATTAGAAATTTTAGATTCCAAAGGAAATAGTACAAATCGTGAATTTAAAATCAGTGATTCGATTTTAAATTTTAGATCCTATGATCATTCTGTTTATTTAGAAATAAAAAGATTTTTTTCTAAAAAACGACAAGGAACACATAAATCAAAAGAAAGAAGTGAATTGTCTGGAAGTACAAGAAAATTACATAGACAAAAAGGAACAGGAGGATCTAGAAAAGGAGATATAAAGAATCCTTTATTTAGAGGAGGAGGAAGAATTTTTGGACCTAGACCGAGAGATTATTCTCTTAAGTTAAATAAAATTACTAAAAAATTAGTAAAAAAATATCTTTTAGAAGATAAATTGAAAAAGAATAAAGTAAAAATAATAGAAGATTTAAAATTAGAAATTCCGAAAACGAAATTATTTTTAAACATATTAAATTCTTTTCAACTAAAAGAAAAAAAATTATTGATGGTTATTGGAACACCAAATAAAAATTTATATT
Organism: Blattabacterium cuenoti; assembly: GCF_014251375.1. NCBI lineage: Bacteria > Pseudomonadati > Bacteroidota > Flavobacteriia > Flavobacteriales > Blattabacteriaceae > Blattabacterium > Blattabacterium cuenoti. Next base: position 408,489 of record NZ_CP059187.1, on the reverse strand, counting down.
TATCATCTAGAAACTTAAAGAATTTTAGATTATTAAATATAAATGAATTAGATAGTTACTCTTTATTGAATTCTTCATATGTTCTTTTTTCTGAAAATTCTGTAAAAAAAATACATGAATTTCTAAATGTTAATTAATAATCAAAACAAAAAATAAAGATATGATTTTAATTAAACCTTTTATAACAGATAAATCTTACGAAAAAGAGAAAAAAAATATTTATACTTTTTCTGTTCCTGTAAATTGGAATAAAGCAAGAATAAAAAAAGAAATGAATCAGATTTTTGGATTTTCTGTAGAAAATATTCATACAATGATTTCTGCTAGAAAAAGAAAATCCAAATGTACTAAAAAAGGGGGATTATTATATGGAAAAACGAATAAAATAAAAAAAGCGATTATTCAATTAAATAAAAAAATTAATTTTTTTCAAAAAGAAGAAGAAAAAAAAGTTTAAATGTCAGTTAAAAAATTAAAGCCTATTACTCCAAGTCAAAGATTTAGAGTTGTTAATAAGTTTGATCAGATTACTGTTTCTCATCCAGAAAAAACTCTTGTAAAAGGAAAATGTAAGTCTGGAGGAAGAAATAATTTTGGAAAAATGACCATGCGATATTTTGGAGGAGGTCATAAAAAAAAATATAGAATTATTGATTTTAAAAGGAAAAAATTTGGAATTCCTGGAATTGTAAAATCTATAGAATATGATCCAAATAGATCTTCTTTTATTTCACTTATTCATTATAAAGATGGAGAAAAAAGATATATTATTGCTATGGATGGATTGAAAATAGGGCAAGAAGTTGTATCTGGAAATAAAATATCTATAAATGTGGGAAATTCAACTTTTTTAAGTGAAATTCCTTTAGGAACTAATATTTCTTGTATAGAAATTAGACCAGGACAAGGAGCAAAAATAGCTAGAAGTGCAGGTGCTTATGCACAATTATTTGCAAAAGACGGAAAATATGCTACTATTAAATTTCCTTCTGGAGAGGTAAAAATGATAATGGAAACTTGTATGGCAACTATTGGTGTTGTTTCTAACCCTGATAATCAATTAATTATGTATGGAAAAGCGGGTAAAAATAGACATTTAGGAAGAAGGCCTAGAACTAGAGGAGTTGCGATGAATCCTGTAGATCATCCTATGGGAGGGGGCGAAGGAAAAGCATCTGGTGGAATTCCTAGAAGTAGAAAAGGGTTTCCTTCTAAAGGATTTAGAACACGTTCTAAAAAGAAATATTCAAGTAAATATATTTTGCAAAGACGGAAAAAATAAAATAATAATTATTATGGCTAGGTCAATCAAAAAAGGTCCATATGTATCTCATAAATTATATAGTAAAGTTTTAAATAATATAAAATCTGAAAAAAAGACTGTTATTAAAACTTGGTCAAGACCATCAACAATTTTACCAGATTTTGTAGGGCAAACTTTTTCTGTTCATAATGGTAAACAATTTATTAATGTGTATATTACAGAAAATATGATTGGACATAAACTAGGGGAATTTGCGCCTACACGTACTTTTAGAGGACATAGTGGATCTAAAAATAAATTTAAAGTAAAAAAAAATTAGATTACAAAATCATCTCTAATAATGAGTTTTGAAAAAAATTCTACTGCTTCATTAAATGGAATCCGTTGTTCTCCAAGAAAAATAAGATTAGTAGCGGATTTAATTAAATCCAAGAAAATACAGGAAGCTTTGGAAATATTAAAATATACTCCGAAACGGAGTATTTCTATTTTCATAAGAAAATTAATCCTTTCCTCATTATCTAATTGGAACAAGAAATATTCAAAAATGGATAATTCTCCATCTTTATATATAAAAGATATTAGAATAAATCAAGGAAAAACTTTGAAAAGGGTAAGGCCGGTACCTCAAGGAAGAGGACATAGAATCAGAAAAAGATCGAGTAATATTATTCTTCTTTTAGTAGAAGAAAAAAATAAAAAATAAAATATGGGACAAAAGACAAATCCAATTGTTAATCGTTTGGGAATTATTATGGGATGGCAATCCAGTTGGTGTAATAATTACAAGGATAGAATACAAGAAGATTTTAAAGTAAGAAGATATATAGACGCAAGATTTCCAAAAGGAATTATTTCTAGAATTTTTATAGAAAGAACTCTAAAATTTATTACTATTACTATTCGAACTTCAAGGCCCGCTCTTGTTATAGGAAAAAGAGGAGATGAAGTTGACACTGTTAGAAAGGAATTAAAAAAAATAACTAAAAAAGAAGTTCAGATAAATATATCCGAAGTAAAACGTCCTGAGTTAGATGCACCACTAGTTTCTAAAGGATTGGTAAAACAATTAGAAAATAGAGTATCTTATAAAAAAGCTATTAAACAATCTATTTTTTCAGCAATGAGAATGAATGCTAAAGGAATAAAAATACAAATGTCAGGACGATTAAATGGAGTAGAAATGGCAAGATGTGAATCTTATAAAGAAGGAAGAATTTCTCTTGGGACTTTTAGAGCTGATGTAGATTATCATATGGAAGTTGCTCATACCATCTATGGTAGTATAGGAGTAAAAGTTTGGATTATGAAAGGAGAAATTTATGGAAAGAAAGAATTATTTCCATTATTAGAAGAAATGCAAAAAAAACATCGTTCTAATAAATCTTCTCATTTTTTGAAGAAGAGAAAAAAGATATAAGACTTATATTATGTTACAACCCAAAAAAACCAAGTATAAAAAAAAACAGAAAGGTCGTATACGAGGAAATTCTACAAAAGGAGTTTTTCTTTCAAGAGGGGCATATGGAATAAAAGCTATGGAGAGTGCTTGGGTGACATCTAGACAATTAGAATCAGCTCGTATTGCTGCTACAAGATATATGAAAAGAGAAGGAAAATTATGGATTAATGTTTTTCCAGATAAGCCTATAACAAAAAAACCACAAGAAGTTCGTATGGGAAAAGGAAAAGGACCAGTAGAATTTTGGGTATCTGTAATTAAGCCGGGAAGAATTTTATTTGAAGTGGACGGAGTATCTATGACAATAGCTAGAGAAGCATTAAGATTAGCTTCTCAAAAATTACCTATTAAAATGAAATTTATTTTTTTAAATGATTTTATAATAAAATAATATGAAATTTTTAGATATTAGATCTTTATCTTTGAAGGATTTAAAAAATAATATAAATCTTCAGGAAAGAAATTATCAAAATGTAAAAATTGAACATACAGTAAGATTGAAAAAAAATCCCATGGAGATTAGAATGTTGAGAAGAAATGTTGCAAGATTAAAGACTGAATTGAACAAAAGAATAAATGAAAGAAGAAAATCAAAAGAAAAAAAATAAAGAAATCTTGAAATATAGGAAACAGAGAAAAGGAATAGTAATAAGTGATAATATGAACAAAACTATTATTATTTCTGAAATTAGAAAAGTGAAACATAAATATTATGGAAAGAGTATTTTGAGAAAAAAAAAATATATGGTTCATGATGAAAAAAATATTTCTAAAAATGGAGATTATGTTAGTATTATGGAAACTAGACCTATGAGTAAAAAAAAATGTTGGAGATTGGTCGCAATATTGGAAAATTCTAAAAAGTAATATTATGTTACAGCAAGAATCAATATGTAAAGTATCAGATAATACTGGTGCTAAAGAAGCGTTAGTTATTCGTGTTTTAGGAGGTACAAAAAAAAGGTATGCATCATTGGGAGATTCCATAATTGTTACAATTAAGTCTGCTTCTTCAGGAGGAGATATTGTGAAAAAAGGGCAGGTTTTTAAGGCCATAATTATAAGAACAAAAAAAAGAACTAGAAGAAAAGATGGTTCATATATAAGTTTTGATGACAACGCTTGTGTACTTATAAACCCTTCAGGAGATATGTTGGGAAGTAGAGTATTTGGACCAGTAGCTAGAGAATTAAGAGAGAAAGAGTATATGAAAATTGTTTCTTTAGCACAAGAAGTTTTATGATTTTATTTTTTTAATAAATTTTATTTTTTTAAGTTTTTTTTTATTTATGATAAAAAAAGGAGATAAAGTATTGATTTTATCAGGAAATTATAAAAAAAACACAGGAATTGTGTTAAAGGTTTTTTTAAAAAAGAATAAGGCTATTATAGAGGGAATCAACATAGTTAAAAAACATATTAAGCCTAGTTCAGAGAAGCCTAAAGGAGAAATTATAAAAAAAGAACTTCCTATACATTTATCTAATTTGAAAAAAATATGATTGATCAATCTTTAACTTTAAAAAAGTTATATGAAAAAAAAATTATTCCTTCTTTAATAAAAAGATTTGGATATAGATCAGTTATGGAAGTTCCTAAAATAAAAAAGATTGTTATTCATCAAGGAATTGGATCTTCTTCATCAGATAAAAAAATAATAGAGAGCTCTTTAAATGAAATTACGTCTATTTCAGGACAGAAAGCTGTTTTTTGTTATTCAAAACACGATGAATCTGGATTCAAACTTAGAAAGGGGATGCCTATAGGTGTGAAAGTAACATTACGAAGAGTAAAAATGTATGAGTTTTTAGAAAGATTGATTAATATTTCTTTACCTAGAGTAAGAGATTTTATTGGAGTAAAAGAAAATAGTTTTGATGGATATGGAAATTACAATATGGGGATTAGTGAACAAATTATTTATCCTGAAATTAATATTGATAAAATAAAAAAAAATAGAGGGATGAATATTACATTTGTAACCTCTGCTAAAAATGATCAAGAATCTAAATATTTATTATCTTATTTTGGAATACCATTTAATAAAAAAAAGAAATAAAAATGTCTAAAGAATCTGTAAAAGCAAGACAAAAAAAAAGAGAAAAAACAGTTTTAAAATACGAAAAAAAACGTAAAATATTAAAAGATTCTAAATCTTATGAACTCCTTCAAAGATTACCTAGAGATGCTTCACCAGTACGTTTAAGAAATAGATGTTCTATTACAGGAAGATGTAGAGGATACATGCGGAAATTTGGAATATCTAGAATTATTTTTAGAGATATGGTTTCTCAAGGTTTGATTCCGGGAGTAAAAAAAGCTAGTTGGTAATTTGTTGTAAAAAATGAACACAGATCCTATTGCAGATTTTTTAACTAGAATTAGAAATTCTTGTCTTGCAAGACATAAATTATTAGAAATTCCATATTCTAAATTGAAAAAAGAAATTACTAGAGTTTTATTAGAAAGTGGATATATATTAGATTATAAATTAGAAAAGAAAAAAAAATTTATAAAAATAGCTTTAAAATATTCTCAAGGAAAAATATCTGTTATTCAAAAAATAATTCGAATAAGTAAACCGGGTTTAAGAAAATATTCAAAATTTAAAAATCTTCCCCGTGTATTAAATGGATTGGGGATTGCAATTATTTCTACATCTTTTGGAGTAATGACAGATAAACAAGCGAGAAGAAAAAGATTAGGTGGTGAGGTATTATGTTATGTATTTTAAATTATTAAAAATATGTCTAAAATTGGTAAATCTCCTATTTTTTTTCCTGAAAATGTAGAAGTTAAAATTGAAAATGATAAAATATTTGTTAATGGAAAATTAGGTCATTTATGTCAAAAAATTTCTTCAGAAATTAAATTAGTTATTCATTATCATGAAAGAAAATTATTTTTAATTAGGAATCAAGAAAATAAAAAATCTAGGTCTTTACATGGGTTGTATCGTGTTTTAATTAATAATATGATACAAGGTGTTTCCAAAGGATTTAAAAAAGTATTAGAGTTAGTAGGAATTGGATACAGAGTGTCTAGTCATGAAAAAATATTAGAATTGAATTTAGGATTTTCTCATAATATTATGATGCAGATTCCTGAAGAAATTGATATAGAAGCAAGAATGGAAAAAGGTAAAAATCCTATTCTTATTTTGAAATCTTATGATAAACAACTTTTAGGGATTATTGCATCTAAGATAAGATCTTTCAGAAAACCAGAACCTTATAAAGGAAAAGGAATAAGATATTTAAACGAATATATTAGAAGAAAGACGGGTAAATCTGCCTAAATAAAAATATTATTTTATTGTTTGATTAATAATAAAATGAAATGAAAAAAAAAAAAATTCAATTTAAATTGAGAAAAGGAAAAGTTTTTGGGAAATCAAATAAACCAAGAATATCTGTTTTTAGAAGTAATAAATCTATATATGTACAAATGATTGATGATGATTCTGGACGGACTTTAATTTTTTCTTCTTCAAGAGAAAATATTTTAAAAAAAGAGAATAAAACAAAAATAGAGTTATCCAATGAAGTTGGAAAACTTTTTGGTAAAAAAGCAAAAGAATTGAATATACAAAAAGCTATTTTTGATAGAGGAAGATATTTGTATCATGGTAGAATCAAATCATTAGCTGAAGGAATTAGAGAAATGGGATTGAAATTTTAGTTAAAAAAAAATATGAAAATAGAAAAAAAAAGAAAAGGAAAAAATATTATAGGTGGGATAGAATTAAAAGAAAAATTAATAGGAGTTACTAGAGTTTGTAAAGTAACAAAAGGAAGAAGATATTTTAGCTTTAGTGCAATTGTAATTAAAGGAACTAAAAAAGGAATGGTGGGCTATGGATTTGGAAAATCTAAGGAAGCTCCTGATGCTATTCATAAAGCAGGAGAAAAAGCAAGAAAAAATTTACGTAAAGTATGTGTATTTAAAGGAACTATTCCTCATGAACAAGAATCCAGATATGGAGGAGCAAAAGTACTTATAAAACCTGCTTCAGATGGAACTGGAATCATTGCAGGTGGTATTTTAAGAGCTGTTTTTGAAGCTGCTGGATTTAAAAATATTTTATCAAAATCTAAAGGTTCATCTAATCCTCATAATTTGATTAAAGCTGCGCTTAAGGCCCTCTCTTGTTTAAGAGATGTTCAAACAATAGCAAAACAAAGGGATATTTCAATTCAAAAAGTGTACAGTGGATAAAAATTTATTAAAATTTTTATGTTAAGTAGTTTAAAACCAAAAAAAGGATCAAATAAAAAGAAATTAAGATTAGGAAGGGGACAAGGGACTGGAAAAGGGGGGACTTGTGGAAGAGGACATAAAGGAGAAAAATCTCGTTCTGGATATTCCAAAAAAATTGGGTTTGAAGGAGGGCAAATGCCTTTACAAAAACGTATTCCTAAATACGGATTTAGAAAAAGAAATAAAAAAAAATATTTTTGTATTAATTTAGATACATTACAAGATTTAGTATCCAAAGGAAAGATATCTGAAAATAGTGTTGTAGATAAAAAAGTATTGTTGAGCATTAATCTAATTCGTAAAAATGATGTTTTAAAAATTTTAGGAAGAGGAAAATTGTTATCTCCATTAAAAATTTATGCATCTAAGTTTAGTAAAAAAGCTATTTCTTCTATAAAAAAAGTTGGGGGAGATATTTTATCTATATAAAAATTATTTATGAATAATTTTTTTATTACATTTCACAATATTTGGAATGCAAAAGAATTACGTAAAAAAATAATAACAACTTTAGGTTTTCTATTAATATATCGTTTTGCAGCATATGTTCCTATTCCGGGGATTAATCCTTTGGGGATTAGTGATTTTATGAAAAATTTCAATCCTGGATCTAAAGGACTTATGCAAATTCTTTCTTCTTTTACTGGAGGAGCTTTTAATCGTGCATCTGTTTTAGCACTTGGAGTTATGCCTTATATTTCAGCTTCTATCATAATACAATTAATGTGTCTTATTATTCCTACTCTTCAAAGAGTACAAAAAGATGGAGAAAGTGGAAGAAAACAAATTAGTCTTATGACAAGATGGTTAACTGTAATTTTATGCTTAATACAAGCTCCAGTATATCTTATTTCTTTAACTAAACAGTTTATCCCTTTTTTATCATATTCTTCTATATCCAAAACTTATCTTATTGATATAAATTCATTTTATGGAAAAACTTTATTTTGGGGGATTGGAATTATGGTATTAACATCTGGAACTTTGTTTACCATGTGGCTGGGTGATAAAATTACGGATAAAGGAATAGGAAATGGGATTTCTTTGATTATTATGTCGGGGATCATAGCTCGTTTTCCAGAAGCAGTTTCAAAAGAAATACTTAGTAAAATAGAAATTGGAAATGGAGGTTTTATTGTTTTATTTTTTGAGTTTTTATTATGGTTATTAGTAGTACTTTTTTCTATTATAATTATACAAGCAATTAGGAAAATTCCTGTACAATATGTTTCTCATTATAAGTCTTTAAGTTCCAATTCTAAGTTAATACAAAAAAGACATCAATATATTCCATTGAAAATGACTGCAGCAGGTGTTATGCCGATTATATTTTCTCAGGCAATTATGCTTTTTCCATTAACTTTTTCAGAGTATGTAAATAATAATAAAATGAAAAATTTTTTCCATCTTTTTCAAGATGTTTATGGATTATGGTATAATTTAACTTTTTTCTTATTAGTAATAATTTTTACTTTTTTTTATACTGCTATTAGTATTCCGGTAAATCAAATGGCAGATGATTTAAAAAGAAATGGAGGACATATTCCTAAAATAAAACCGGGAAAAGAAACTGCAGAATATATAGATCATGTTTTATCTAATATAACTATCCCAGGGGCAGTACTTTTGGGAATTATTGCGATACTTCCTTCTGTAGTTTATCGAAGTATAGGAATAACTCAAAATTTTTCATTATTTTATGGGGGAACATCTTTGTTAATTGTAGTTGGTGTTATTTTAGATGTGATACAACAAGTTAATATATATTTGTTAAATTATCATTATGATGGATTAATGATGATGAAAAAAAAAGATAGTAAATTTAGATATTTTAATAAAAATTGATCAATAAGTCATAATCAATGAAAAATACAATATAAAAAAACAAAAAAATTCATAGTTTTTATTTGTTTTTTTTTATATTTATTATATTAAATTAAACAAACAGTTGTATTGTTATGATGGCAAAACAGAAACATATTGAGGTAGATGGAACTATTATAGAATCATCTCCAAACGCAATGTTTCGTGTTGAATTGGAAAACGGATGTATTGTTAAGGCTCATATTTCTGGAAAAATGAGAATGCATTACATAAAAATATTGCCTGGAGATAAAGTAAGGTTAGAAATGTCATCTTATGATTTAGAAAGAGGAAGAATAACATATAGATATTAAAAAAAATAGATATTGATTATGAAAGTAAGAGCTTCTTTAAAAAAAAGGACTGATAATTGTAAAATTGTAATTCGAAAAAAACGTTTGCGGATTATTAATAAAAAAAATCCAAGATTTAAACAAAAACAAGGTTAAAAGTTAAAATATGAGTAGAATTTCTGGAGTGGATATTCCAAAATCTAAAAATAGTGTTATAGGTTTGACTTATTTATATGGAATTGGAAGAAATTTGTCAAAAAAAATATTGTTCAATGTTGGAATTGACGAGAATAAAAAAGTTAAAGATTGGTCTGATGAAGAAATTAGTATACTTAGAAAGTATATCTCAAACAATGTAAAAATTGAAGGAGAATTGAGATCAGAAATTCAAATGAATATCAAACGATTAATGGATATTGGTTGTTATATAGGAACTAGACATAGAAAATGTTTACCATTAAGAGGACAAAAAACCAAAAATAATTGTAGAACTAGAAAAGGAAAAAGAAAAACTGTCGCCAATAAGAAAAAAGTATCAAAAAATTAATTATTAAAATAATTTTTGTTATTCATAAATAATATGAAAAAATCATCCTATGGAAGGAAAAAATCAGTTGTTGTAGATTCATTTGGAATAGCTCATATTCAATCTACATTTAATAATATTATTATTACTTTGACTAATAAAAAAGGTGAAGTAGTTTCTTGGTCATCTGCAGGAAAGATGAATTTTAAAGGATCTAAAAAAAATACTCCTTATGCCGCTCAAATGACCGCAGAAGATGTTGCAAAAAATGGATTAAATGCAGGCATAAAAAAAGTTGAAGTAAAAGTTAAAGGACCTGGATCAGGTAGAGATGCAGCAATACGAGCATTAAGTAATTCAGGACTTATAGTTACTTTAATAAAAGATATAACTCCATTACCACATAATGGATGTCGACCTCCTAAAAGGAGAAGAGTTTAATTATTGAATTTTTTTAAATTTATGGCAAGATATATAGGTCCAAAAACTAAAATATCAAGAAGATTTGGAGAATGTATATATGGAAAAGATAAATATTTCGAAAGAAGAAAATATCCATCAGGTCAACATGGAAATAGTATTCTTCGTAGAGGAAAACGTTCTGAATATTTCGTACAATTGTTAGAAAAACAAAAAGCAAAATACACTTATGGAATATTGGAACGACAATTTGAAAGATTGTTTTTAGAATCTGTAAGAAAAAAAGGAGTTACTGGAGAATTATTATTACAAGCATGTGAATCTCGTTTGGATAATGTTGTTTTTAGATTGAAATTTGCTCCATCTAGATCTTCTTCACGTCAAATAATTTCTCATAGACATATTATGGTTAATGGAAGTATTGTTAGTATTCCGTCTTTTAGATTGAATCCTGGAGATAAAATTGAAATTAGAGAAAAATCTAAAGAACATCCAGTCATATTAGAATCTATAAAAAATAAAGTAGAAGGAACGGTAGTTGATTGGTTAATTTTAGATGAAAAAAACATGTTTGGAATATTTAGAATGGTTCCAAAAAGAAATCAGATCCCCGAAAATATAAAAGAACAACTAATTGTTGAGTTATATTCAAAATAACATCTATAATATAGTATTAATTATATGTCTATTCTAGATTTTGTTAAACCTGATAAAATTACAACATCCGAATTCTCTGATTATAGAGGTATTTTTCATTTAAAACCTTTAGAACCTGGTTATGGAATAACATTGGGAAATGCATTAAGAAGAGTGCTTTTAGGTTCTTTAAAAGGATTTGCGGTTACTTCTATTAGAATAAAAGGAGTAAAGTATGAATTTACTACTATAGAGGGAATTGTTGAAGATGTTACTGAAATTGTTTTAAATTTTAAAAAAATTCGTTTAAAACGAAAAATTCAAGGAACAATCAAAAAAGAGATAGTTAATGCTTATATCGAAAGTCATTATGAACAAATAACAGGAAAGTTATTAAATAAATTTATTTCTAGTTTTCAGATTTTAAATACAGATTTAGTTATTTGTAATAAAAATAATGTTCCATTAGAAATCAGTTTTACCATAGAAGAAGGAAGAGGATATGTTCCTGCAGAAGAAAATAAAAATAATAATGATTTTTTAATTGACACTATTCCTATAGATTCTATCTATACACCTATTAGAAATGTAAAATATACAATAGAAAATTGTCGTGTAGGTCAGAAAACTGATTTTGAAAATCTTTCATTAGAAATAAAAACAGATGGTTCTGTTTGTCCAAAATCAGCTTTAATGGAAGCTTCTAAAATATTAATACAGTATTTTTCTATTTTTTCTTATGAAAAGATTGGAAAAAAAGAACATGATAAAATAGATAAAGAAATAAAATATGAAGAAGAATATTTACGTATGCGGACTTTATTAAAATCCAAATTAAGTGATATGAATTTATCTGTACGTACAAAAAACTGTTTAAAATATGCATCTATAAAAACTATAGCTGATTTAGTAAGTGGTAGTAGATCGAGTATGTTAAAAATGAGAAATTTTGGTAAAAAATCTTTGGATGAATTAGAAAGTCGAATGAAAGAAAAAGGATTGTATTTTGGAATGGAGATATCAGGGTTTAAATTAAAAAAATAGATTTTCTAATCTAATAGATAGATGAATCATAGAAAAAAAAATAATCATTTAAGTAGGAAATTTGGACATAGGAACTCTATGCTTTCTAACATGTCTTCTTCTTTGATTAAAGAAAAAAGAATTTTCACAACTTTAGCTAAAGCTAAGGCATTAAAAAGATATATAGAACCTATTATTACAAAATCTAAAATAAATACTCTTCACTCAAGAAGAAATATATTTTCATTATTGAAAGACAAAATTGCAGTGTCAGAACTTTTCAAAGATGTTTTTAAAAAAGTACGGGAACGTTCTGGTGGATATACAAGAATTATAAAAGTTGGATTTCGGTTGGGAGATATGTCTAAGTATTCTTTGATAGAATTAGTAGATTTCAATGATTTATCTTTTATTAAAATTAAAAAAAACAAGAGAAAATACACGAGACGTAGTAGTAAAAAAACAAAAAATTTAATAAAAAAAAAGGATAGAGGAAGAATTTATGAGCAAAATTAAAAAGATTAAATCGAGACAAATATTAGATTCTAGAGGAAATCCAACTGTTGAAGTAGATGTAATTACAGAAAATAATATATTAGGACGAGCGTCAGTTCCATCAGGTACTTCTAAAGGAATAGAAGAGGCTTTTGAATTGCGTGATGAATGTGAGTTTTTTTTAGGAAAAGGAGTTTTTAAGGCAGTTCAAAATGTTAATAATATTATTTCTCCTGAGTTGATTGGAAAATCAGTTATGGAACAAGAATATATTGATCAATTAATGTTAGATTTAGATGGAACAAAAAATAAGAAAAGATTAGGATCAAATGCAATTTTAGGAATTTCGTTAGCTGTAACAAAAGCTGCATCAAAAGAATTGAAATTACCTCTGTACAGATACATAGGTGGAATTTCTTCAAAAATTCTTCCGGTTCCTTTAATAAATATTATAAATGGAGGAAAACATTCTGATTCTTGTATTCCATTTCAAGAATTTATGATTATTCCTGTAAAAGCAAATAGTTTTTTTGAATCTATTCAAATGGGACATAAAGTTTTTTACAAACTAAGGGAACTTTTGAGGAAAAAAGGATTCTCCACTAATCTTGGTGATGAAGGGGGGTTTGCTCCAAATTTATTTAATATAGAAGATGTTTTGGATAATCTTTTAGAATCTATATATATGGCAAATTATGAGCCATATGATCATATAGGATTAGCTTTAGATTGCGCAGCTTCTGAATTTTATTCAGATAATCAATATAATTATTCCAAATTTGATAGAAGAAAAAACAAAAAAATAATTAAGAAGTCTAGTCAAGAACATGTAAATTACTTATCTTATTTGGTGAAAAGATATCCAATCTTATCTATTGAAGATGGAATGGATCAAAACGATTGGGAAGGTTGGAAATTGTTAACAGATGAAATAGGAAATAATGTCCAATTAGTTGGAGATGATCTTTTTGTAACAAAAATAGAAAGATTAAATAAAGGAATAAAAAAAGGAATTGCTAATTCTATTCTTATTAAAGTAAATCAAGTAGGGACGCTTACTGAAACTGTAAATACCATCAATTTAGCAAAAAAAAATAGATATAATAACATTATTTCTCATCGTTCTGGAGATACAGAAGATAGCTTCATAGCAGATCTTTCAGTTGCTTTTAATACTGGACAAATTAAAACTGGTTCGATCTGTCGTTCTGAACGAACCTCAAAATATAATCAATTATTTCGTATCGAAGAAATACTAGGAAAAAACTCCTGTTATCCAGGATGGACCTTTCATTAAAAAAATATTTATTGAATTGACTTTATTTATAAAGTCAAATTAAAGAATAAACCACAATCAATATTCCTTTTATTTTAAAATAATTATTACAACAACAATAAATACAGTACATAATAAGAAAGTAATTATATAATATGCAGTCAATGGTAATAATATTAGTTTTTATCATTGGATATCTATTTATTACACTTGAAAATATTGTATCCTTAAATAAGATAATTCCATCTCTTATTATGGCATCTATTTGTTGGTCTTTAATTATGTTTTGGAGACCTCAAATTTTTGAGTTAGATCATAATAAACAATTATTTAACTGTAGTACTAGTTTTGATAAATATCATTATTTATTATTACATTCTTTAGGAAAAGCATCTGAAATTATTTTTTTTTTAATTGGGGCAATGTCTATTATTTCTATTATTGATATTTTTTCTGGATTCGAGGCATTAAGAGAATTATTTTCTAATCATACGAAACGTAAATTTTTATGGATAATAACTTTTTTATCCTTTTTTTTATCTGCAATAATAGATAATCTTACTGCAACTATAGTTATGGTTTCTTTATTAAGAAAGATTATTTATGATTATAAAGAACGTTTATATTATTTAGGGTTTGTGATTATATCTTCCAATGCTGGGGGGGTATGGTCTCCTATTGGAGATATTACTACTACAATGTTATGGATTTCTGAAAAAGTTACCACTATAAATCTTATAAAAGAAATATTTATTCCATCTTTTTTATGCATGTTTTTTTCTACTTTATTAGGTTCTAGAATGTCTATTTTTAATGGATTTATTCAAGTTAAAGAAACTCAGTTATCTCAATTAGATCTTAAAAGAGGTTTTTTTTTATTGAATGTGGGGTTATCTCTTATGTTATTTGTACCTATTTTAAAAACTCTGATAGGTGTCCCTCCATATATGGGAATGTTGCTTTCACTTGGAATATTTTTTATTATAATAACTTTATTAAATTTTAAAAAAAGTTTTTCTATAGATGAAGTTTTTAGAAAAATAGATCTATCCAGTGTTTTATTTTTTTTAGGAATATTACTATCCGTTTCTGCATTAGAATCTTTAGGAATATTATATAATCTTTCTCATTGGATTATGGAAATAGTTTTTACGTGGAAATTAACAGCTTTTATATTTGGTTTGATTTCTTCTATTATAGATAATGTTCCACTAGTAGCAGCAACTATATCTATGTTTTCTTATCCTATTGATCACGAATTTTGGAATTATATAGCTTATGTTTCTGGTACGGGGGGGAGTCTTCTTATTATAGGATCCGCTTCTGGAGTTGCGGCTATGGGAATGGAAAAAATAGATTTTTTATGGTATTTGAAAAAAATTAGTTGGATCGCTTTGATAGGTTATTTTTCTGGATTTTTTTATTTATTAATAAAGTCCATTTTTTTGGAATGAAACTGATAACATTTTCTATAAATTCTCCTCCTAAATATGATATTGGAAAAAATATTGTTAAAATAATAATTTTAAACCAGATAGGAATTGTATATAAAAAAATTTGTATAAAGAAAATAATGAGTAAAATAAATCCATTTAACATTGCATAAGCTTTTTTAGCCTTTTGTACAAAAAAAGATGTTGTGATCCCCCCCAAAAATGCACTTAAAGCATAAAAAAAAATTAAAATTATAAAAAACTTAGTTGGTGCATGTATAAAAATATCTTTCAAATTTTTTAATGAAATGAATTGAATTTCTACAAATTTTTTTTTTATTAATTTAATAGAAAAAAGTATTTCAGAAACACTTACTATTATCCCTAGAATTATTGAAAACATATTTCGTAACATAAAATTCCGTTTTATTATTGATTGAGAAAATTTTTTTTATTTTGTTAATAAGTAAGTAAAACATTAAAATTTAAATTTTATTAATTTATGCATTCTTATACAGTAAATTGGATTTCAGTTAAAAAATATGAAGATATATTATTCCATTTTTGGAATGGAATTTCGAAAATAGAAATTAACAGACCGGAATGTCATAATGCTTTTCGTGTGGAAACAGTTAAAGAGATGATTGATGCTATAGATATATGTCGTGATAGGAAAGATATAGATGTATTGATTATAACAGGTTCTGGAGATAAATCTTTTTGTTCCGGGGGAGATCTTAGAACAAGAAAATTAGGGGGATATTTAGGAAAAGACGGAGTTCCAAGATTAAATATTTTAGATTTTTATAAAAAAATACGAGAATTGCCTAAACCTGTTATTGCAATGGTAAATGGTTTTGCTATAGGTGGTGGGCATGTCTTACATGTAGTCTGTGATTTAACAATTGCATCAAATAATTCTACTTTTAGCCAAGCAGGTCCTAAAGTTGGATCTTTTGATGGAGGTTTTGGATGCTCTTATTTAGCTCGTCATATTGGTCAAAAAAAAACAAGAGAAATGTGGTTTTTATGTAAAGAATATTCTGCTGAAGAAGCTTTAAGTATGGGTTTAATTAACAAAGTTGTCTCTAGAAAAAACCTAGAAAAAAAAACCATAGAATGGTGTCAAATAATACAAAAGAGAAGTCCTATGTCTTTGAGAATGATTAAAAGATGTTTAAACGCAGAACTAGATGGACAACATGGATTGATGCAATTAGCAGGAGATGCTACTTTTATGTTTTATTTAATGGAGGAATCTCAAGAGGGAAAGAATGCTTTTTTAGAAAAAAGAAATCCAAACTTTAAGAAATTTTCAAAAATTTTATGAAAATCATGAATAAAAAGTTGAAGTATTGGTGTGTATCTGCCAGACTTCATACTTTACTTTTATCTTTTTCTGGAATCACTTTGAGTTTTTTAATTTCAAAATATAAAGGATATCAAGTAAGTTTTGTTACTTATTTTTTGTGTTTAATGACTGCTTTATTTTTACAAGTACTATCTCATTTTTCAAATGATTATGGAGATTTTGTTAAAGGAGTAGATAATTGCAAAAGAATAGGTCCATTGCATCCAATTCAGAAAGGTTTTATTTCATTATTAGAAATGAGAAAAGCAGTGAATGTTTTTTCTATTTTATCATTTTTTTCTGGAATTTTATTGATTTTCCAATCAATTAAAGTAAATGTGAATAATTTTTTTATTCTTTTATTTTACTTTTTAGGAATATTAATTTGTATATATAGTTCTATAAACTATTCTATGGGAAAAAAACCTTATGGATATATAGGAATGGGAGATCTATTTGTTCTTATTTTTTTTGGAGTTGTTTCTGTAATGGGAAGTTATTTTTTATACACTCATACTTGGCATAGGGATGTTTTTTTTTATCTTTATCTATAGGATTTCTAAATGTATCCGTTTTGAATATTAACAATATGAGAGATATAGAAAATGATTCTAAAAATGGAAAATATACAGTAGCAGGAATACTTGGAATTAAGTATGCAAAATTATACCATGTTTTTTCTATTTTGATTTCTTTTTTTTTAGGAATCTACTTTATTTATTTAAACTATAATGGAGGATATCAATTTTTTTATTTAATTTTTATTTTTCCTTTTTTAATAAATCACATAAAAAAAATTATTTTTATATCAAGTCCAAAAGATTTTAATTTAGAACTAAAAAAACTAATTTTAATAACCTTTTTTTATTCAATAGGAATTGGAGTATTGTTTAATGTTAGATTTTGAAAAATATAAATTGTAAAATATGAAAATTACTTTTTTTAGTCATAGTACATACATGATAGAAATACATGGAATTTTTTTGTTAGTAGATCCTTTTTTTTATGGAAATCCTCTATTCAAAAAAGATTCAAAATTATTGAATAGATGTATAAAATATTTTAAAAGAATAGATTACATTTTATTAACACATGCGCATTATGATCATGTTTGTGATACAGAATTATTTGCTAATAAATTTGGATCTTTGGTAATTTCAAATTATGAAATATCTAATTTTTTTGAAAAAAAAAAATTAAAAACATATGGTATTAATTATGGATCTTTTATTTCTTTTCCATTTGGAAGATTAAAATATGTTTGGGCAACTCATTCTAGCGTTTTTGACGATGGAACTTATGGAGGTAATCCGGGAGGATTCCTTTTACAAACCAAAGATAAAAAAAATATCTATTTATCAGGAGATACTTCTCTTACATATGAAATGAAACTTATCCCCAGTTTTGGAACATTGAAGATTTCTATTCTTCCTATAGGAGGAGTTTATACAATGGGTGTAGAGGAAGCTATAATTGCTTCTGATTTTTTACAATGTAAAAAAGTTTTAGGGGTACATTATGATACTTTTGAGGCGATTAAAATAGATAAAAAAAAGGCAAAAGAGAAGTTTTATGAAAAAAATAAAGAACTTTTTTTGTTAAAAATTGGAGACACCATGTGTATTTAATATGTTTTTTCAATCAATTATAAAAAAAAAATTATTCTTTTTTAAAGAAAAAATAAAGAATTCTAATAGAATATTTGAACATAATATTATTTGGTTTCTAATTTTAAAAGAAAAAAATAAAAGAATAGGAATTGGAGAATGCAATCCATTATTGGATCATTTTGCATTAAAAAATTTGTATAATTATGAAAAAGAATTACTATTTATTTCTAAAAAGATAAATCGTAGTAAAAAAATTGATCCCATGTATTATCGCAGATTCATTTCGTATTCATCTATTTTTTTTGGATTAGAACAAGCTTTTTTAAGTTTTAATAAGGGATTTCCAATATTATATAATTCTGATTTTACTGATGGTAAAAATGGACTTCCTACAAGTAGTCTCATTTGGTTAAATACTTCTGAAAATGAATTTTTCAAAAAAGTAGAGGAAAAAATATATCTAGGATTTTCATGTATTAAAATAAAAATAAGTTCAAAACTTTTTCCTTATCAGTATTTTTTGTTAAAAAAAATAAAAAAAAAATATAATAATATAAAAATCCGTATAGATGCAAATGGTTCTTTTAAAGATAAAAAAAGTGCTTTGGATTGTATTAATAAGTTATTTGATTTAAATTTTGTTTATTTTGTTGAACAACCTATAACTCCTGGAAATTGGAATGAAATGGCTTATATATGCAAAAATTCAAAATTACCTATTGCATTAGATGAAGAATTAACAACTATAAATCAATTTAAATCTAAATTTTTGAAAGAAAAATTATTAGATTTTATATCTCCTCAGTATATTGTTTTGAAACCAAGTATATGTGGAGGTTTTTTAGGTTCTAAAAAATGGATTTTAGAAGCTAAAAAAAGAAAAATTGAGTGGTATATTAGTTCTTCTTTAGAAAGCAATATAGGAATGAATGCTATTACTCAATGGACTTTTAATCTTGTAAATGATCAGATAACTCATGGATTAGAGACAGGATCTTTTTATATGAATAATTTTTTATCTCCTTTACAAATCAAAAAAGGAAGTATTTGGTATAATCCTTTTATTATTAAAAAATGGAAGATAAAAAATCTCATTTAGGGTTGGGTTTATGGATAAATTTTTCTTCTAAAAAAATTTTTAAAAATCTCTTTTCCCCAGGACATCCTTTCTTTTATTGGCAAAAATCAATTCTTTCTTTTTTGAAAAGTTGGTATGATAGTAATCCTGGATTGATTGGATTTACTTCCGGAACTACAGGTATTCCTAAAAAAGTTTTTCTTAAAAAAAAATATATGATAAGATGTGCAAAAATGACAGTAGATTATTTTAATCTCAAAAAAAAGGGATTAAAAGGATTATTATGTTTATCTATAGATTCTATAGCAACAAAAATGTTTTTTGTCCGTGCTATTTTATTTGAGTGGAATATTTATTGTATTCCTCCGTCTTCTAATCCATTAAAAAATATCAACAAAGAATATTTTTTCGATATTTCATCAATGGTTCCGATACAAGTTTATTCATCTTTAAAAAAATTGGAAAATATAAAAATTCTTTTAATAGGAGGTGCCCCTATTTCTAGTGATTTGGAAAAAAAATTACAAAATATTTCAACTCTTTGTTATGCAACTTATGGAATGACGGAAACATTGGGGCATATAGCTTTAAAAAAAATTAATGGATTAAATAAAACTAATTATTATCAATCATTCAAAGATATTTCTCTTAGTAGAGACAAAAGAAATTGTTTAAAAGTATTTTCTCCATATTGTATGGATTCATTTATTCAGACAAATGATATTGTTCATCTGATATCAAAAGACAAATTTTACTGGGTTGGAAGATATGATAATCTTATTAATAGTGGTGGGATCAAAGTTGTCCCCGAATTGATAGAAAAAGATCTTTTTCCATTATTTCTAACATTTAAAAAGAGGTTTTTTGTTTCTTCAATTCCAGATAAAAAATTAGGTGAAAAAATTGTATTAGTTATAGAAAGTGATCCTTTCTTTTTTCGTATTCCAAAATCAATTTTTTTAGGTAAAAAAAAATTTTTTATGCCCAAACATATTTTTTTTGTGAAAAAATTTATAGAGAATTCATTGGGAAAATTAAGAAAAAAAGAAATAATGAATAAGTTGATCCAAAAATCAATTTAAATTATTATTTAGTATTTTCTTATCAAAATGTAATTTCAAAAGATTCAAAAAAGATTTTGTATCTAAATAATTTTTTATACTATTTTTTGTATTAACAATTTGAAATAAGTCTTTAGTCATATTTCCAGATTCTATTACTTCTATACATGTTTTTTCTATTTTTTCAGAAAAATCTTTTAGATCTTGATTTTTATCTAAAAATGCACGATGTTTAAGCCCCCGTGTCCATGAGAAAATAGATGCAATTGGATTTGTTGATGTTTTTACTCCTTTTTTATATAATTTATAATGTTTTGTTACAGTTCCATGTGCAGCTTCTGATTCTAATGTTTTTCCATCAGGAGTTAATAATGTTGAAGTCATCATTCCTAATGATCCAAATCCTTGAGCTATAGCATCTGATTGTACATCTCCATCATAATTCTTACATGCCCATACAAATCCTCCATTTGATTTTATTACATACGCAACCATATCATCAATTAAACGGTGTTCGTAAGTAATTTGAAGATCTTTGAACTTTGATTGAAATTCTTTTTCATACAAGTTTTGAAATATTTTTTTATATCTTCCATCATATGTTTTTAGAATTGTATTCTTTGTAGAAAGAAAAAGAGGACATTTTTTGTAAATAGAATAGTTGAAACAAGAACGAGCAAATCCATAAATAGATTCATCTGTGTTATACATTCCCATTGCAATTCCATTTCCTGAAAAATGATGTATTCCAAATTTTTTACTACTACTGTTCTTATTGTCGGGAATAAAAGAAATATATAATTTTCCTTTTTCTTTAATAAGAAAATCTACTGCATTATATTGATCTGCATGAGCATGACGTGCTATGCAGATAGGTTTTTTCCAATTTGGGATCAAACGAGAAATATTTTTTGCTATGATTGGCTCTCTAAATAAGGTTCCGTCTATCATATTTCGGATAGTTCCATTTGGAGATTTCCACATTTTTTTTAAGTGAAATTCTTTCATTCTTTCTTCATCTGGAGTGATAGTTGCACATTTTATTCCTACATTATATTTTTTTATCGCATGAGATGCATCTATAGTTATTTGATCATTTGTTAAATTTCTATTTTTTATTCCCAGATCAAAATAGATAATTTTAATATCCAAATAAGGGAATATAAAATATTTTTTTATGTACTTCCATATAATTCTAGCCATTTCATCTCCATCCATTTCTACTATAGGATGAATTACTTTTATCTTTTTCATAATATTAACTAACTTATCTTAATGAATTAAGAATAAAAAAGTGACAAATTTTTTTATTATATTCTGTATTTTTTTATTTTAAGAAAAATAACATATTTTTTGTATTATTTTTTTGAATTCAAAATAGAATTCTTAAAAACATCTAATAATTTTGTAATTTTCAAAAAAAAACTAAACTATTAGATAGGATAATTATTGGTTTATTTCATACAATGAAAATAATAATATAAAAAAATGCAAAATCTAAATATAGATTTTTTAGAAAAACTATTTGAAAATAATAAAAAAAGAAAATATTCTTTTCCAAATAAAAAAATGTCCACAAAATTTGTGGAAGATTTATTTTATATTCTTTTTACGCCTGACAAAAAGATTTTAAATAAAATTTCTTTTTTCAAAAAAAATTATAAAATTTTACAAAAAAAGTTATATTCTATTTTTTTAGAATTAAACATTGAAGAAAAAAATTCTGAAAAACTTTCTCAAAAATTCTTTAAAAAAATTCCTCATATTTATCAGACGTTAATTATGGACGCTAATGCCATTTTAGAATTTGATCCTGCCGCAACTGTTATAGAAGAAATATTTTTGTCCTATCCTGGTTTTTTTGCTACCGCGTTATATAGAATAGCTCATCAACTATGGATTCAAAATATTCCAATTTTTCCTAGATTGATAACAGAATACGCGCATAGTAAAACGGGGGTGGATATTCATGCTTCTGCAGAAATAGGAAATTCTTTTGTAATAGATCATGGAACCGGAATAGTAGTTGGATCTAGCACAAAAATAGGAAATAATGTTAAAATATATCAAGGAGTAACTTTAGGTGCCATATATGTAGATAAAAAATTAGAAAATAAAAAACGTCATCCTACCATAGAAGATAAAGTAACTATCTATGCTGGAGGAACTATTTTGGGAGGAGAAACTGTAATTGGACACGATAGCATACTTGGGGGGAATGTATGGGTAACCCGTAGTATTCCTCCTTTCTCTATAGTTTATCAAAAAAGTGAAATTAAAATGCGTAATAATAATACCCCTTTTCCTGATTCTATTAATTTTATGATATAATATAAAAAAAATTAAAAAAAAATGAGAGTAGAAAGCATCCTAAAAACTATTGGGAATACACCTCATGTCCATCTTAATCGTTTATTTCCTACTCATAAAGTATGGATAAAATTGGAAAAAAATAATCCTGGGGGGAGTATTAAAGATAGAATTGCATTATCAATGATTGAAGATGCAGAGAATCAAGGAATACTTAAAAGGGGGGATCTCATTATAGAACCTACATCTGGAAATACCGGAGTAGGGCTAGCTATGGTTTCTGCTGTAAAAGGATATCGTCTGATTTTAGTTATGCCCGAATCCATGAGTATTGAAAGAAGAAAACTTTTTTCTATTTTCGGAGCAAAATTTGTCCTTACTCCTAGAGAAGAAGGAATGAAAGGTTCTATTAAAAAAGCAGAAGAGTTGATAAATTCTATACCTAATTCTTGGATGCCAAGACAATTTGAGAATGTTTCCAATCCAAATATACACAGTCATACAACTGCAAAGGAAATTATTGATTCTTTTCCTGAGGGAATAGATTATTTTATTACAGGAGTGGGGACTGGAGGACATATAACTGGAGTAGCAGAAGTATTGAAAAAAAAATTTCCAAAAGTAAAAATTTTTTCTGTAGAACCAGTGGAATCTCCTGTTATATTTGGAGGGGTTGGAGGAACTCATTCCTTGCAAGGATTAGGAGCTGGATTTATCCCCCCTATTCTAAATGTGAATCTTTTAAATGGATCTTTTTTGGTATCAAAAGAAGAAGCATTTAAGTTTGTCAGAAAAATTGCAATAAAAGAAGGGATTCTTGTTGGAATTTCTACAGGAGCTTCTTTGTCAGCTATAGACAAAAAACTCTCTAATATTTCTAGAGAATCTACAATACTTACATTCAATTATGATACGGGAGAAAGATATTTATCAGTAGAGAATCTTTTTTAGATGTTAAAATTAACATATTAATATAAAAATGAGGGAAAAAAAACATTTATGTGGAATAGTTTTGAATAATTTACTTTTAAACAAAAAAAATAATAAATCTCATAAAGAATTTTATCACATTGAAATATTGATGAATGAATCTGGTGACTACTCTCCAGGAGACTCTGTTGCAATAATGGCGGAAAACTCATCAGAAGAAGTTCATAAAATTATGAATTTTTTGAAAAGTTGGAAAAAAATAATTTTTAATGATAAAAATGAAAAAAATATGATGTTTTTTATGTTTAAAAAAAAATTTAACATCGTTCATTTATCCCGAAATATGTTAAGTAAGTATTCTTTTTTTTCAGATCAAAATCCTATTTATTCTAATAAAAAAATATGGAGTTTTTTTGATCTTTTAAAAAAATTTCCTTTAAAAAAGGAAGTTCAATTAAAAGATTTTATTGAGCTTATGGATCCTATAAAACCTAGATTGTATTCTATCTCATCTTCTCCTAAAGCACACAATAATACTGTAATACATATTACAGTATTACGTCATCAATTTAAAATTGATGGAAAAATTAAATATGGATATTGTTCTAATTTTCTTTCTAAATTAAAAAAAGGAGATCTATTATCTTTTTTTATTCATAGAAATCATTTATTTAAATTACCAAAATCCAATAAGGATATAATACTTATTGGAACTGGTACGGGGATAGCTCCTTTTCGTTCTTTTTTATATGAAAGAGAAATTAATAGATCTACTGGAAAAAATTGGCTTTTTTTTGGAAATCAATATTCAGAAATTGATTTTCTATATCAAATGGAAATAAAAAATTGGAAAAAAAATGGAATATTAAACCATATAAATATCTCTTTTTCTAGAGATCAAAAAAAAAAAATTTATGTACAAGATGAAATATGGAAAAACCGTAAAGAGTTTTACAAATGGATAAAAAATGGTGCATATATTTACATTTGCGGAAAAAAAAAAAATATGAGTGTGGATGTTGAAAATACATTACTTCGTGTAATAAAAGAAGAGTTAGGAGAAAATTCTCTCGAATTTTTAAAAAAAATGAAAAAAAATAAACGTTATTCAAAGGATGTATACTAATAATTCAGATTCATAAAAAAATTCAGTGATAATGAAATTTTTTTTTTAAAAAAATTATTTTATTAACAATGATTTTAGCCATTTTATATCTTGATTCTTTTGTCCATCCAGCAATGTGGGGGGTTAATATAACTTTATCAGAATCAATAAGATAAAAAAAGTTTTTAGAAAGATTTCGATGATTGAAAAAATCTTCAAAAGAAGATTTTTCATATTCTAGTACATCTAAACAGGCTCCATATATCTTTCCATTTTTCAATGCATTTACCAAATGCTCAGTAAGCACACATTCTCCACGAGAAGTGTTCACTAAATAAAAAGGTTTACAAAAATTTTTTATAAATTTTTCGTTTACCATTCCTTTTGTCCCCTTTGTATAAGGGACATGAAGGCTAATTATATCAGATTCTATAAATATTTTTTCCATATCTACTTGTTTTGCATAATTATCTCCTATTTTAGGAAGGATATCATAACATAATGTTGTCGTTTCAAATCCTGAAAGTTTTTTAGCAAAAGCTTTTCCAGTATTTCCATATCCTATAATTCCTATTGTTTTTCCCATTATCTCTTTTCCTATATTAGATTCTCTGTTCCACTTTCCTATCTTAATTTCTTGATGAGTACGAATAACATTATTCATCATACATAAAAGCATAGCTATAGCATGTTCTGCTACAGAATCTTTATTTCCTTCTGGAGAAGAAATTAATGTAATCCCTTTTTTTAAAGCATAATCTTTATCTATATTTTCCATTCCAGATCCAACACGAGCTATAAATTTTAAATTTATAGCCTTATTCATAAATTTTTTATCTATTTTTAAACGACTTCTCAAAATAATTCCGTCATATAAAAAGATATTTTTCATAATGATTTCTACAGGATCAAAATAATTTTCATCACAAATTAATTTTTCTTTTCTGAGTTTATATATGATAAAAGGATGATTTTTATCTAAAATTAATATTCTTTTTATCATAACTTACTTTATTATTTATCTATCGTAATATTTTTATTATCAGGTTCTGTATTGATATTATTCTCATTAAAGTTTATCATCTCTTCTTCTTTATTTTTTTTTTCATCTTCATTCTCATTATTATTATCATCATTCTTAGTCTCAGTAGAAGAATCGGAATCTTTATTTTTTTTTTCATCTTCATCTTCATCTTCATTATGAAAAATATCTTCACAATGGGTCCAATTATATTTGAAATTTTCTGGTTTATGAAATGATAGTTTATCATGATAAATAAGGCTTGAATCTTTATATAAACTTTTCATATAATAAGCCCATATAGGTAATGCCATATTAGCTCCTTGCCCCAATTTTATACTTTCAAAATGAGCAAATCTATCTTCCCATCCAACCCATACTCCAGTAGTTAAATTTGGAATCATTCCTATAAACCATCCATCTGAATTTTCATTACTCGTCCCCGTTTTTCCTGCTATATCTAATCCTAAAAAATTATAATACTTCAATAATCTTTTAGCAGTTCCATATTGAACTACCCCTTGCATTAGTTTTAACATTATATATGCAACCTCTTCGCTAAAAACTTGTCTTCTACTAAAATCTATATGTTCTTTGATTAATTTTCCATATTCATCTTCTATTTTAACTAAAAGACTAGGTCTTACGTAAGAACCATAATTAGTAAATGTATTAAATGCTCCCGTCATTTCGTACAGTGTTAAATCGGCCGATCCAAGAGCAATGGAGGGATGTTCAGGAATGATAGATTCTATTCCCATTTTTTTTGCTAATTTAATTACTGGAACTGGGGTTATTTGAGATATAAGACGAGCAGAAATTGTATTTACTGATTGTGCTAATCCATCTTTTAATGTTAAAAATCCTCCATATTTTCCATTTGAATTTCTAGGATACCATTTTCCTATATGGAATTTTTCATTTGATATTTTAGTACAAGGTGTATAATGTAATTCATTAATAACAGTTGCATATAAAATAGGTTTAAAAACGGATCCAATTTGACGTTGTGTTTTTGCTACATGATCATATTGAAAATAATTAAAATCTATTCCTCCTACCCATGCTTTTATATATCCTGTATAAGATTCTATAGATAATAATCCAGCTTGGATAATACTTTTTTGATAACGAATAAAATTCCATGGGGATATGAAAACTTTTTTCTCTCCATTCCAAGTGAATAATTTGAGATATTTTGGTTTTTTAAATTCTTCTATAATTTTTTCTTCTTTAATCCCTTTTTGTTTCAGTTCTTGATAAAGCTGTGTTCTATGCATAGCAGATATAAGAATTCTCTTTGTTTTTTCTTGAGATATATTAAAAAATGGAGAGTTTTTGTTTTTTTTTTGAAAATTATTGAATAGAATTTGTAATTGACTAAGATGTTTTTTAACTGCTTTTTCAGCATAATCTTGCATTTTCGCATCAATAGATGTGTATATTTTTAATCCACTAGAATAAAGATTTAATCTTTTTCCCGTTTTTTTTTCGTAATCATCTAATGCATCTTGGATTTCCTTTTTTAAAAAATCTCCATAATAGGTTAATAATTCAAAATCTTTTTTTTGAATTTTGAAGTTTATTTTTATGTTTTTTTTTAATTCATTTTCATATTTTTTTCTATTCAAAAAATTATATTTATTCATTTGATGTAAAACCAAATTTTTTTGTTTTTTAGATCTTTTAGGATACATTTTTGGGTTATACAAAGAAGGATTTTCTAGCATTCCAACTAATGTCGCACATTCTCCTAAATTTAATTCTGAAGCTTTTTTATTAAAATAAGTATGAGCAGCAGTCTCAATTCCTTTTGCATTATACAAAAAATCAAATTTATTGCAATACATAGTAATGATTTCTTCTTTTGTATAACGTTTTTCTAATTCAACCGCCATGATCCATTCTAAAAGTTTTTGATGGATTCTTTCTAGTTTATTTTTCGCAGATTTACCTGTAAAAAGAAGTTTTGCTAATTGTTGAGAAATGGTGCTCCCACCTCCTCTTTTTCCCAAAGAAATAATGGCTCGGATAAGTGACTTTAGATCTATTCCTGAATGATTTTTAAAACGAATATCTTCTTTTGCTATCAAGGCATTTACAAAATATTTTGGAAGTTGTTTATAAGTAATTAGTGTTCTATTTTCTGAAAAAAACTTCCCAAGTAAAATTCCATTTGTATCATATACCTCTGATCCAACTTCCATTGTGGGTTTTTCGATATCTTTAGTATTGGGTAAAGGACCTAAATATCCTTTCGATGCAAAATAAAAAATGACAAAAAGTATGCTAATCCCCAAAAAAAAGAAAAACCAAAAATAAAAAAGAAGTATACGTAAATAAAAACTGATTTTATTTTTTTTATTTTTTTTATACACGTATAAAATTATTTTATTTTCATTTTTTTTTTAAAAAATTTTTAATTTTTATTTATATGTTAATTTTGTATTTTGAATGGCATTGATTGTTGAT
The DNA here is from genome assembly GCF_014251375.1 of Blattabacterium cuenoti. Classification (NCBI taxonomy): domain Bacteria; kingdom Pseudomonadati; phylum Bacteroidota; class Flavobacteriia; order Flavobacteriales; family Blattabacteriaceae; genus Blattabacterium; species Blattabacterium cuenoti. The sequence continues at coordinate 380,600 of NZ_CP059187.1, read as the reverse complement.
AATTTTTCCAGGGGAGGAGCTATTTTATTTTTTTTGTTTTTTTTTAAAATATCTTTTATCTTTTTTAATTCTATTATGTACCAGGTGTTTGGATTCTTTATGTAAGAAAACCACATTTTTTTTTTAAAAACATCAATTTTCATACATTGTGCAGCCCCTTTTTCTGTATAAATTTTGCTATGAATGTCTGGAAAATCTTTTATAGCAGATAAATAGGTATCCAATTCATAGTTTAAACAACATTTCAATTTACTACATTGTCCAGTTAATTTTTGTATATTGATAGAAAGTTGTTGATATCTAGCAGAATTGGTGTTAACGGTCTTTAATTTTTTTAACCAAGTAGAACAACAAAGTTCACGTCCACAAGATCCTATCCCCCCAATTTTTGCTGCTTCTTGTCTATATCCTATCTGACGCATTTCTATTCTTGTACGAAATGTTTTAGCTAATTCCTTGATCAATTTTCTGAAGTCAACCCTATTTACTGCTGTATAATACAATGTGGCTTTTTTTCCATCTCCTTGATATTCCACATCACAAATTTTCATAGTAAGATTTAAATCTTTTGCAAATTTTCTAGCCTGTAAAAGACTCTTGTATTCTTTTTTTTTTGAATAATTCCAGATATTTATTTCTTTATTTGTTGATTTTCTATATATTTTTTTTGTTAAAGAATCCAAGGAAATATTTTTATTTCGTATTTGTAATTTTACTAATTCTCCAGTTAGATTTACTATTCCCACATCATATTCTATAGGTTTTTTATTATTAGTAGATTCTACAGTTTCAACAGTGACAGGATCCCCTTGATAAAGAGGAATTTTTTCAAAATAGAGAAAAAATTCTTTTCTATCATTTTTAAATTTTACTTCTACTATCTTTTTTTTTTCTTCAAAAGGAGATTGTATATTGGACAACCAATCTATTACGTCAAATTTAAAATGATTCTCTCTTCTACTTCTATTTTTATTTCTATTATTACAATATTGATTATTAAAACAACTAGAACATAATTTTTCCATTATTTTAATGAGTTTACAAACAAAAATAAACTTTTCTTATCCTTATTATTTTCAATAAAATAATTTAATTTATATATTTCCATACTAAAGTATGGAGTTTATTATTATTTATGGAGAAAAAGATTGCTGTTTTTCCTGGTTCATTTGATCCTATAACTTTGGGACATTATGATGTTATTATTAGATCTTTAAATTTGTTTGATAAAATCATTATAGCCATTGGAAAAAATAATGAAAAGAAAAACATGTTTTCTTTTAGAAAAAGAAAAGAATGGATAGAAAAAACTTTTTTCAGTTTTTCTAAAGATAGAATCGAAATAGATATATTTCAGGGGCTTATAACTTCTTTTTGTATAAAAAAAAAGGCTCATTTTTTGTTGAGAGGGATTAGAAATCAATTGGATTTTGAATTTGAAAAGAATATGTTTTATGCAAATAAAGAATTAGAAAATTCAAATTCTATTTCTATTGAAACGGTATTTATTTTTTCTTCTTATAACAAGTCTCATATTAGTTCTTGTGTTGTAAGAGATATCATCAAAAATAGGGGGGATTATACTGTTTTTGTTCCTCATTCTGTGAGAATTTAAATTTTTTTTATTTACTGAATCCAATCAAGAGTGATTTGTTTTTTTTCTACATTTGCATCAATTAATTTTACTTTTACTTTATCTCCTAAATGATAAATCTTTCTTTTTTTTTTACCAATTATGCTATTATTATAATTATTTGAATTTAATGTATAAATGTCTTCTTTTATGTCACGTAATAGAACCATTCCTTCAGTTTGAAATAATAATAAATCTATATAAACACTCCAACTTGTAAATCCTGTAATAATTCCATAAAATTCTTCTCCTAGGTATTTTTTAATGTATTTTACTTGTATAAATTTTGAAAATTCTCTTTCTGCATCTACTGCTATGCGTTCTTGATAACTACAATGTTTAGATTGTTCTTCATAAAAATCCACAGATTTTATTTTTGATTTACATTCTTTATTTTTCATCAAATAAAAATCTAATAAACGGTGTGCTATAATATCTGAATATCTCCTTATGGGGGAAGTAAAATGAGTATAATAGTTAAAGGATAACCCATAATGTCCTATGTTTTTTGTGGAATATTTTGCTTTGCTCATGGAACGCAAAATTAAATTTTCAACCATATTTTTTTCTGATTTTCCTTTAACATTTTTCAAGAGATGATTAATAGATTCTTTTAGATTTTTTACATTTAAAAAATATCCTAACGGTTCTATTATTTTTTTTAAAACGAAAATTTTTTGAAAATCGGGTTTTTCGTGTATTCTATAAATATATGTTTTTTTAGTAGGTTTTCCATCTATATTTAAACTTACAAATTCTGAAATTTTTCTATTAGTCAATAACATGAATTCTTCTATCAATCTATGAGCATCATTGTTTTTTTCTAAATACAATTCAATCGGATTTTTATTTTTATCCAAATGGAATTTGATTTCAACTTTATCTAAAAAAATTGCTCCGTTTTTTATTCTTTTTTGAGTTAAAATTTTGGAAAAAAATAACAAAGTTGAAATTTCTTCATAAAAAGATCCTTTTTTTTTATCTATAATTTTTTGTACTTCTTCATATGTAAATTTTCTATTGGATCTAATGATTGTTTTTCCTATCCAACTTTTTAATATTTTTCCTTCACGGTTGATATTAAAAATAAATGAGAAACTGAGTTTATCTTTTTCAGGTTTCAAAGAACAAATATTATTTGATAATATTTTTGGGAGCATAGGAATCACTTTTCCTACAAAATAAACAGATGTTGCTCGTATGTATGCTTCTTGATCCAGTAAAGTTCCTTCTTTTACATAATGTGATACGTCTGCAATATGAATTCCTATTTCCCAAATGTTTGTATTTAATTTTCTAATTGAAATCGCGTCATCAAAATCTTTTGCATCTATAGGATCAATAGTAAAAGTATTAATATTTCGCATATCTTTTCTTTGATTGGTATCAAAATTTTTTTTTAATCCAATTTCTTTTGCTTCTTTTTCTACTTTTTTAGGAAATTCATATGGGATTCCATACTCTTCCAATAAAGAATAAAATTCCGTTTTATGTTCTCCAGATAATCCAAATACTTTTATGATTTCCCCTAAAGGATTATTGAAATTTTTGGGCCATGATATTATTCTGACTAACACTTTTTCATTGTGAAAATGTCCTTTTAGTTTTTTTTTTGGAATATGTATATCTACATGAATAGTTTTGTTATAAACTACTACTGATCCATATTTAGAGGAATGAGATTGAATTTTCAATATTCCTATAAAATTTTTTCTTTTTCTTTTTAGAATTTTTAGAACTTTTCCTTCTATTCTATTATTTGAAATTCTTAAAAACCGGATTCTCACTAAATCTCCTTCTAAAGCTCTATTTGTGTTTTTTTTCGAAACAAAAATATCGTTTTGTTTTCCATTTATACTTACAAAAGCATATCCATAGCTAGTAATATTTATGAATCCAGTAGCTAAATTGTTATGTAGAATTTTTCTTTTCAAATCTTTTTTTTCTTTTTTTTAATTTCATAATAAAAAATAAAAAACGTATTTATTAATGAATAATAGTTCAAGAATAAAAATCTGAAATTCTATAATTAGGAATTTATAGAATAGAAAATTTATTATTTTTCATATGTTTATGTTTTCGGATGTCATTCAGTATTGTTGATTATTTATTATCTTTGCATTGATCCGTTTTTTTTTACTATATATATAAAAAAATAACTCTCAGATGACAGGCAAACGTATATTATATGTTTCTTCAGATTTATTTCCTTTTTCTTCAGAGAATCCAATTTCTTTATCTGTTTTTAAGGTGACCAAATTTATGCAGTCTATTGGAAATGATGTACGTATTTTTATGCCAAGATTTGGAGTAATTAATGAACGAAGACATCAACTGCATGAAGTTATTCGTTTGTCGGGAATGAATTTAATTATTAATGACATAGATCAACCTTTATTGATAAAAGTAGCGTCTATTCCTGATGCTAGATTACAAGTCTATTTTATAGATAATGAAGAATATTTTAAAAGAAAAGCGATTTATGAAGATGAGAATGGAATATTTTTTCATGATAATGACGAAAGAGCTCTGTTTTTTACTAAAGGAGTTTTAGAAGCTGTAAAGAAATTGAATTGGGTTCCTGATATTATCCATATATATGGTTGGATCAGTTCTCTGATTCCGCTATATATAAAGAATTTTTATAAAAATGATTTTATTTATAGAAATGCAAAAATAATAGCATCTATATATAATAAACCTTTTAAAGGAGTTTTAAATAAAGATCTAATTAATAAAATTAGATTTGATGGAATCAAATCTAGAAAAATAAAATTATTAGAAAATCCAAATTATTTTAATTTAATTAAATTATGTATGGATTTTTCTGATGCTATAATAAAAGGAGATCTTTCTTTTCCAAAAGAAATAGAAGATTATATAGAAAAGAATAAGTTTTTAGTATTAAAATATTATCCTGTAGAAGAAAAAATAGAAACCGTTTATCAACAATTTTATAAAGAAACTGTTTTAGAACAGATTGATTAATAAAACATACATACATAATCAAACAAAAAAAATAATAATTTTTAAATTCTAATTTAATCAAATGTGTGGTATAATTGGTTACTTGGGATATAGAGATGCATATCCCATTTTGATTAATGGATTAAAGAAATTGGAATATCGTGGATACGATAGTTCAGGAATAGCCGTTTTTTATGAAAATGGATATACTTTATATAAGTCCAAGGGAAAAGTGAATGAATTAAAGAAAAAAATTTCTTCTATTCAAATTAAAGGAACCACAGGAATAGGGCATACAAGATGGGCAACACATGGGGGGCCAGATGATGTGAATGCACATCCTCATGTTTCTAATTCTAATGAACTTATTTTAATTCATAATGGAATTATAGAAAATTATCATGCTATTAAGATTATTTTACTTAAGAATGGATTTACTTTTAAAAGTAAAACGGATACAGAAGTTCTTGTAAATTTGATTGAATTTATTAAAAAAAAAAATAAATTATCTTTAGAAGAAGCAGTGAGAATTTCTTTAAATGAAATAGTTGGAGCATATTCAATTGCTATAGTAGAAAAATATCATCCAGAAAGAATTGTTATTGCTAAATTGGGGAGTCCTCTTGCATTAGGAATTAATGAGAGAGAATTTTTTATTGCATCAGATCCTATTCCTTTTTTAGATTATACAAAAAATGTAATTTATTTAAAAGATGGAGAAATGGCAATTCTTAGGAAGGGAGAAGAATTAGATCTTCGTAAAATTGTGGATAATCATAAACTGAGTCCGATTATTCAAGAACTTCAGATTAATCTAAAAGAAATTGAAAAAGGGGAATATAAATACTTTATGTTAAAAGAAATTTATGAACAACCAAAAACGATTTTGGATACCTTGAGAGGAAGATTAACAGATGGATTAATATGGATTAATGGAGTTGAATCTAATAAAAATATTTTTATAAACGCAAAATGTATTACTATAGTTGCATGTGGAAGTTCGTGGAATGCAGGTTTGATTGGAGAATATTTATTAGAAGAACTTGCAAGAATTCCTGTAGAAGTGGAATATGCTTCTGAATTTAGATACAGAAATCCTATTTTAGAAAAAAAAGATACTATTGTGATAGTGATTTCTCAATCAGGAGAAACTGCAGATACTTTATCTGCTTTGAAATTAGCAAAAAAGAAAGGTGTTTTCGTTTTCGGAATTTGTAACGTTGTAGGTTCTTCTATTGCTAGAAATGTGGATGCAGGGGCTTATACACATGCAGGTCCTGAAATTGGAGTAGCTTCTACAAAAGCATTTACTGCACAAATAGCAGTTCTTGTTTTATTAGCTTTGAAGATAGGAAAATATAGATTATCTCTTACAGAATATCGTTACAATCATTTATGCCAAGAATTTGGATTGATTCCAGAAAAAGTAAACAGGACTTTAGAAATGATTGAAAACGATATAGAAAAAATAGCTAAAGCATATTACAATGTAAATAATTTTCTTTATTTAGGAAGAGGAATCAATTTTCCAGTAGCTTTGGAAGGGGCTTTAAAATTAAAAGAAATTTCTTATATCCATGCTGAAGGATATCCTGCTGCTGAAATGAAACATGGTCCTATTGCTTTAATAGATGAAAATATGCCAGTAGTTATCATTGCAACAAAAAAAGGATGTTATGAAAAGATAATAGGAAATATTCAGGAAATTAAAGCTAGAAAAGGGAAAATTATATCTATAGTCAATGAAGGAGACGTTCAAGTATCTATGTTGTCAGATTACGTTATAAAGATACCTAATATTTCTGAAGAACTTAGTCCGTTGTTAACGGTGATTCCTCTTCAACTATTGGCTTATCAAATTGCATTTATAAGAGGTGAAAACGTGGATCAACCTAGAAATTTAGCTAAATCAGTAACAGTTGAGTAATGAGTCAAAAAAAGTTTAACGATATTCTTTTATGTATTTTTCTAGTGCCATGGACATAGAAGGAAATTCTGGAGTCGGTACTTTTATAGCTATTTTCAATCCTGCTTTGGAAGCAGCGTCCAAAGTTTTTTTTCCAAAAGTTGCGATCTTTATATTATTTTGATCAAAATTTGGGAAATTTTCAAATAAAGATTTGATACATGCGGGACTAAAAAAAACTAATATATCGTAATATATAATATGTTTTAAATCAGATAAATCACTGGAAGAAGTTTTATATAAGATTGCTCTTTTCCAGAAAAGATTCAATGTATTTAACATGTTTGAGATTTCTGGATTGAATATGTTTGAAGACGGAAAAAGAAATTTTTCTTTTGAATTTTTTTTTATGTAAGGAAGTATATCTTTAAAAGATTTTTTTCCAATGTGAATTTTTCTTTTTCTATAGACTACATACTTTTGTAAATAGTAAGCAATTGTTTCTGTTTGACAGACATATTTCATAGAGATAGGAACTTTGAAACGCATAGATTTTGCTAATCTAAAATAGTGGTCTACTGAATTCTTGCTTGTAAAAAGAACAACAGTAAAATCAGAAAAATTAATTTTTTGTTTTCTAATATCACTAGATGATGCCCCTTTTACTTCTATAAAAGATCTAAAATCTATTTTTACATTTTTATTTTTACTTAATTTTAAATACGGAGAATCTGAACCTGTGAGAGGATGTGAAATGAGAATATTATTGATCTTCATCATTTTTTCATTAATAATAATCTTGTTGTTATTGATTTAAAATCAAATTTTTAATCATAAAATGTATTAACGCAAATGTACAGAAAATATAGAAAAAAGATGAGTAAGATAATTCTTTTCCCATTTTTTTTTATTTTTTTTCAGAAATTAGCAAGAGTATTTTTTTCTAAAATTTTTACAAACAAGTTCTATAAGTAAATCGATCATATGATTTTTAGAAAAAAAATGACTCTATTATAAAGTCATCACTAAAAAAAAATGTGCAAAAAATATAACCTAACAGAGGGATAACTCCTGTCAAATTTAGATTATTACATAAATATTCTAAAAAAATTGAAAATTGAGGAGAGGCACAGAGCGGAATCGAACCGCTATAAAAGGTTTTGCAGACCTCTGCCTTTCCATTCGGCCACAGTGCCTTAATTTTTATTAATTAGATCTTTATCTTCTAGTAAAACACAGACTCTATCTACATTACTTTGCAAAGGGGGGTTTTCTTTACATATTTTTATTTTTGTATACTTTATCAAATCTACTTTACTATATTTTTTTCTTATTCGTTGAATTATTCTTTGTGCTAAATGTTCTAATAATTTAGAATTAGTTGCCATTTCTTCTTTCACGATGCGATATAAGTGGACATAATTAATGGTTTTTGATAAGTCATCATTAACAGAGGCTTTATAAAGATCTAATTCTACCTCTACATTTACTGTGTAATAAGATCCCACATATGATTCTTCAGGCATGCATCCATGAAATCCGAATAATTTTATATTTTCTAAAATAATTTTCCCCATTAATTATTTTAATTCATTTCATTTTCTAATTCTAATTTAATCTCTGATTATAATATATATACAACGAATAAAATAATAATAGAGAGATGTAAAATGAATAGAAAATAAGTCTCTACTATCTATAGAGAGAGAGATTTTTTAATTTATTTATTATTGTTTGTATCTAGAATCTGATTAATTAATTAAATTAATTTCTTTTTTATAGTTTTCTTCTACTTTTTTCCAGTTTACAATGTTCCAAAAAGAAGAAATATAATCTATACGACGATTCTTATATTTAAGATAATAAGCGTGTTCCCAAACATCTAATCCTAAAATTGGGATACCATCACAATCACAATTGATTCCTAACATTAATGGATTATCTTGATTTCCTGTAGAACAAATAGTGAGTTCTTTTTTTTCTTTAACACAAAGCCATGCCCATCCAGATCCAAATCTATTTAATGCTATTTCAGAGAATTTTTCTTTGAAAGAAGAAAAAGATTTAAAATATTTTTGAAATACTTCATTTAAATAGATACTGGGGGAAGAACTTTCTGAATGAGGAATTAATATTTCCCAAAATAAATTATGATTATAAAATCCTCCGCTATTATTTCGTATTGCAGGAGTTTCTATATTTGCTCTTCTTAAAATTTCTATTATGGACAGGTTGATCATGTCTGTCCCTTCAATAGCTTTATTTAAATTGTTAGTATATCCAGCATGATGTTTAGTATAATGAATTTCCATAGTTTTTCTATCTATATAAGGTTCAAAATCCTCATAAGAATAAGATAGTTTTGGAAGTTTAAATGACATATTTTTTTATTTTTTATTGAATATAAATATTGAGAATGTGAATGAAAACAAATATAATAAATATAAAGACAATTCGAAAGAAAAAATTATGATGAAATCATAGCTTTTATACCGGGAAGAATTTGATTCTTAAAACTTTCTAGCATTGCCCCACCTCCAGTAGAAAGATAACTAATTTTTTTTTCTAATTTTTCTATTTTTAATGAGGAAATAGTATCGCCTCCTCCAACTAAAGAAAAAGCTCCTCTCTCAGTTGCATTGGCTATTGCTTTTGCTATAGATTTAGTACCTAAAGAAAAATTAGGAAATTCAAAAACTCCTAAGGGGCCATTCCAAAAAATCGTGTTTGATTCATTTATTATATCGCAAAAATATTTTATAGATGAAGAAGCAATATCTAACCCCATCCATCCGTTTGGAATAGAATAAATAGAAACAATCTTCTTAGTTGCATGATTATGAAATGAATCCGCTATAACAACATCTTTTGGAAAAAATAAGTTATTTTTTTTTCTACATTTTTCAATAATATTTTTTAATATTCGTTTTGTTTTTTCATTTTCATCTTTTTCTATTACTATGGAATTTCCAACATTTCCTCCTTTTTCTTTTATAAAAGGATACGCCATTCCTCCACCTATTAATATATTATCTGCAAAGTGAATGATAGATTCAATGATCTTTATTTTAGAATATATTTTGGATCCTCCTAATAAGATAGAAATGGGTTTTTTTTTATTTTTTCCTAATACTTTGTTTAAAGATTGAATTTCTTTTTTCATTAGTAGTCCAATACACTTTTTTTGATCAAAGAATTTTGGAATGACACTTATAGAAGCATGTGAACGATGGGAAACACTAAAAGCTTCATTAACATAAATATCTCCTAAATTTGCTAATTTTAAAGCAAATTTTTCATTTCCTTCTTCTTCTTCTTTATAAAAACGAAGATTTTCTAACAATAGTATTTCTTTGTTTTTTAACATTTTAACATTTTTTTTTACATTTTCTCCTATGCAATTGTCAGAAAATTTTATAGGTATTTTTAATTGTTTAGATAACAATGGAATTATAATTTTTAAAGAATTATGATCCCTATTGAGGCTTCCTTTTGGTCTTCCAAAATGAGAAATTAAGACTATTTTACCATAATCAGAAATAATTTTTTTTAGAGTAGGAATACTATATTGAATTCTAGTATCATCAGAAATTTTATGAGAAGATTTAGATCTATCAACAGGAACATTGAAATCAACTCTTACTAGAGCGACTTTATTTTTAAAATTAAAATCATTTACAGTTTTTATTTTATCAATTATATTTTCCATTCAAACATCATTTAATTCAGTAATTAATTTAATGAAAATAATTTGATATATTAAGTTCAAAATTTTTGAAAAATTTATTTTTAATTCATTACAAATTTTTTTCACGTAATTTTGCAAATATATATTAGTTTTTCTTTGATTTTTTTTTAATGAAAATAGCAATAGGATCAGATCATACAGGAATAGATTACAAATGTTTAATTATTGATTTTTTAATTGAAAAAGGATATAAAATAAAAGATTTTGGTTTTTCTAGTTGTGCAGATAAGGTAGATTATCCTGATTTTGTTCATCCTACATCTAAGTTTGTAGAAAAAGGAAAAGCGGATTTTGGAATTATTATTTGTGGTAGTGGAAATGGAGCTGCTATGACAGCTAATAAATATCAGAAAATTCGTGCTGCATTGGCATGGAAGAAAGAAATTGCTTTTTTAGCGAGAAGACATAACAATGCAAATATAATTAGTATCCCCGCACATTTTGTGAAAAAAAATAAAGTTTTAGAAATAGTAGAAATATTTTTAAAAACAGATTTTGAAGGTGGAAGACATAAAGTTAGAATAGAAAAAATTCCTAAAAAAAATAATAATCCTCAGTAGCTCAGTCTGGTTAGAGCACCTGACTGTTAATCAGGGTGTCGCTGGTTCGAATCCAGCCTGAGGAGTTTTGTCCAGTTTAAATTTCAAGTCAAGTTCAATTATCCCTAATTTTTTCTAAGAAAATTAGAAACTAATTTTTTTGCTTTTTTTTTTGTTTGAATCAAATTAACGTTTAGTAATACAATATCAAATAATTTTGCATAGTGAAATTCTCTTTCTGCTTTGTTTAAACGTATTTTTATTTTCGATAATTCTTCAGAATTTCTTGTAATAAGTCTTTTTTTTAGAATTTTTATGGAGTGTGCCATTATAAATATGGATAATGAATTTTTGGGATATTTTCTTTTTAAATGTACCCCACCTTTTACATCAACATCAAATAAAATATGTTCATTTGTTTTCCAAATCTTGAAAATTTCACTTTTTAAAGTTCCATAAAATAATTGTGGGTAAACCTCTTCCCATTCCGCAAATTGATCCTTTTTTATATTGGAAATAAATCTGTCTTTAGAAATAAAATAATAATCTTTTCCATGTTTTTCATGGGGGCGAATTGTTCTAGTGGTACATGATACTGAAAATTTTAATTCAGGAAATTTTGAAAGAATGTAATGAGAAATTGTGGTTTTTCCAGATCCCGAAGGTCCTGATAGGATAATCATTTTTCCTCTTTTCATTTTTTCATTGTTTTTTTTTCTTTGTGAGAGAAAAAGACTTTTTCATAAAAAAAGAAAAATAAAAAGTGGATATTATTTCCTAAATTTGTTTCTTCTAATAACTTAAATTTACGTTTTTTTTAATTTTATATAAATGAAATTAGGAATAGTGGGGGTAACAGGAATGGTTGGACGTGTAATGATAGATGTTTTAAAACAAAGAAATTTTCCAATTGATGAATTATATCTTTCCGCTTCTGAAAGGTCAATAGGAAAAAAATTTATTTTCAAAAACAAAAAACATACTGTTCTAAGTATGGAAGAATTATTTTCAAAATCTCCTCATATTGTTTTATTTTCAGCAGGATCAGAAATTTCAAAAAAATGGGCTCCAAGATTCTCAGAAATAGGAACAACTGTTATTGATAATTCTTCTGCATGGAGGATGGACCCTGATAAAAAGTTGATTGTTCCTGAAATAAATGCTTCTTGTTTAAAAAAAACAGATAAAATTATTTCTAATCCAAATTGTTCTACAATACAATTGGTAATGATTTTATACCCTTTACATTTGGAATACTGTATAAATCGCGTAATAGTATCTACATATCAATCTGTTACTGGAACGGGAAAAAAAGCGTTAAATCAATTAAATAAAGAGAAAGCAGGATACTCCTATTATAAGGATAAATATGAAAAAATATATCCCCATCCTATTTATCAAAATGTATTACCACATTGTGATTCGTTTGGATCAGATGGATACACGATAGAAGAAATAAAATTAATGAAAGAAACAAAAAAAATTATGAATGATCAAAAAATATCTATTACAGCAACTTCTGCAAGAGTTCCTGTGATAGGAGGACATTCAGAAAGCGTTAATATCACATTTCAAAAAGAACCAAACATTGATCAAATACGGGAAATATTTGTAAAAAAAATTAAAGGAGTTATTGTTCAAGATGATCTAGAGAAAAATATTTATCCTACTCCGTTCTTTTCTCATGGAAAAGATGAAGTGTTTGTTGGACGGATTCGTAAAGATTTTTCATGTTTAAATTCATTAAATCTTTGGATTGTTTCAGATAACCTTAGAAAAGGTGCCGCAACAAATGCAATACAAATAGCGGAATACCTAATAGAAAAAAAATATATTTAGTCAGTTTACACTATATTATTAGTGATTTAGTGATTATTTATTGTTTCTTTTTGTTAAGAATTAAAGTATATTCCCCTAATATTTTTTTTTTATTATTAAAATATGAAATCATATCTCCAATATTTCCTCTTAGTGTTTCTTGGAAAACTTTTGATATTTCTTTACATATAACAATCTTTTTTTCTAATCCGAAAAAAATCTTAAAATCATTTAACGTTCGTATCAATCTATGAGGCGATTCGTAAAATATAAGAGTTCTATTTTCTTGAGATAAATTTTCTAATTTTATTTTTCTTTTTTTTTTTGGCAAAAAACCAACAAATGTAAATTCATTAGTAGGAAATCCAGAACTTACTAATGCGGGAATTAAAGCTGTTGGTCCTGGTAAACATTCTATAGATATATTAGAATTTATACAGTTTTTTACTAGTAAAAAACCTGGGTCAGATATACTTGGGGTTCCTGCATTGGAAATCAATGCTATTTTTTTCCCTTCTTTTATTTTTTTTAAAATAAATGGAATGATTTTATGTTCATTATGAATATGATAGGTTTTTGTATGAGTTTTAATATTATAGAAATTTAATAATCTTTTTGAAAATTTATAATTTTCTACTAGTATAAAATCTACTTTTTTTAAAATACGTAAGCTTCTAAAAGTAATATCTTCAAGATTTCCTATAGGAGTAGGAACAATATATAATAGCATTTTTTATAAAATTTTTAATTTTTTCAAAAAATTTCGGAAATTTTCTATTTTTTATCTATAAGATATAGAAGAACTTTTTCTAAGTTTTATTTTAAACTTAAAAATAAAACTTACTTAATGTCTGGTGATAGAGTAATCAATATTTTAGATTAAAAATAAAATTGGAGAAAATAATTTTTTCACTGTAAAAAAAAATAGATCGAAATCAAGTGAAATTTGACATTGAAATTTTATATAAGAACTTCATTGTCAAATTTATAATTATTATATTATAGATAATAAAAAATATGAAAATGAAATAATGCTGATGAAATCACAAAAGGAATGAAAGGAAAACAATATATATTTAGAAGTCGTTTAGTATCTGGAGATATTATATTTAAATATGATTTAAATGGTTTTTTAAGAGAGATTATATTTCCTGAAAGTCTTTCTTTATCACATTATATATGGATAGGAAAATATTTACCTTACAATGAATCTATTATTAATAAAATGAAAAATATAAGGTCTTCATTTTTTATAGAAGAAATTCCTGTAGATTTGTCTTTTAATCGTTTTTGGACAGATTATAGATATAAAGTAGGAAAAAAAAAAATGGCTGAAAATCTATGGAATAGAATGTCTTTGTCAGATAGAGTCAAAGCTTTATCATATATTCCTAAATATTTAGATCATGTTAGACGTACAGGACATGATCAAGCATATCCTACAACCTATTTAAATCAAAGATATTTTGATAGTTAACAATTATTTATTTCTCTTTTTTTCTATTTTCTAGTATGAGATTTATTGCTTTTTCAAGATTTATATCAAAAAAATAGTTTTCTTCAATTGGAATTGATTTATTTTTATGTTTTATATAAATATTGTATTTGTTTATTTTTAAAAGGATTTCATTATTTTCAAAAATTCCTAATAATTTAGGTAACTCAAGTAGTTTTAATGCCAATTCAAAAGAAATTGTATCAATTTTTTGACTGTTTAATAAAGGAGAAAATTTTGGTTTCTTTTTATCTTTAAATTCTCCCATTTGAACAATAGGTCCAAATCTCCCCACTTTTGCAAAAATTTTTTGATTTGATACTGGTTCTATTCCCAAAAATCGTTTTTTATGTATTTTATCCACATTTTTTTCTACATGTTTTATTTTTTCATGGAATTTATCATAAAAATTTTGAATGATTTTATTCCAAGATTTCTTTCCTTTGGCTATGTCGTCAAAACTTTTTTCTAAGTTTGCAGTGAATCCAAAATCCACTATTTCTTGAAAATTTTTTTTTAAAAAATTAGTAGTTAAAATTCCCATATCTGTGGGAATAAATTTATTTTTTTCTATTTCAGTAATTTGATCTTTTTTTTCAGTTATAATATTCTTCTTAAGATTAAGAAAAAAAGTTTCACGTTCCTCTATTTTTTTAATAATTTTTTGTCTATTCACATAATTTCTTTTTTGTATAGTAGAAATAATGGGGACATAAGTAGATGGTCGTCCTATACCTAGTTTTTCAAGATTTCTTACTAAAGAAGATTCACTATATCTAGGTAAGTGTTTTGTAAAAATCTGTTTTGCTATTATTTCCTTTTTTTTTAGAGAAGTTCCTTGTTCAATTTCTATTTGAATTTTTTTTGAATCATTTTTGTTTTTGATTCTCATAAATCCATCGAAAATTACGGTTTTTTTTGTCCAAACAAAAGGATATTCTAAATTTAAAGAAGATTGAATATAGAAATTTTTAATTTCTATATGTGCATCTGACATTTGTCCTATTATAGTTCTTTCCCATATAAGTTGATAAAGGCGTTTTTGAGAGATATCTAAAGAATCTAAAGAAGTGTTTAGAGAACTATTTTTTATATCTGTAGGATGAATAGCTTCATGAGCTTCTTGAGAAAATTTGTTTTTCGATAAAAATTCTTTTTGAGATAAATATTTCTTTCCATACAAAAGAAGAATATAATTTTTAATCTTTGATAAGATTTCTTTGGATAGATTAGTGCTATCAGTTCGAATATATGTGATATATCCTTTTTCATATAATTTTTGTGCTAAGAACATAGTTTTAGATATGGAATAATTTAATTGTTTACTGGCCTCTTGTTGTAAAGAAGATGTTGTAAATGGAGGAGGAGGAGTTTTTTTTTCGTATTTAGTGATAATATTTTTTATTAAAAATGAAGCATTTGAACATGAAATCAAAATGTTTTCCATTTTATTTTTGTTTTCTATCTTTTTTTCCAATTTTGCATTAATTATTATTTTTTTTGAATTTGAACCTGAATTAGTAAAAACACCATAAATCTGGTAGATTGGAATGGGGATGAAATTTTTTATATTTTGTTCTCTTTCTACTATAAGTCTAACAGCTGCTGATTGAACTCTTCCCGCAGAAAGTCCAGTGTTAATTTTTTTCCATAATACGGGAGATAATTGAAATCCTACTAATCTATCTAAAATACGTCTTGCTTGTTGAGCATAAACTAAATTATGGTTAATTCCTCTAGGTTTTTTTAGAGCATTTAAAATAGATTTTTTTGTAATTTCATGAAAAACTATTCTTCTAAATTTTTCATCTGGTATATTCAATGTTTTATAAATTTGATATGCAATAGCTTCTCCTTCCCGATCTTCATCAGAAGCTAACCAAATAATTTTATAATCTTTTATTAAACATTTTAGATTTCTAACAATTTTCTTTTTTTTAGGAAGTATCACATAATTTGGATGAAAATTTTTATTTGTATCAATTCCTATTTTTTTTTCGGGGAGATCTATAAGATGACCGTAACTAGATACTACATGAAAATTTTTTCCTAAAAATGTTTGTATAGTATTAGCTTTTGTAGGGGACTCTACGATTATTAAGTTTTCTTTCATAATTAGAATTTTTATCTATTTCTTTCTACAATAAAATTTACCATTGTTTTTAAAGATTTTTTTATTGTACATTCTGGGTAATGTTCTAATATTTTTAATGCATTATTACGTAGTTTCATCATTTTTTGATGAGCGTATTCTAATCCTCCGGATTGTTTAACATAGGAGATGATTTTCTGTTTTTTTTTTTCATCAAAATTTTTTATGGAATCTAATATCCATTTTTGATCTTCTTGAGAAGCATTCCTTATAGCATAAATAAGTGGAAGTGTTATTTTTTTTTCTTTTAAATCAATTCCAATAGGTTTTCCTATTAAATTTTTATGTTCACTAGCATAATCAAACAGATCATCTTTTATTTGAAAAGCAATTCCAGTTAATATTCCAAATTTTCTCATTTTTAATACTGTATTTTCATCAGCATTGACTGATCGTGCACCACCTTCACAAGAGGCAGCAATTAGACTTGCAGTTTTATGATAAACGATTTTATTGTAAGTGCTTTCAGTGATATTTAATTTTTTCGATTTTTCCATTTGTAATAATTCTCCTTCACTCATATCTTTCATAGTTTTACAAACAATTTTAAGAAGATCATGATAATTGTTATTTGTTGCTAATAGAAGACTTTTAGAAAGTAAATAATCACCTGTTAAAACAGCTATTTTATTTTTCCATATTGCATTAATAGAGGATACCCCACGTCTTAAATTGCTGTTATCGATTACGTCGTCATGTACTAAAGTTGCTGTATGAATTAATTCTATTAAAGAGGCTGTATGATATGTTTTTTTTTGTGTTTTTCCTAACATCTTAGCTATTAAAAAAACAAACATAGGACGGATTTGTTTTCCTTTTCTATGAATAATGTAATGAGTAATTTGATCTATAAGAGGAATTTTACTTTTTATAATAGAAAAAAATTGTTTTTCAAATACTTTCATTTCTTCTTTTATAGATGTTCTTATTTTTTCTAGTATTTTTTTCATTTTAAATTATAAGATTAGCATAGCATCTCCGTAAGAATAAAATCTATATTTTTCTTGTATAGCTATTTTGTATGCTTTCATAAGCAATTCATATCCAGCAAAAGCAGAGGTCATCATAAGTAATGTAGATTTAGGCATATGAAAATTTGTAATCATGGAATTAGCTATGCTAAAGTTGTAAGGAGGAAATATGAATTTATTAGTCCATCCAGAAAAAGGATTGAGATATTTTTTAGATGAAACAGAACTTTCAATAGCGCGCATAGATGAAGTCCCTACTGCACATACACGTTTTTTTTGTTGAATTGTATGGGTTACAATATGACATGTGTTTTTTTTTATAAAACATTTTTCAGAATCCATTTTGTGTTTAGAAATATCTTCTACTTCTACTGGTAGAAAACTTCCCAATCCTAAATGAAGAGTAATTTCTACTAAATTTATTCCTTTTATTTCTAGTATTTTTAATAAATGTTTTGAAAAATGTAATCCTGCTGTGGGGGCTGCTACAGATCCTTCTTTTTTTGCATAAACAGTTTGATATCTTTCTTCATCGTTTTTTTCTGGTAGTCTATTAATATATTTAGGTAAAGGAGTTTTTCCTAATTTTTTTATTTTTTTTATAAGTTCTTCGTGATTTCCATCAAAATGAAGTTGTAAAATTCTTCCTCTTGAAGTAGTATTATCTATCACTTCTCCTGTCAATCCGTTTCCAAAATTTAATTTATTTCCTACTCTTACTTTTCTAGCGGGATCTACAAGTACATCCCAAGTATTGTCTTTTGAATCTAATTCTCTAAGTAGAAAAACTTCTATTTTTGCTTCTGTTTTTTCCTTTTTTCCAAACAGTCTTGCGGGAAAAACTTTTGTGTTATTTAGGATTAAAGTATCTCCTTCTTCAAAATAAAGATGTAATTCTTTGAAAAGTTTATGTTCAATTTTTTGATTATTTCTATGAATTATCATCAATTTAGATTCATCTCTTTCTTGAGTTGGTTGATGAGCTAAAAGACTAGATGGAAATACAAAGTCAAAATCTGAAGTTCTCATAGAAGAATAGAATTAATTTTATTGAATTATCAAATATAAGGTCCTTTTTTTTTTATAAAAAAATATATATTTGTTTTTTTATTTGTGTGAAACTTTTTTTTTGAAAAAAAAGTGTACATTTACATGTGAATATGTTATCGTTCTTTATATTTTGAAAAATTGCTTCTAGACCTGATTCTAAGGATTTAATTAAGGTTTTTCGTAATTTTGATATTATTTTTAAAACAACGAAGAGTTTGATCCTGGCTCAGGATGAACGCTAGCGGCGGGCTTAACACATGCAAGTCGAGGGGCAACATGAAATCTATGTATTTAGATTTTGATGGCGACCGGCGGACGGGTGCGTAACACGTACGTAACCTACCTTTTGCTAGAAGATAGCCTGAGGAAACTTAGATTAATATTCTATAATGTAATATTATCTTATGATGATATTATTAAAGCTGAAATGCGGCAGAAGATGGGCGTGCGGCCGATTAGTTAGTTGGTGGGGTAAAGGCCTACCAAGACCACGATCGGTAGGGGGCCTGAGAGGGTGATCCCCCACACTGGTACTGAGACACGGACCAGACTCCTACGGGAGGCAGCAGTGAGGAATATTGGTCAATGGAGGAAACTCTGAACCAGCCACGCCGCGTGCAGGAAGAATGCCTTATGGGTTGTAAACTGCTTTTGTTTAGGAATAAAGATTTCTACGAGATAGAAATTTTGAATGTACTATACGAATAAGTGTCGGCAAACTCCGTGCCAGCAGCCGCGGTAATACGGAGGACACAAGCGTTATCCGGATTTATTGGGTTTAAAGGGTGCGTAGGCGGTTTATTAAGTCAGTAGTGAAATTTTGCAGCTTAACTGTTAAAATGGCTATTGATACTGATAAACTTGAGTGAGATTGGAGTAGCTGGAATGTGTGGTGTAGCGGTGAAATGCATAGATATCACACAGAACACCGATCGCGAAAGCAGGTTACTAAGTCTATACTGACGCTGAGGCACGAAAGCGTGGGGAGCAAACAGGATTAGATACCCTGGTAGTCCACGCCGTAAACGATGATCACTAGTTGTTGGATTTTTATATTCAGTGACTAAGCGAAAGTGATAAGTGATCCACCTGGGGAGTACGGCCGCAAGGCTGAAACTCAAAGGAATTGACGGGGGCCCGCACAAGCGGTGGAGCATGTGGTTTAATTCGATGATACGCGAGGAACCTTACCAAGGTTTAAATGTACTACGAATAAACTAGAAATAGTTTAGTCTTCGGACGGAGTACAAGATGCTGCATGGTTGTCGTCAGCTCGTGCCGTGAGGTGTTGGGTTAAGTCCCTCAACGAGCGCAACCCTCATTGTTAGTTGCCAGCGAATTAAGTCGGGGACTCTAACAAGACTGCCGACGCAAGTCGAGAGGAAGGTGAGGATGACGTCAAATCATCACGGCTCTTATACCTTGGGCTACACACGTGCTACAATGGTCGGTACAAAGGGTCGCTACTGAGCAATCAGAAGCTAATCTCTAAAAGCCGATCTCAGTTCGGATTGGAGTCTGCAACTCGACTCCATGAAGTTGGAATCGCTAGTAATCGCATATCAGCCATGATGCGGTGAATACGTTCCCGGGCCTTGTACACACCGCCCGTCAAGCCATGGAAGTCGGGGGGACCTGAAATCGGTGACCGTAAAAGGAGCTGCTTAAGGTAAAATCGATAACTGGGGCTAAGTCGTAACAAGGTAGCCGTACCGGAAGGTGCGGCTGGAACATCTCTTTTTTCAGAGTATTTTAATCTTGTTAAATTCTGTGAATTAGTCTAGAAGTATATTTATATATTCAACAAAAATAAAGTTAGAGGAGAGAGATTGGTATTTATATAAATTATATATCAGTCTCGTAGCTCAGACGGTTAGAGCGCTACACTGATAATGTAGAGGTCCGCGGTTCAATTCCGCGCGAGACTATTTTAGTTTTTTAATTTTTAAGATTAAAGTTAAAGTAGTGAGGTAGGAGGGGGAATTAGCTCAGCTGGCTAGAGCGCCTGCTTTGCAAGCAGGAGGTCATCGGTTCGACTCCGATATTCTCCATTCATTATTTTCATTATTATTGATATTGAGTTCTTTGACATAACATACAAACAAAATTAAATATAGGTTCACTTTAAAGTAAGTGTTAAGAAAAAAAAAAGCTAAGTAAGGGCGTATGGTGGATGCCTTGGCTCTGAGAGGCGAAGAAGGACGTGATAAGCTGCGATAAGCTGCGGGAATTGGCACATACAAATTGATCCGCAGATATCCGAATGGGGAAACCTATCATATTTCTATATGATATTACTTAAACAGTAATGCAAACCTAGAGAACTGAAACATCTAAGTATCTAGAGGAAAAGAAAACAAAAGTGATTCCGTTAGTAGTGGCGAGCGAAATCGGAAGAGCCCAAACCATTGAAGTTTTATCTTCAGTGGGGTTGTAGGTCTATAACTAAGGTAGATGTTTTATATAGTAGAATGGTTTGGAAAAACCAATCATAGAAGGTGATAATCCTGTATACGAAATATAAAAAATCACCTATTAGTAACCTGATTAGGACGGGACACGGGAAATCTTGTCTGAATCTACCGGGACCATCCGGTAAGGCTAAATACTACTCAGAGACCGATAGCGAACTAGTACCGTGAGGGAAAGGTGAAAAGTACTTCGAATAGAAGGGTGAAATAGATCCTGAAACCATACGCTTACAATCTGTCGTAGCCTTTTAGTGAGGTAACGACGTGCCTTTTGCATAATGAACCTACGAGTTAATTTTTCCGGCAAGGTTAAGTAGTTGAGCTATGGAGCCGTAGCGAAAGCGAGTCTGAATAGGGCGTTTAGTCGGAAGAATTAGACGCGAAACCGAGTGATCTACCCATGAGCAGGTTGAAACTGTGGTAACACATAGTGGAGGACCGAACCGGTTGACGTTGAAAAGTCTTCGGATGACTTGTGGGTAGGGGTGAAAGGCCAATCAAACTCGGAGATAGCTCGTACTCCCCGAAATGCATTTAGGTGCAGCATCGTGTTAAAGTAATGCAGAGGTAGAGCTACTGATTGGATGAAGGGGTTTCATCACCTACTGATTCCTGACAAACTCCGAATGCTGTCATTATGTTTCACGGTAGTGAGGGCATGGGTGCTAAGGTCCATGTCCGAGAGGGGAACAACCCAGACCATCAGTTAAGGCCCCAAAGTATATGTTAAGTTGTAAAAACGAGGTTTAGTTACACAGACAGCTAGGATGTTAGCTTGGAAGCAGCTATTCATTTAAAGAGTGCGTAACAGCTCACTAGTCTAGTGATTGAGCATGGATAATAAACGGGCATAAATATATCGCCGAAACTATGGGATTGAAAAATCAATCGGTAGGGGAGCATTGCAAGAACGCAGAAGCTATGTTGTAAAATGTAGTGGAGTTCTTGCAAAAGAAAATGTAGGTATAAGTAACGATAATGCGGATGAGAAATCCGTACACCGAAAAACTAAGGTTTCCTCAGCTATGTTAATCAACTGGGGGTTAGTCGGATCCTAAGATGTAATCGAAAGGTGTAGTCGATGGAAAACCGGTTAATATTCCGGTACTTGCTTTTATTGCGAAGGGGGGACGGAGTTATGAAACTGTCGCGTACGGACGGAAGTGTACGTTAAAATAGTTAGGTATAAAATATATAGGTAAATCCGTATGTTTTGCTGATCTATGATAGTACCACAAGCCTTTTTTGGTGAGTGGATAGTACAGGTAAGAGCTCCCAAGAAAAGCCTCTAAGCTTCAGATAAAAGCGATCCGTACCAAAACCGACACAGGTAGTTGGGGAGAATATCCTAAGGTGCTCGAGTGATTCACGGCTAAGGAACTAGGCAAAATAAACCTGTAACTTAGGGAGAAAGGTAGCCTTCCTTAGATCTCTAAGGAAGGCCGCAGTGAAAAATATCCAGGCGACTGTTTATCAAAAACATAGGACTCTGCTAAATTGAAAAATGATGTATAGGGTCTGACACCTGCCCAGTACTGGAAGGTTAAAGAAAAAGGTTAGCTTCTTTAGCAAAGCTTTTGACTGAAGCCCCAGTAAACGGCGGCCGTAACTATAACGGTCCTAAGGTAGCGAAATTCCTTGTCGGGTAAGTTCCGACCTGCACGAATGGTGTAACGATCTGGAAACTGTCTCAGCCGTGAGCTCGGTGAAATTGTAATATCGGTGAAGATGCCGATTACTCGCAATGGGACGAAAAGACCCTGTGAACCTTTACTATAGCTTCGTATTGATTTTGATTAAAAAATGTGTAGGATAGGTGGGAGACTTTGAAGTACTGTCGCTAGATAATATGGAGTCAACCTTGAAATACCACCCTTTTTTTAGTTGAAATCTAACTCAGTATTAAAAAAACTATTGAGGACATTGCGTGGTGGGTAGTTTGACTGGGGTGGTCGCCTCCAAAAAGGTAACGGAGGCTTCCAAAGGTACCCTCAACACGTTTGGTAATCGTGTGTAGAGTATAATGGCATAAGGGTGCTTGACTGTGAGACTTACAAGTCGATCAGGTACGAAAGTAGGGCATAGTGATCCGGTGGTTCCGCATGGAAGGGCCATCGCTCAAAGGATAAAAGGTACTCCGGGGATAACAGGCTAGTCTCCCCCAAGAGCTCACATCGACGGGGAGGTTCGGCACCTCGATGTCGGCTCGTCACATCCTGGGGCTGAAGAAGGTCCCAAGGGTTGGGCTGTTCGCCCATTAAAGTGGCACGCGAGCTGGGTTCAGAACGTCGTGAGACAGTTCGGTCTCTATCTATTGCGAGCGTTAGAAGCTTGAGTGGACCTGATTCTAGTACGAGAGGACCGAATTGGACGAACCTCTGGTGTATCAGTTGTATCGCCAGGTGCATTGCTGAGTAGCTACGTTCGGAAGAGATAAGCACTGAAAGCATATAAGTGCGAAGCTCACCACAAGATTAGGCTTCTTTATAAGGGTCGTTGAAGATTACAACGTTGATAGGCTATCAGTGTAAAGACAGCAATGTCATAGCTAAGTAGTACTAATTACCCGTAAGCTTTTATTTTCTGTCTATATTTAAATTAATGTATGTTATGTTCTTTTTTTTTGTTTTGATTCAATCAATCAATTCAATTATTTATTTTTTTTTATGGGTGGTTATGGCAATGTGGACCCACCTCTTTCCATTCCGAACAGAGAAGTTAAACACATTAGCGCTGATGGTACTGGTTCTTCCGGAAGAGTAAGTCGCCGCCCTATTTTTTGGTTAGTTAGTTTTTATTTTTAAGAGTGAGAGAGTTAGTTATGTAATAATTATTTTTATTTATTACCTATTATTTATTATTATAGCAAGCATTCCGAATATAAATCTCTGTGTTTAGTGTCTGCACGAAGAATGCTTTCGCTTCTATAATAATAAAGACTTTTTAATCCCATTCTCCAAGCTTCTAGATGAACTTTATTTATGAATTTAGCGGGAGTATTTTGATGAAATGCTAGATTTATACTTTGTCCTTGATCAATGTATTTTTGCCGTATTCTAGCTTGTTTTATTAATTCTAGTTGATTTATTTCTTTAAAACATCTAAATACATTTTTTTCTTTTTCACTAAGAGCAGTTAATACTAATCCTAAACAAGATCCTTTTTCATTCGCAATTTGTTCCCAAACTTCTGGAATATTATATCCATTTTTTATAAGAATTTTTTCCAAATGAGGATTTTTTCGAATATGCATTCCTTTTGAATCATCATCTACATATATATTTGCTGCTAAAGGTTCCACTCCTTGTGAGAGCCCTCCTGCTAATTTTGCAGAACTTCTATTGGGGGCCATTGCCATTAAAGTTAAATTTCTCCTTCCGGTTCCAACATTCCATTCTGATTCTCCATATTCTTGAGCTAAATATTGAGTTGCTTTTTGTGATTCTACTTGAATATTTCTGAAAATATGATGAATTAATATTTCAGATTCTTTAGATATAAATGGAATCATTTTAGATTGTAAATAAGAATGCCATCCTAAAGCACCTAATCCTAGAGCACGGCTTTTTTCTGCAAAACGAATAGCATCTTCTATTCCTTGTATATTTCTTCCTTTGTCAATAAATTCTTGCAAAACAGCATCTAAAAATAAAATAGAATAAAACACAGTATTTGTATTTTTCCATTCTACATATTTGTACAAGTTTAATGAAGAAAGACAACATACGAGAGTATGGCTTTCATCTGTTGGCAACATGATTTCTGAACAAAGATTACTATGATGGATTTTTAATCCGTGTTTTTTCCAATATTCTGGAATATGCTGATTAGCATTATCTTTAAAAAAAAGATAAGGTTCTCCAGTTTTAACACGTTCTTTCAATGTGTTGATCCATAAATTTCTTTCTTTTCCGTTATTATTCAACGCTTTTTCCATAAAAGAATTAGAAATTATCACTCCTTGATGAACATTATGACATTGTCTATTGATATCTCCTTTAGGTTCTCTTATTTTTAAAAACTCTGGATATTCCTTATGTTCAATATTCAAATAAATAGCTACTGCCCCTCTTCTAGTTCTTCCTTGTTTACTAGCTACTATGGTACTATCATATGATTTAATAAAAGGAATAATTCCATCAGAAGTTCCCAATGTTCCATTTTTTATAGAACTTCCTACTGGTCTCACAAGACTAAAATCATAAGAAGTTCCTCCTCCATGCTTGCTTAAAATAGCCATCTCTAAATTCTTTCTATATATCTCATACATACTATCTCCAATCCTTCCTGAAAAACAACTAATAGGCAACCCTCTTTCAGTCCCTAGATTTACCATAACTGGAGTGGAAGGAATCAGCCATCCTTTCCATAGAATATTAAAAAATTTTTCTTCTATTTTCTGTTTTTTAAGAATTTTTGCAGCATTTTTAGACAATCTTTTATATGCTTCAAAAGGAGTTTCTCCATTCAACAAATATCCCCCTTTAATTGTAGTCAAATACAGTTCATTATTAGCCCATATTGGAAGATCTATTCCAACTTTCCATCCTTCTTTTTCTGCAATAGGGTGTGTTTCCATTTTTTTTACTACTGTAAAATTCAAATTCCTAAAAAATACTTTTACTCTTTTTCTTCTATTTTTTTCTCCTTTTCTATTTTTTCTTTTAACTTAGCCAATCCCGCAATGTCTCCCAAAGTAGATTTTTCTAGTTTCCTGCTTCTAACACGATGCTCTTTTTTTTGTTGTTTTCCATCTTTATAATCTTTATAAATTGAAGTATGAGAAACAACAATCTTCTTGGTTTCTTTATTAAATTCTATAATCTTAAAATTAACTTTTTCTCCTATTTTAAGGTATTTACCATCTTTTTTTTCCAAAAAACGTAATGGAGCAAATGCTTCGAATTCTTCGAATTTTTGTTCTTTATCTTCTTTTTCTTTATCAGTAGTAGTCACAGGAAATTTTACTGTAGCTCCTTTATCAAATAAGTTTATTATTATTCCATGATGAATACTTCCTACATGATAAATATTTTCATACTTATTCCATGGATTTTCCGTTAATTGTTTGTGTCCTAAATTGAGTCTTCTTGTTTGAATGTCTAAGGACATAACTATGATTTCCAATCTATCATTAATATTACAGAATTCAGAAGAATGTTTGATTTTTTTTAACCATGAAAGATCATTTGTATAAACAATTCCAGATATTCCTTTCTCTAATTCTAAAAGAACTCCAAAATTAGTAAATTTTCGTACTACCCCAAGATGTTTTGATCCTATAGGATACTTTTTTTGGATAGATATCCAAGGATCTGGAGTGAGTTGTTTGAGACTTAAAGACATTTTTCTTTCTTGACGGTCTATAGTGAGTATCATGGTTTCTAACTTATCTCCTATTTGCACAAAATCTTGGGGAGAAGATAAATCAGAAGACCAAGACATTTCACTTATATGTAATAAAGCTTCTACTCCTGGTATAATTTCTACAAAAGCTCCATAATCTGCCAAAACACTGACTTTTCCCTTGACTATACTTCCCACTTTTAAATTTTTGTCCAATGAATTCCAAGGGTGTGGTTGCAATTGTTTTAATCCTAGCTGAACACGATTTTTATCTTTATCCACACCTAAAACCACAAATTTTAATTCTTGCTCCAACTGAACAACTTCTGTGGGATGATTTATATGAGGCCAACTCATATCTGTGATATGTAATAATGCATCTACACCTCCTAAATCTACAAAAGCTCCATAAGGAAGAATATTTTTTATTTTTCCTTCTAAAACTTGTCCTTTGTCTAATTTAGAAATCATTTCTTTTCTTTGTTCTTCAATATCTCTTTCTATCAAAACTTTATGAGAAACAACAACATTTTTTGTTTTTCTATTAATTTTAACGACTTTGACTTCCATAGTTTTTCCAACATAAATATCATAATCTCGAACAGGTTTTACATTAATGTGTGAACCTGGAAGAAAACATTCAATATCAAAAATTTCTATGATAAGCCCCCCTTTTGTTCTAGCAGCAACATAACCTAAAATAACCTCCCCTTTCTCATATGCTTCATTAATGCGTTTCCAATTTCTTAATGTTTTTGCTTTCTGATATGATAGAATACATTGTCCTTTATAATCCATCTTGACCACCATGACTTCTATAGAACTTCCTACTTCAAAAAAATTAAAATCTTCTCTAAATTCATTTATAGGAATCGCCCCTTCTGCTTTAAATCCAATATCCACAATTACATTCTTATTCGTAATAAGCGTCACAATCCCTTTATAAATTTCCAATTCTTGGATATCTGGCAAAGTTTTCGTATATATTTCTTCAAATTCTTTTCTTTTTTTTTGTATCTCATTATTATTATGAGTTTCGTATTTCGTCCAATCGAAACTTTTTATTTTTTCCTTATCATTTTTTGATTTCTCTAAATTCACATCATAAAGATTTGAATCTAAACTTTTTACATCCTTTTTAATTTCTTCTGTTTGATTAGACATATATTTATAATTTTAAAAAATAAGATAAGAACATCCGCACTTAACTTTTTTATTATTTTCTATTCATATTCATTCATAAAGATAGTAGTAAGGAACAGAAAAAACTAGAACAGTCAGATATTCTTTCTTAGTATTCTTAGTATTAGTATTGGAATATTGTTCAAGAATAAAAAAACTAGAGAATACAAAACTAATAATTTTTCATAAAATTATAATTCAAAAAAACTATTTTTTTCTAACTCAGACTTTCAAATTTTATCCTACTAAACTAAAATATCATCATCATTCATACACAGACACAAATGATTTCCACTTACACTAAAAAAGTAATAAAGTAAGTAAGTGAGAGATGAGAGATAATAAATAATTAATGATAATACAAAATACAATCTGAATTGATTAAATTGTAATGTAAAAAAAAGAATGTACCTCATTGTTGATACAGAAACCACAGGGCTACCTATATCTTACAGTATTCCAATTACTAATACAGAAAATTGGCCTAGAATTGTTCAAATTGCATGGCAATGTCATGATCTTCTAGGGAATTTTATAGAATTTAAAAATTTTATTATCCAACCAGAACATTATGACATTCCTTTCAATTCTTTTAAAGTTCATGGAATTACTAATGAAAAAGCAGAAAAATGTGGAAAAAATTTAAATTATGTTCTCAAAGAATTTAAAAAATCTTTCGAAAAATCCAAATGTCTAATTGGACATAATTTAGATTTTGATGTTAAAGTTATTGCATGTGAGTTTTTTCGTAAAAAAAAAGAAATTTCTTTCAAAGAAAAAAAACTTATAGATACTAAAGAAATATCAATTTCTTATTGTAAACTACCTGGAATCAGCAAAAAAAGATTTAAATGGCCCACATTAAACGAATTATATTACAAATTATTCGGAATCTACTTTTCTAATTTGCATAATGCATCAAATGATGTAAAAGCAACAGCTCGTTGTTTTTTAGAACTTATCAGAATTGGAATTATATCGTCTCATGATTTAGGAATAGACAAAAATACTCTAATCCAATTCAGAGAGCAGTTTCAGAACCCTATTTCTTCCTCTATGGTTTTCTTTGAAAAACCTTCCCCTTCTTATAATTACAAAAATACTCTTTATACAGAAGAATCAGAAGATATTTCTTATAAAAATTTGGATAAAATAAAAAAAAAAAGATATTCTCATATTCATAATCACACTTCTTTTTCCATACTTTCCTCAACCATAGAGATTCAATCTTTGATTGAAAAATCAATCTATTTTGAGATGCCTGCTGTAGGAATAACAGATTATGGAAATCTGATGGGGGCTTTTCATTTTTTAAACGCCATTCATTCCGCAAATAAAAAATATTTTCCAAAATCCATTAAGGGAATTATTGGATGTGAAGTTTTTATATCAGAATTTTATTTACAAAATAAATTCACTAAAGAACAACCAGACAAACGATATAAACAAGTCCTTTTATCTAAGAACAAAGATGGATATCACAATTTATCAAAAATTTGTTCTCTTGGCTTTACAGAAGGATTTTATTCTGGAATTCCTAGAGTGGGAAAGAATTTAATTGAAAAATACAAGAAAAACTTAATAGCTCTTACTGGAGATCTAAATGCAGAAATTCCACAAACCATATTAAATCAAGGAAAAAGAAAAGCAGAAAAAGTTTTTCTTTGGTGGAAAGAACTTTTCAAAGAAGATTTCTATATAGAACTATTCCGTCATGGATTAGAAGAAGAAGATTATGTCAATAAGATTTTACTTCAGTTTTCAGAGAAATATCATGTAAAATATATTGTCCAAAACAATACTTTTTACTTAAATAAAAAAGAGGCTCATGCGCATGATATTTTACTTTGCGTAAAAAATGGAGAAAAACAATCAACTCCTATAGGGACTGGAAGAGGTTACAGATTTGGATTTCCAAATCAAGAATTTTATTTTAAAAGTCAAGAAGATATGAAAGAAATTTTTTCTGATCTTCCAGAAGCTTTTGATTTTTTAGACGAATTAATTAACAAAATTGAAACTTATCATCTTTCTCATAAAATATTGCTTCCCAAATTTCAAATTCCAGAATCTTTTCGAAAGACTCTGGATCAGAAAGTTGAAATAAAAAATAACAATATAGGAGAGAATTATTTTCTAAGAAATCTTACTTATGAAGGAGCTAAAAAACGTTACCCCCATTTGACAAAAGAAATTAAAGAAAGAATTCATTTTGAATTAAAAACAATTGAAAAAATTGGATATCCTGGTTATTTTCTGATTGTACACAATTTTATTTCTCAAGCTAGAAAAATGGATATTTCAATAGGTCCGGGAAGAGGTTCTGTTGCTGGATCTGTTGTAGCTTATTGTATAGGAATAACAGATATAGATCCCATCAAATATAACCTTCTTTTTGAACGATTTTTAAATCCAGATAGGATTTCTCTTCCAGATATTGATATTGATTTTGATGATCGTGGACGGGAAAAAATTATTAAATGGGTTGTAGATAAATATGGGAAACATCAAGTTGCGCAAATTATTACCTATTCCACTATGGGGGCGAAATCTGCCATTAGAGACACGGCACGTGTATTTAATCTATCCTTAAAAGAAACAGATCGTATCGCAAAAATGGTTCCTAGTTTACTTTCTTTGAAAGAAATTTTATCAAAAAATTCTAAAATAGAAGGAATCAACAAAGATGAAAGGAATAATGTTAAAAGACTTAGAAAAATTGCAGAGAAGAAAGAAACCTTGGAAGGGAGAATTCTAAAACAAGCAAAAATTTTAGAGGGATCTATAAGAAGTACTGGAATACATGCTTGTGGAATAATTATAAGCCCCTCTGATATTAAAGAATATGTTCCAGTTTCTGTTTCTAAAGAATCTGATTTATTAGTTACACAATTTGATAATAATGTAGTCGAACATGCGGGCCTGTTAAAAATGGATTTTCTAGGATTAAAAACCCTTACTATTATTAAAGATGCTTTAAATCTTATAAAGAAACGTGTGAATCTCACAGATTTTTCATTTCCTCTAGAAGATAAAAAAACTTATTCTCTTTTCCAGAAAGGAGAAACCATAGCCGTTTTTCAATACGAATCTCCAGGAATGCAGAAATATTTACGTCTTCTTAAACCTGATAAATTTGATGATTTAATTGCAATGATGGCATTGTATAGACCGGGCCCATTACAATATATTCCTAATTTCATATCTAGAAAACATGGAAAAGAAGCAATCACCTATGATTTACCAGAAATGGAAGAATTTTTAAAAGAAACTTATGGGATAACAATATATCAAGAACAGGTTATGTTGATATCGCAAAAAATAGCTGTATTTAGCAAAGGGGATGCAGATTTACTTAGAAAAGCTATGGGAAAAAAACAAAAAAATGTTCTAAATAAAATGAAGAATCAGTTCCTTTTTCAGGCAATGAAAAAAGGATATCCGAAAAATATTTTGGAAAAAATATGGCAAGATTGGGAATCTTTTTCTTTCTATGCATTTAATAAATCTCATGCTACATGTTATGCTTATATCGCATTTCAAACTGCTTACCTGAAAACACATTTTCCATATGAATATATGGCTTCTGTTCTAAGTAATAATATGCAAAATATTAAACAACTAACATATTTCATAAAAGAGTGTAAAAGAATGGGAATATCTATTATTGGACCAGATATAAATGAAAGCGATTCCTTTTTTCAAGTAACAAAAGATCATAATAATATCAGACATATTAGATTCGGAATGAGAGGAATAAAAGGAGTTGGAGAAAATGCTGTTAAAACAATTCTTAGTGAAAGAGAAACAAATGGACCATATACTTCTATATTTGATTTAGTAAAAAGAATCAATTTACGTATAGTGAATAAAAAAACTTTGGAAAGTTTAATTTTATCAGGATCATTAGATGGATTTCATGTTGAGAGAGAACAATATTTTCATTTAGATGATGAAAATCAGTTCAGAACTATAGAGAAAATTATTCGATTCGGATCAAAATATCAAAAAATAAAAAAAGAGAATAAAACTTCTCTTCTTAATCTTAAAAAAATTGAAATAGAAAAACCAATTTTCAGAGAAGGAAACACATGGAGTCAGATTCATAAATTATCCAAAGAAAAAGAAGTATTAGGGGTTTATGCCACTTCACATCCTCTGGATGCTTTTTATTATGAGAGAAAATATTTTACTAATCTTTCTTTAGATCAATTTAATAAAAATGAATCCAAACTCATAGGAAAAAATATACACATATGTGGAATTCTATCTAAAATAGAAAAAAAAACATATATAAAAAGTGGAATAAAATATGGAATCTTATTGTTAGAAGATTATCATTCTTCTAAAGAATTCCGTCTTTCTGGAAAAGAGTATTTAAAATATGAACACCTTTTATTTAACAATAGCTTGTTGTATTTATCTATCTATATAGAAAAATATAGAGTAGAAAAATATAAATCTAAAGAAAATAGAATTCATGTTTTGCACATAGAAAGTTTACAAGATGTACTCAAAAAACTGACTCATAAATTGATAGTAAAAATTAATATTAATGACCTTGATAGCATGATCATTCATGAAATAGAAAGGCTTTTTTCTCAACGAAAAGGGAACAAAATACTTCATATTCTACTTTATGATAGAGAGAATAAAATTTATTTAAATTTTGAATCTAAAAAGTATGGAGTTAATATAACTTCAAGTTTTTTAAAAGAATTAGAAAAAATAAAGGGATTGGATTTTTTTTTAATTAAAACTTGTAATAGACAATAAATACTAAAAAATACTTTGTTTTATTAAATTTGTACCTTGCGAATAGTAGTGATTAGTAGTAGTTAAAGTTAATCAGTAAAGAATAGAGAAGATTATTTTTTACTACTGAATTGAATAATTAGTACTAAAAACTACAACAAAAAACTCGTTTATTTTTTCTTAGTGTTTTTGGGTTTTTACAAAATGAAAATAAAAGTTAGAGTATCTCATGATGAGGATACAAAATATGCTTTCTTGATTTGCAAGAAAATAGAGGAATCAGCAAAAAGTAGAGGAACTGGAATTTCTAAAAAAGATCCGGAATATATTAAATCAATAATGATTAATGGAAATGCTGTGATTGCCTTTTGTAATGGAGAAATAGCAGGATTTAGTTATCTTGAAGTTTTTCAAAATGAAGAATTTGTTGTCAATTCCGGGTTGATTGTTTTTCCTGAGTTCAGAAAAAAAGGATTAGCAAGAATCATAAAAATTGAAATCTTTAAACTTTCCAGAAAAAAATTTCCAAATTCTAAAATTTTTAGTATTACAACAAGTAATTCCGTTATAAAAATGAATACAGAATTGGGTTTTAAGCCAGTTTCTTTTAGTGAACTACCTCAATCAGAAGAGTTTTGGAAAGGTTGTCAAAGTTGTTCAAACTTTGACATATTAAACAGAAATAAAAGAAAAATGTGTCTCTGTACAGGACTTTTATACAACATATGTGACAAGATAAATAAACCTAACAAGAATAAAAATAACGAAAAAAATTTAATTCATGGAGATAAAATAGTTTTAGCCTATAGTGGTGGATTAGATACTTCCTACTGTTTAAAATATCTGATCCAGGAAGAAGGATACGAAGTCCATACTGTGATTATAAATACAGGAGGATTTAAAGAAGAGGAATTAAAAGAAATTGAAGAAAGAGCTTTTAATATTGGAGCAAAATCACATAGAACTATTAACGCTATAGAAGAATATTATCAAAATTGTATAAAATATCTTATATTTGGAAACATTCTTAAAAACAATACATATCCACTTTCAGTTAGTTCTGAAAGAATTTTTCAGGCTATTCAAATTGCACAATATGCAACTTTTATTAATGCTAAAGCAATCGCTCATGGTAGTACTGGAGCAGGTAACGATCAAATTAGATTTGATATAGCTTTTCAAATCATTTGTCCTGAAAAAATTACTTTATCCCCTATAAGAGATCTGAAAATTTCTAGAAAAGAAGAAATTGAATATTTGCGAAACAGAGGTATCTCCATTTGCTGGGATAAAGCGAAATATTCCATTAACAAAGGAATTTGGGGGACTAGCATAGGGGGAAAGGAAACACTCACCTCTTATCACGATTTTCCGGAAGAATCCTATCCAACAAAGTTAAAAAAAAAAAAGAGTGAAACTCTAGAATTAGAATTTGAAAAAGGAGAATTAGTAAGTATTAACAGAGAAAAGGGAAAGGCGATAAAAAATATAATAAAACTTGAAAAAATTGCCTCAGAATTTGCAATAGGAAGAGGAATTCACATAGGAGATACTATTTTAGGAATTAAAGGAAGAGTTGCGTTTGAAGCTTCAGCTGCTATTATCATTATTAAAGCTCATCATTTGTTAGAAAAACATATTCTTACAAAATGGCAACTTTATTGGAAAGAACAGTTATCTAATTGGTATGGAATGTTACTTCATGAAGCTCAATATTTAGATCCTGTCATGCGTGATATAGAAATGTTTTTAAGTAGCTCCCAAAAAAGGCTAACTGGAACTGTCCATATAATTTTATATCCTTATAGATTTCATTTAGTTGGGATTCAATCTGAATTTGATTTAATGGAATCTAATATGGCTCAATATGGAGAAATGAATTATGCTTGGACTGCAGAAGATGTTAAAGGATTTACAAAAATATTGAGCAATCAAATGAAAATGTATCATAATTTAAATAAAAAAGAAGGTAAAAAAGAATGATTGAAATAGGGATTATAGGAGGAACTGGATATACTGCTGGAGAATTAATCAGATTGATAATTCATCATCCGAAAGCAAGAATTAATAGTGTGGTCAGCAAAAGTAATCCAGGAAAATGGATTCATTGTATTCATCAAGATCTACTAGGTGAAATAAATATGAAATTTACTAGATCTTTAAACAAAGAAATAGATATAGTGTTTCTTTGTTCAGGACATGGACAATCTAGAAAAGAATTAAAAAAAATATCTGATCATGTAAAAGTTATTGATCTTAGTCAAGATTTTAGAATTCTCAATCAATCTGTTTTTGAAGGGAGAAATTTTATATATGGATTACCAGAATTACAGAAAGATGTCATAAAAAAATCTTATAATATCGCCAATCCAGGATGTTTTGCGACAGCTGTTCTTTTATCCATTTTACCTTTAGCTCAAAACAATCTACTAAAAAAACAGATTCATATTAGTGCTATAACTGGATCTACAGGATCCGGAAAAAAAATAAGTGAAACGAATCAATTTAGTTGGAGAACTAACAACATTTCTACTTATAAAATTTTTCAACATCAACACATACAAGAAATCAAACAGGTTATTCATAAAGTACAAAATAACTTTTCTTCTGAGATTTATTTGATTCCTTATAGAGGAAATTTTTCAAGAGGAATTATAGCAACTTTATATACTTATTCTAGTTTTTCTTTGGAGAAGAATAGAGAAATTTATAAGGAATATTATAAGAGGCATCCATTTGTTGAAGTCTCTGATATTAACATAGATATAAAACAAGTAGTAAATACCAATAAATGTATTTTGTATCTTCTAAAAGAGAAGGATCAACTGATAGTTATAAGCATTATAGATAATCTTATAAAAGGGGCTTCCGGTCAAGCCGTACAGAATATGAACCTTTTATTTAATTTAGATGAAACTTGTGGGTTGAGATTAAAATCCGTTCGTTTTTAATCAAAAAAAAGTGAAAATGGAACTATTTGACGTATACCCTATTCTAAACATAGAATTAACCAAAAGTAAAGGAGTATATATTTTTGATAAACAAGGACATATGTATTTAGATTTTTATGGAGGGCATGCCGTAATTTCTATTGGTCATTCGCATCCATATTATGTAAAATCCTTAATAGAACAAATTCATAAAATTCCTTATTATTCGAATAGTGTTTTTATTTATAAAAAAAAAAAATTAGCTCATTTACTTGGGTGTGTTTCAGGATATGAAAATTATTCTTTATTTCTTTGTAATTCTGGAACTGAATCTAATGAAAACGCATTGAAAATAGCCTCTTTTCATACAGGTAAAAAAAAGGTTATTGCTTTTAAAGGTTCTTTTCATGGAAGGACAAGCGGAAGTGTCTCCGTAACGGATAACTACAAGTTAGTATCTCCTTTTGATGCTCAACATGAAACTATATTTTTAGATTATAAGGAGATTGGAATTTTAGAAAAAAAATTAAAACATGGAGACATTTGTGCTTTAATTACGGAAGGAATACAAGGTGTTTCGGGAATCAGAGATCCGGGGGCTGATTTTTTTTGTCAAGTTGGGGCACTCTGTAAAAAGTACAATACAGTTTTTATTGTAGATGAGATTCAAAGTGGTTATGGACGAACTGGATCCTTTTTTTCTCATCAATTATATCCTCTTATAAAACCAGATTTAATTACTATTGCTAAAGGAATGGGAAATGGATTTCCCATGGGGGGTGTTCTTATTCATCCTAAATTTAAACCATATCACGGAATGTTAGGAACTACATTTGGGGGGACCCATTTAGCTTGTACTGCTGGAATTGCTGTATTAGAAATTATTCTAAAAGAAAATTTAATTGAAAATGCAAGAAAAATGGGAAAAATTCTATTGCAAGGATTACGTATGATTCCTAAAATAAAAAAAATAAGAGGGAGAGGACTAATGTTAGGTTTAGAATTTGATTTTCCTATTCATGAATTGAAAAATGTTTTAATTTACAAAGAAAAAGTATTTGTTGGAATCTCTAATCATTCATGTGTTTTAAGATTACTTCCTCCATTGAGTATTAACGTAACCCACATCAAATTATTCCTTACAAAGCTGAGGAATGCTTTATCATATCTAGAAAAAAAAAAATGAAAAAGAATATAACAAAAAGAAGAACGGCAAAGTTGATTCTGGAAGATGGAACAAAGTATGAAGCTTATCATTTTGGAGCCCCCGTTTCTTCTTCTGGAGAAGTTGTATTTAATACAGCTATGACGGGGTACACGGAGAGTTTGACAGATCCTTCTTACAAAGGTCAAATTTTGACTTATACTTATCCCATTATAGGAAATTATGGAATTCCATTTTCTTTTAATAAGGAATCAATTCATGAATTTTATGAATCAGATAAAATTCAAGTATCTGGACTTATTATTTCCTATTATTCTAATCGTCCGTATCATTGGAATATGTTTTGTACACTATCG
Organism: Blattabacterium cuenoti; assembly: GCF_014251375.1. Classification (NCBI taxonomy): domain Bacteria; kingdom Pseudomonadati; phylum Bacteroidota; class Flavobacteriia; order Flavobacteriales; family Blattabacteriaceae; genus Blattabacterium; species Blattabacterium cuenoti. The sequence goes on along the minus strand of NZ_CP059187.1, from coordinate 344,116 downwards.
GATTGGTTGCTAGAAAATGGAGTTCCCGGATTGTATGGAGTAGATACAAGACTCATTGCACAAAAACTTAGAAAGAAAGGAGGGGCAATGTTAGGTAAAATTTTAATGGATAAAGAGAAAGAAGATATCCCTTTTTATGATCCGAATCAGGATAATCTTTCTGAAAAAGTTTCGATACATGAGAAAATCATATATGGAAATGGAAAATATAAAATATTACTTGTTGATTTTGGATTAAAAAATAATATTTTACGTTGTCTTTTGCGAAGGAATTGCTCTATAATAAGAGTTCCATGGGATTATGATTATACAAAAGAAAAAGAAGAATATAACGGAATCGTTCTTTCTAATGGCCCCGGAAATCCAAAAATTTATGAAAAACCTATATCTTATATTCGTATGGCACTGAGAAAAGAACATCCTATATTTGGAATCTGTTTAGGAAATCAACTTTTGGGGATTGCAGCAGGAGGAGATACCTATAAACTAACGTATGCACATAGAGGACATAATCAACCTGTTTTATCACTAGAAACAGGAAAAAGTTTTATAACGTCACAAAACCATGGATATGGTTTGGATACTAAAAATATTTCTGGAAAATGGAAAATATTCTTTAAAAATTTAAATGATAATACTTGCGAAGGGCTCATTCATGAGAAAAAACCTTTTTTTTCTGTACAGTTTCATCCAGAAGCATCCAGCGGACCTAAAGATACAGAATTTTTGTTCGATCTTTTTCTCTCTTTTATTAAGAAGAGATTATTCAAAAAAAATTAGAAAGAATCTTCCTTAGACTTAAATATGAAGAATAAAATAGAGACAGTCCTGATTTTGGGATCAGGAGCATTAAAAATAGGGGAAGCTGGGGAGTTCGATTATTCTGGTACACAGGCTTTAAAAGCTCTTAAAGAGGAGGGGATTTATACTATATTAATCAATCCAAATATTGCAACTGTTCAAACTTCTAAAGAAGTTGCTGATAAAGTTTATTTTCTTCCTCTTACATCTTTTTTTATAAAAAGTGTGATTGAGAAAGAAAAACCAAAAGGAATTTTACTGTCTTTTGGAGGGCAAACCGCATTGAATTGTGGAATTCAGCTTTTTAAAGATAAAATCATAGAAAAATATAAGATTCAAGTTTTAGGTACTCCTATTGAATCGATTATACATAGTGAAGACAGAAGTCTTTTTCAAAAAAGGTTATCTAGTCTTAATCTCAAAACAACAAAAAGTTTCGTAGTCAATTCTATTGATCATGCCGTTTCTTATTCTTTAAAAATTGGGTTTCCTATTATAATAAGATCTGCTTATACACTTGGTGGGTTAGGAAGTGGGGTTGCAACAAATATTCATGATTTAGAAAAAATAGTACGTAAAGCTTTTTCTTATTCCCCTCAAGTAGTTGTAGAAGAATATTTAGAAGGGTGGAAAGAGATCGAATATGAAATAGTTAGAGATAAATATGATAATTGTATTTCAGTATGCAATATGGAAAATTTCGATCCTATAGGAATTCATACTGGAGAAAGTATTGTAGTAGCTCCGTCACAAACTTTAACGAATTCTGAATATTATAATTTAAGAAAATTAGCTATTCATATAGCCAAAAATTTTGATATCGTTGGAGAATGTAATGTGCAATTTGCATTAGATCCTAAATCAGAAGATTATCGTGTTATTGAAGTCAACGCAAGACTTTCTCGTTCTAGTGCTCTTGCTTCTAAAGCAACGGGGTATCCCTTAGCATTTGTTTCAGCAAAATTATCCATAGGATATGGATTGCATGAATTAAAAAATTCTGTAACTAAAACGACTTCTGCTTTTTTTGAACCTGCACTAGATTATATTGTATGTAAAATTCCAAGATGGGATCTAAAAAAATTTTATGGAGTATCCAATAAAATTGGGAGCAGTATGAAAAGTGTAGGAGAAGTTATGGCTATTGGAGGTTCATTTGAAGAAGCTTTCCAAAAAGGAATTCGCATGTTAGACATTGGAATGCAAGGATTCATAAATGATCATACAACAAAAAAAAGATTAGGAAAGACAACACATTTCATTCAAGTAGCTTTGAAAATCCCTACTGACCAAAGAGTTGTATTTCTAGAAGAAGCTTTGGAAAAAGGAATTTCCATAAAAAAAATTCATGATCTTACAAAAATTGATCCATGGTTTTTATATCAACTTGATAATATTTTTCAAACTAAAAAAAAGATTTCTTCTTATGATCATTGGAGATATATTCCTGATGAATTATTTCGTAAAGCTAAAAAAGAAGGTTTTTCAGATATGCAAATAGCTAGTATTTTTAAGGATAAAAATAAGGATGCTAATATTTTTGATATAGAGAAAAAAATAAGAAAATATAGAAAGGAAAAAAATATAGTTCCATATGTTAGACTAATTGATACTTTAGCCTCTGAATATCCTGCACATACAAATTATTTATATTTAACTTACCATGCCACTCAACATGATGTGATTTATGAAAAAGATGAAAAATCAGTAATTACTTTAGGATCTGGAGTGTATAGAATAGGAAGCAGTGTCGAATTTGATTGGTGTTGTGTGAATGCGTTGAATGCTATTAAAAAAGAATCTTATAGATCAATAATGATTAATTATAATCCAGAAACAGTAAGTACTGATTTCGATGTCTGTGATCGTTTATATTTTGAAGAATTAACTTTAGAACGTGTATTAGATATTATAGAGTTAGAAAATCCAAAAGGAACAATTGTATCTATGGGGGGTCAAATCCCTAATAATTTAGTTCTAAAACTTTATGAAAATCAAGTGGCTATTTTAGGAACATCTCCTCTTTCTATAGAGAAAGTAGAGAATAGATATAAGTTTTCTAATGCAATGGATGATTTAGGAATAGAGCAACCTAAATGGAAAGAATTATCAAATTTAGATACTATTTTTAAATTTGTAGAGGAAGTAGGATATCCTATTTTAATTAGACCTTCTTATGTTCTTTCAGGATCAGATATGAATGTGATTTCTAACCATGAAGAACTTCAGAATTACATAAATAAAAAAGAATCTGTATCTCCTGAGCATCCTCTTATTTTTACAGAATTTATTAGTAATGCAAAAGAAATTGAATTAGATGCTGTTTCTCAAAATGGAGAAATATTATATTATTCTATATCGGAACATGTAGAATTTGCGGGAGTCCATTCAGGAGATGCAACATTAGTCTATCCTCCACATAATCTATATTTATCTACATTAAAGGAAATAATCCGTATATCCAAAAAAATAGCAAAATATTTTAATATATCTGGACCTTTTAATATTCAATTTTTATCAAAAAAAAATGAAATAAAAGTAATTGAATGCAATTTGAGAGCTTCTCGTAGTTTTCCTTTTGTATCTAAGGTCTCTCATTTCAACATGATAGAACTAGCAACTCAAGTTCTACTTGGAAAAAAGAAAAATAAAATAGAACCTAATTTTTTTACTACGAATTTCTTAGGAATAAAAGCTTCTCAATTTTCTTTTTCCCGTTTACAAAATGCGGATCCCATTTTAGGAGTAGATATGACTTCCACTGGAGAAGTAGGATGTTTAGGACGCTCTTTTGATGAAGCGCTTTTAAAAGCTATGCTTTCTGTTGGATATACAATACCAAAAAAAAATATTCTTATATCAGGAGGTCCAATAGAATCGAAATTAGATTTGTTAGAAATGGTGAAACTTTTACATAAGAAAGGATATATATTATTTTCTACAGAAGGAACAAATAGTTTTTTGTTAGATAATGGAATACCTTCATTTTTAGCACATTGGAAAAATGTAAAAAAAAATACAAATGTGATTGACTTGATCAAAAGTAGAAAATTGGATCTGATTATTAATATTCCAAAAAATTTAAGTAAATCAGAGTTGGATAATGATTACACTATAAGACGTTCTGCAGTAGATTTTAACATTCCTCTTCTAACTAATGCGCGGTTGGCAAAAGCTTTTATACAAGCCTTTTGTAAGCTATCAATGGATCAATTATTTATAACTGCTTGGAACGAATATATATAATAGAATGATGAAAAATTTTTTTAGTGTAGAAGATGTAGATAACGTGTCTGATCTCATTAAAGAAGCAATCCATTTGAAGAAAAATCCATTCCTATTTCAAGATATTGGAAAAAATAAAACAATTGGATTGGTTTTTTTCAATACTAGTTTACGGACAAGAATTAGTTGTCAAAAAGCAGCTTTTAACTTAGGATGTCATACTTGGGTTTTAGACATTCATAAGGATTCATGGAAGATTGAAATGAGTGATGGAGTTGTAATGGAAAAGACTCAAGAACATTTTAAAGAGGCAATTTCTGTAATGAGTCTATATTGTGATATTCTTGCAATTAGAACTTTTCCTAATCTTTTAGACAGAAATTATGATTACAAAGAGGTCCTTTTTAAAAAAATCTTAACTTATTCTCAAGTTCCGGTAGTCAATATGGAAAGTGCGACTTTGCATCCTTTGCAGTCTTTAGCGGATGTTATGACTATTGCAGAATTAAGACCTTATTCAACAAAACAAAAATGTAAAGTAGTGTTAAGTTGGGCTCCACATATAAAACCATTGCCACATTCTGTGGCAAATTCTTTTTCTCAGTGGGTTTCTCAAATAGAGGAAATAGATTTTACCATTACTTGTCCAAAAAAATATGATTTATATGAAAAGTTTTCTAAAGGAGTTAATATTACATATCATCAAAATGAAGCATTTTTAAATGCAGATTTCATCTATGCTAAAAATTGGAGTAGTTATATAGATTATGGAAAAGTCCTTTGCCGTGATTCTGATTGGATGATTACGGAAAAAAAAATGAGATTAACGAATCAAGCTAAATTTATGCACTGTTTACCAATCAGGAGAAATATAGTAGTGGAAGATGCAGTTTTAGATAGTCAATATTCCATTGTTTTGAGACAAGCAGAAAATAGAATTTATGCTGCGCAAATAATTTTTTTGAAAATATTACAATCTTTATCATGAACATGAAAATTCATGTAGTAAAAATTGGAGGAAATTTAATTAATGATCAAGAATTACTTAGTTCTTCTTTGAAAGCATTTTGCCAACTAAAAGGAAATAAAATTTTGATTCATGGAGGAGGAAAAAAAGCTAATCTTATTTCTGATCAAATGGGAATTTCTACAAAATTAATACAAGGAAGAAGAGTTACGGACAAAAATATTCTTGATGTAGTAGTTATGACTTATGCAGGTCTAATAAATAAAAAAATAGTAGCAAAATTACAGTCTTATGATTGTAATGCCCTGGGATTGTGTGGAGCTGATGGAAATTGTGTTAAGTCGTATTTTCGTAAAAAAACAAAAACAAATATTATTGATTATGGATATGTAGGAGATCTCAACAGAAAAAGTAGTGTTAATACGTCTTTAATAAAATGGATTCTTAAAAAGAATATAGTTCCTGTATTATGTCCTATAACTCATGATGGTAAAGGATATCTTCTCAATACAAATGCAGATACCATAGCGGCGTACATAGCCATATCTTTGACCAATTTTGTAGGAGTAAAAGTAGAGTTACATTTTTGTTTTGAAAAAAAAGGAGTATTGCGAAATATACATGATTCTGAATCTTATCTACAAAAAATAGACTTTCGTTTATTTCAAAAAATAAAAAAAAATAATTCTATTAAAAATGGGATGATCCCAAAATTAGAAAATGCTTTTTTTGCATTAAAAAATGGAGTTTCTAAGGTCAGTATAGGTCTTCCTTATTATTTAAACGACGTTAATAATAAGACTATTTTATGTCTCTAATGAATTTGAAAGTTTTGAAGGAAGAAGCAATACAGCTTCTCATACGATTAATCAATACTCCATCTTTTTCTAGAAAAGAAAAAAAGGTCTCTCTTTTAATAGAATCCTATCTCTCTAGATATGGATTTCATATAAAAAGGAAATATAATAATATATGGACAGAAAATACGAATTTTTCTAAAAAAGAAAATCCACGTACTATTTTATTAAATTCTCATCATGATACAGTAAAACCTGGTAAAAATTGGAAAACGAATCCTTTTACTGCAAAAAAAAAAGAAGATCAATTGATAATAGGATTAGGTAGCAATGATGCAGGAGCTTCCGTAGTTTCATTAATTTCTACTTTTATATACTTAAGCAGCTTTTCTTTATTACCTTATAGATTAGTACTTGCGATTACTGCAGAAGAAGAAATTTCGGGGGCACTAGGCGTAAGATCTATTTTACCTGAATTAGGATCTATAGATTTAGGAATAGTAGGAGAACCAACAAATATGAAAGTTGCTATAGCTGAAAAAGGATTAATGGTATTAGATTGCGTTGCTGAAGGAAAAACAGGACATTCTGCAAGAAGAGATACAGCAGGAATTAATGCTATCTATATTGCTACAAAAGACATAGAATTTTTAAGAAAATTTCAGTTTGATAGAAAATCTAAATTCCTAGGATTTCCAACATTAACTGTCACTCAAATAAAAGGTGGGATTCAGCATAATGTTATTCCTGATTCTTGTTCTTTCGTGATAGATCTGAGAACCAATGAATTATATAAAAATGAGGAATTGATTGAAATATTACAAAAAAAAATTCGTTCCAGAGTAAAACCACGTTCTTATCATTCCAATTCGTCTTTTATCAATCCAATGCATCCAATTGTATTGAAAGCGAAATTCATAGGAATAAAAACTTATGGATCTCCTACTCTTTCTGATCAAAGTCTTATGCCATTTCCTACCATAAAAATGGGTGTGGGGGACAGTGTCCGTTCTCATACTCCTAATGAATACATTCTGATTTCAGAAATTCTAGATGGAATAGATATTTACATTCGTTTGTTAAAAGATTTTCACTTTTGAATTTAAAACAAAAAAGGTAAATTTGTTTTAAATGGAAAAAATATGATACAAGAAATCAACGATGAAAATTTTGAAAAGATTGTTTCTGAATCATCTGATAAACCAATTTTGGTAGATTTTTGGGCTCCATGGTGCGCTCCCTGTAGAACTTTATCGGTTCTCTTAGAAGAGATATTTACTGAATATCATGCGAAAGCATTAGTGGTCAAGTTAAATGTAGATAATAACCCAAAAATTTCTTCTAAATATGGAATACGTAGTATTCCTACCATGTTTTTTTTTAAAAACGGAGAAAAAAAAGACATGCATATTGGAATCGCTTCCAAAGAGGAAATCAGAAAAAAATTAGATGCCTTAATTTAAATAGTTAAAAAACTTATGGTCTGGTAGTTCAGCTGGTTAGAATACATGCCTGTCACGCATGGGGTCGCGGGTTCAAATCCCGTCCAGACCGCTATTTTTTTTAAACTCATTCCCATCCATACATCTATCTCTATTTAGAATAATTATATCTAGATCTAGTTTTATATTCAATTAAATCTTCTATGGAAATAATTTTCATATGAAATTTTTTAGCAATTTGAATTAGTTGGGGGAGACGTGCCATAGATCCATTTTTATTTAGAATTTCCACCAATACCCCACCAGGTCTGGCACATCCAGCCATTCTAGTTATATCAATCGCAGCTTCTGTATGTCCAGGTCTTTCTAAGACTCCTCCTTTTTTTGCACGAAGAGGAAAAATGTGACCTGGTTTATTGAAAGATTCTGGTGTTTTTTCTTTGACTAGGGCAAGAATAGTCTTTGCTCTATCTGAAACGGATATTCCAGTTCTAACGCCATTTCCACGTACATCTACGGAGACTGTAAAAGCAGTTTTTCTAGGGTCTGTATTATTTTTTACCATCATCTGAAGTTCTAATAGATCACATCTTTCCTCTGTTAAGGAAACACAAACTAATCCTCTTCCATGAGTGATTAAAAAATTTACAATTTTAGGTGTTATTTTTTCTGCAGCGACAATAAAATCTCCTTCATTTTCACGATTTTTGTCATCAACCACAATAATAAGTTTTCCATCTTGTATGTCTTGCAAAGCTTCTTCAATACAATTTAGATCCCCAAGATTAGAATAAACCCCCATTTTTTTATTTGTTAGTCGTTGTTGTTATATTTATATTTATATATAAAAATCATTCATTACAGTTTTGTAAGTAATCCCTATACTTACTGGAATCAAAAAAGTAAAATTTGGAATCCATGCTCCTATCCATGGGCATATTTCAGCTTTTTCTACTTGATTTTGACTAATAGTCAATAAAGTATGATAAATGGTGAATATAGTTAGGGCCATTATAATTGGAAGTCCCATTCCTCCTTTTCTGATTAGAGCTCCTAAAGGAGCTCCAGTAAAAAACATCAGAATGCATGTAACTGGTAATGTCAATTTTTTTTGTAGTTCTAGTTGATACTTAGCTAAATGAATTTCTTTTTCTTTCAGAATATTTTTCTGATGTTGAAGTTGATTTATTAAAAAGGATAAATGATCACTCATTTTCCTATATTTTTTTGAATTTGAATTTCTTTCAAAAAGGAAATTATAATTTTTTTCCTGAAATTTGGAATCAAATTTTTTTTTTTCTTTTTTTAAAAGATCTATTTTTTTGAGCAATTTTTTTGTGGACATGGTCTGATAAGAATCAGAATCATCCCAATTTTTTATCCCTTTTTTTGGGACTTTGAAAGATTGAATTAAAGTATCAAATGTGACTATTTGATAAGGATAAGGAGATGTTTTATTTTTTTTATCTACATTATTATGACTTTCACTATAAAAAACTCCATTAATTAGTTTTATTTTAAGAGACCCATCCTTTTTATTTGGAATTAAAATTCCTTTTTGAGAAAAAATAGTATTTATCAATAAATTCTTTCCATAAAAAAAAATAAATATATTCTCTAAGTGATTTTTATTCTTTTCAGATTTTTTATCTATTTTTATGAATAAATCTGGAAAAAAGTTAACAAAAACCCCTTCCTTTAATCTTAAAGAAGGATCAGCTACTAAAATTTGATATCCTAATTCCTGGGCTTTTCTTTTTGCTTTTGGAATAGCAAAATCAGATAAAAAATATAATCCTATAGATAGCATGACTGTGATCCAAAAAATAGGTTTCATTACACGAAAAAGGGAGATACCAGAAGATTTTATAGCAGTAAGTTCTTGGTTTTCTGAAATATTTCCATAAGTCATGATAGAGGTCAACAATATAGAAACAGGCGTAATTAACGGAATGATAGAAATTCCGAAGTAAAATACAAATTTTAGTATTATGAAAATATTAATATTTTTTCCTGTTAATTCATCAATTTTACTCCAAAAAAATTGAACAATAAATACAAAAAATACTGCACAAAAAATAACTAAAAAAGGAGCTATAAATAAACGGATCATGTATCCATCAAGCTTTTTTATTATCATTTTTATTTATCCATATTTAATAATACAACTAATTGAAATACATAATAATATATAATAATCTTATTCAGATTAATTAAAAGATTAATCAGGTTTTGGTAAAAAAAAGTATTCGTTTTTTTTCACATTTTTTTTTCCGTAAAAATCAACTATTTTTTGAATTTCATATATATCAATAAAAGGACATTGTAATCTGATTAATTCATTTCTATTAGAAAATAGAAGATCTCCTTTTCCAATCAATTGTTCAGCTCCTGTACAATCTAAAATTGTTCTAGAATCTATTTTAGAGCTTACTCTAAATGCAACTCTTGCTGTAAAATTCGATTTTATTAATCCAGTTATCACATCGACAGAGGGACGTTGTGTAGAGAGAATTAAATGAATCCCTACAGCACGGGCTAATTGTGCTAAACGGGTAATATATTTTTCTATTTCTTTTTTTTTAAAAGAAAGACTTAAATCTGCAAATTCATCAATAATTAGTATGATATAAGGTAAATGATATTTTTTTTCATGTTTTTCATTGTATTCTTGAATATTTCTAACCATTTTTTTTTCCAAAATAGCATATCGTTTATCCATCTCTTTACATAAAGAATTTAATACATTTTTTATTTCATGTATGTTTGTAATGATCGGATCCAAATTGGATGAATTCGGTAGTATAGCGAAATAAGATTGGGAAATTTTTTTATAGATAGATAATTCTACTTTTTTTGGATCAATCAAAACAAATTTGATTTCTTCTGGATTTTTTTTATATAGCAAAAATATAATTATAGCATTTAATCCAACAGATTTTCCTTGTCCAGTAGATCCTGCTATAAGCAAATGGGGCATTTTTGCTAAGTCTATAATAAAAACTTCATTGTAAACTGTTTTTCCTAATGAAATGGGAAGTTCCATATCCTGACTTTTTTTGAAACTCTCTTCCGAAAAAAGAATATTTTTCATATATATTGGAAAACACTTATTATTTGGAACTTCTATTCCAATAGAACCTTTTCCAGGAATAGGAGCTATAATTCTTATTCTTAAAGCGGATAAATTTAAAGCAATTTCATTTTCTAAGTTTTTTATTTTTGAAATCCGAACTCCAACTTTAGGAAAAATTTCATATAAAGTGATAGTAGGCCCTATAGTTGTTTTTATTTTACAGACGTCTATTTTGTAATAGTTTAATACTTGAACTATTTTTTTTTTATTATTTTCTAAATCTTTTTGATTCTCCATTCTAATTCTATTTTCCAATGAAGAACATTCATTTTTGTCTTTGTAAGATAGGATTTCATGAATATCATTTTTTTTCTTTTTTTTTTTGAAAGAAAAAAATTTACTATTGTGAATTTGAATTTTAGCATTTTTTATTTTTTTCTTGATCAAAAAATTTTTTATATTAAAAAATATGGTGGATACTACGTTGAAGTTGAAAGTGTGTTGTATTCCATTTTTTAATTCAGGAGTAGAAATACGAAATATGATGATACTGTAAAGAAGAATACTTGTAGTGACCAAAATTCCTACCCCTACTTTTCCAAATAAGTTGATCAAAAAATTTCCTATCTCAAAACCAAAAACTCCACTCAATATTCCATAATCAGGTGCAATCAGATAAAAAGTGATTGGAAGCCATATGCTGAAAAAAAAAAATTTATAGGTTATGGATTTGTACAGGAGTTCTTGGAATCCAAAAAGGATTCTTAACCCTGAAAAAAAAAATAATAATGGAAGAAAAAATGCACTAATTCCTATTCCACAGTGTATAAAAAAGTGAGAAATTTTTGCTCCTATTTTACCTAATATATTTTCTGCCACTATATCTTTATCAAAGAGGTTATAGATTTGACTTTGATCATTTTTCCAATGGAAAAGAAAAGAAAAAAAACTTAAGAATAAAAAAATACTCTTTCCCAGTAAGAAAAAACCAAAAATAGTTTCAATAATATATTTATTTTTTTTTGTATTTTTCAGATTTTTTGGCATTCTTATCTTAAAAGATTTTGAATTGAAATTCAATCAATTTAAATTTAAATATTTAAGATAAAAATTTTTATATAAATATGAAATTCATTTTTATTGGATTCTTTTTTTTGTTAGTCGATCATACTTTTTTACACAGTGAAAGTGAAAATGTACTCCCCCAAACAACAAGGAGTCACTTCTGTGATAACATGTACATAGATTTTACGAGTAGTGTTAATTCTAGAATTGAAAAAAATCCTTTTGAAAAAGATGTTCTGGAAAGAAATATTTTTGATGGAGTCTTTTTTTCTACAGATGAATTAAAATTAGAAACGATAGGAAAGGCGAATGAAAAAATCAGTTATCATTTTTCCCAAAGATTCTTTTTAAAGAAGAAAATGGACCCTGAAAAAGAAAAAAAATTGGAATACAATAATAATAAAATTGATAATCCAACTGATACTACTACTCCTACTATGAATATTCATTTAGCTTATTTAAAATATAGATGTAATGAAAAGTTATCTTTTTTGATAGGAAAACTACCAGTTACTTTTGTAAGTATTTTTTCAGAGAAAAATAAAGAGAATCCTGTTGGGATGAATTTTATTTATACTCCAATAAAAAATCATGAATTTCTATTTCAAATTCTAAATAGTATTAAGAATAAGAATCAATATGAACATGAACAACCAATCATCAATCTAAGACCTGTCCGTTATCCTATGGGATATTCATTGAATTGGAATTGGAGTGCTCATAAAATACAAAATAGATGGGCCTATTCTATTTTCCAAGAGAATCATAAAGAAAAATTTTGGAAGTTATTATCTTTGGGAAGTAAGTTGGATTTTTCTCCTTTCTCTATAGAGATGGATTACGTATTCAGTGATGAAGATATAGAAAGAAATGGAGATTTAACAACAATTTTTCATTCTTTAATAAGTAGGAATACTCATAGAAATCCTATTAAAAAAGTTTCTCCTGTTACATATGCTACTTATTTACTCAAATTACATTACAACTTTCCCCCAAGATGGAATTTTTTTACGCAAGGAGTATATGAGATGGGACGATCTAAAGAAGGAATTGATGGAACTCATTGGATATTAAAAGATCAGTTATTTAAAAGAGCATATGCTTATTCTGTAGGAATAGAATATAAACATCCTATTATAATAAACCATAATCATGAGATCAGGTTGTATTTGGTATATACAAGAGGAAAGGTATTGTATCTGGATACAAATAAAATTCTTCAAAAAGAAAATAAAAATGATCATTCAATCTCTTTAGGGTTGAATTATCGTATTCAGTTATTTTAATTATAAATATTAATATGAAAAAAAATATAGGCCTCTATTTTGGATCATTTAATCCCATTCATTTAGGGCATGTTATGATCGCTAATCATATAGTAGAATTTTTAGATATATATTCCGTTTGGTTTGTGGTTTCTCCACAAAACCCTTTAAAAAAAAAACGAATCTTTTAGATTATTCACATAGAATGAAAATGGTTCATCTAGCCATTTCAGACTATCAAAAAATGAGTGTTTTAGATATAGAATCTGGATTGTATCCTTCTTACACCATTCATACACTTGATATGATAGATAAAAAATATCCTGAACATAAATTTTATCTCCTTTTAGGAAGAGATGCTCTCTCTTCCATAAAAAAATGGAAAGATTATAAAATTATTTTAAATAAATATGATATTTTTGTGTATCCCCGTATTGGATACTTTTCTAAATTTAAAAATAAAAAAATCTGTTTTTTGAAAGCTCCAATAATTGAAATCTCTTCTTCTTTTATTCGAAATTCTATTCAAAAAGGAAAAAATATGAAACCTTTTCTTTTTCCAGAAGTTTGGGGATATATGAAAAAACATAATTTTTTTTCTAATAGATTAGATGAGTATTCAATTAATTAATTAGTTCGAATTGTAAAAAAAATAGAAAAGGAGTCCAACTACTCTAATTCTATTTTTTTTTACAATATTGATAGGCGGTTTTTAATAATTTTCTAAATTCAAGTTCAGAAAATATTTTTTCTATGGAATTCCAGTTTGGTTTTTTAACCAAAAGTTTTTTCTCATGAAAAGAATCAACGGGAACATTAGTCACAATTGTGACTAATTTTTTGGATAAAAAACCTAATTTTTTGTTCAGTTCAATATTTTTTTTTATTTTTCCACTAAGATCATGAGTAGAATTGAATAATTTCTCAAGACTTCCATACTTTTGAATAAATTTTCTTGCATTTTTTTCTCCTATTCCTGGCAATCCTGGGATATTATCGGAAGAATCTCCCATCATACTCCATAAATCTATAACTTGTTCTGGAGATTGAATCCCAAATTTTTCATTAATCTCCTTAATTCCTAATACTTTTTTTGGGTTTCCTTTAAAAGGGGGTCTGTAAATTTTTATGTTTTCTGTGACAAGTTGGAAAAAATCTTTGTCCAAAGTAGTGATATAAATACTATATCCTTTCTTTTCTGCTTTCTTTGCTATAGTTCCAATGAGATCATCTGCTTCGTATCCATATTGAGCATGAAGAAAAGAAATTCGAAAAGATTTTAAAATTCTCATTAGATAAGGAATAGAAATAGAAATAGCTTTCGGGATTTCTTTTCTATGAGCTTTATATTGACAGTATTCTTGTTTACGAAAAGTTTCTTGACTTGTGTCAAAAATAATGGACATATAAGAGGGTTTTTCTTCATTCAAGATCTTCATTAACAATGAAGTAAAATTGATAAGAGGAGAGGTATTTAATCCCTTAGAAGTAAAAAGAGGATTCTTTATATAAGCATAATATCCTTGATAAAGAATCGTATATGCATCTATTAAAAATAATTTTTTATTATTATTCATCATAAAAAAAATAGCAGTATTTTAAATCATATGTAATATGAAAAAATCATATAAATATACAGTTACGGCTGCATTACCATATGCAAATGGACCTATTCACATAGGGCATTTAGCAGGTGTTTATTTGCCTGCAGATCTTTTTGTTCGTTATCTAAGACGTAAGAATCAAGATGTTATTTTTATATGTGGATCGGATGAACATGGCGTACCTATTACGATACAAGCTAAAAAAGAAAATACAACTCCTCAAAAAATAGTTAATAAGTATCATTCCATGAATAAAGATTGTTTTACTAATTTTGGAATACATTTTGATAACTACTCTAGAACTTCGACAGATATTCATCACGAAATTTCTACTTCTTTTTTCAAAAAGCTTTGTCAAAAAGAAAAAATTTTTGAAAAAGTATCTGAACAATATTATGACAACGAAGCTAAGCAATTTTTACCGGATAGATATATCTCCGGAATCTGTCCCCATTGTAAAAATGAGAAAGCTTCCGGAGATCAATGCGAAAGTTGTGGAGCCTCGTTATGTCCTGAAGAATTAATAGGGGTAAAATCTACGATTAGTGGAAGTCATCCCGTTTTGAAAAAAACGAAACATTGGTATTTACCATTAAATGAATATCAAAATTTTTTAGAAAAATGGATTTTAACTAATCACAAAAATTGGAAAATAAATGTATATGGACAAGCTAAATCTTGGTTAGATCAAGGATTACAACCTCGTGCTATAACAAGAGATCTAAATTGGGGAGTTCCCATATCAGTAGTATCAGAAAAAGAAAAAAAAGTTCTCTATGTATGGTTTGAGGCCCCTATAGGATATATTTCCTCAACCATAGAATGGGCAAAACGTAAAAAAATAGATTGGGAACCTTATTGGAAAGGAAAGAACACTAAGTTAATTCAGTTTATAGGGAAAGATAATATTGTGTTTCATTGTATCATTTTTCCAGTTATGCTGAAAGCATATAATAGTGGATATATCTTTCCATATCAAGTACATGCTAATGAATTTCTTCATTTAGAAAATGAGAAAATATCCACTTCCAGAAATTGGGCCGTATGGGTCCATGAATATTTAAAAGATTTTCCCAACCAACAGGATTCTCTTCGTTATATTCTTATAGCAAATATGCCTGATAAAAAAGATAATAATTTCAATTGGAAAGATTTTCAAAGAAAAAATAATAATGAATTGATATCTGTATTAGGAAATTTCGTTAATCGCAGTATCACTTTGATTCAAAAATATAACAATGGAAGAATTCCAAATCCGGGAATTCTATCTACTGATGACAAAAAAATTTTAAATAAAATAAAAAAAACTCCAGAAAGTCTCAGTTATTTGATTGAAACCTACAGATTTCGTGAAGCTTTAATCTGTTTTATGGAATTGTCTCGAATTGGAAATAAATATTTAACTCAAGAAGAACCTTGGAATTATTCTCAATCTAAACGATTAAAAACTATTCTTTATGTATCTTTGCAAATCGTTGGAATGATTGCACAATTAGCAGAGCCATTTCTTCCAAACACTTCAAAGAAATTGTTAGAAATTCTTCGTTTGGAAGCTTGTTTTTGGAACGAAATAGAAAACGTAGAAGAAATCTTGTGCCCAGGACATTTGTTAGGAAAAGAAAATTCTCTATTGTTATTTAATAAAATAACAAATGAAAGTGTTGAAAGACAACTTCATAAACTTAAAATAAAAAAATAATATAATGAATTGCAAATTTTTTTTTCTGTTTTTTTTATTATTATGTTTTTCATGCAATGAAAATGATTTTTTAGAAAAAAATTCTTCAAAAGAAAGTAGGAGGGAACAAGTAAAAATAGATCCTACTTATTATTACATGTTGAGTCAATGTTATAATAGGAAAAAAGATCCATTTTTTCTTTTATGGACACCTCCTAATAATACTACTGGAATAATAATAAAAAATAATAGTAGAAAAATCATAAAAGCTCCTTTTGATGGTCAGTTTGTTGTAAGTGGTGGTATAAAAAATCATCCTCATCATAATAATAACTCTTCTAACAACAACTATTATGATTATTATTCTACTGATGAGGATGAGAAAAAAATATCTAAAAAAGACGGAATGGATCTATTATTGATAAATGATTTTGATGATCTTTCTTTCAAAGAAATTTACAATAATGAGAATGATAAAAAACTTTACAAAGTATATTTAAAAGGAAATTTTCATTTTAAAATTCCAGTAAGAAAAAACGATCAACTATGTTTCCAATTTTCTGTGAAAAAAGTGGATCCTATTTATTTGGAGTTTGTTCATCAACATAAGAAAGTAAAAATTTTCATGAAGAAATTCGATCGTATAAAAATTTATTTTATTCCAATTAGCGGAGAGAGAGGGATTCGAACCCCCGGAGGTAATAATAACAACCTCAACGGTTTTCAAGACCGACGCAATTAACCACTCTGCCATCTCTCCTATATTTATATTTGTATTTCTACGATATTTCTAAGAATATCTTGCATCGTTTCTCTTCTCCTGATAAGAAAGTCTTTTCCCTTAAAAATCATAACTTCAGAAGGGCGATAACGGGAATTATAATTAGAAGACATAGAATAACAGTAAGCCCCTGCATTTTTTATACATAAAAGATCTCCTTCCCGGATTTCAGATATTTTCCGATTAAATCCAAAAGTATCTGATTCGCAAATATATCCAACTACTGTGTAAAAACGAAAACGTCCATTAGGATTAGAAATATTTTCAATACAGTGATAAGCATCATAAAACATAGGACGAAGAAAATGATTAAACCCTGAATCAACTCCCGCAAAAACTGTAGAAGGGGTCTGTTTGACCACATTTACACTAACTAAAAAATATCCAGATTCACTCACCAAAAATTTACCTGGTTCAAAAATCAAAGTAATGGGTCTTCCGTAATTTTTACAAAAATTTTTGAATTTTTCTGTGATAGAACAACTTAAATAAGTAAGATCAGTTTTTAGATCATTTTTTTTATATGGAACTTTAAATCCACTTCCAAAATCAATATAATCAAGATATGGAAAATCTATAGCAATTTGAAATAATACTCTTGCTCCTTGTAAAAAGGATTCAACATCGTATATGTCAGATCCTGTATGCATATGAAATCCCTCTATTTTAAGACCTGTATTTTTCAATATTCTTTTCATATGAGGAATTTGATAGTAAGAAATTCCGAATTTAGAATCTACATGTCCAACTGATATCTTTGAATTTCCTCCTGCCATTATATGTGGATTAATTCTTATTCCTACAGGATAATCTGAATGATCATCCCCAAATTGTTCTAAAATGGATAGATTATCTATGTTGATTCTTACTCCAAAATTAACCGCTTTTTTTATTTCTTGTAGAGAAACACAATTTGGAGTAAATATAATATGTTTTGCGGGAATCCCAGCTTTTAATCCTAGTTCAACTTCCTGAATAGAAACTGTATCTAATCCACTACCCAATTTATGTAAAAATTTTAAAATATTCAGATTAGTATTCGCTTTACAAGCATAATTGATTCTTAAACATTTCACTCCACGAAAAGCGTTTCTCATTTTTATATATTGTTTCTCGATCTTTCCAGAATCATATATATAAAGAGGAGTTCCGTATTTTTTACCTAATTGAATCAACTGTTTTCTATGAACTGGTAAACTCATATTTTCTAATTCATTACTACTACATACATACACATAAGTCACAAATCACTCAAATTAAAAGTGAAAATGAAATGATGAATTATTTCAGGGCTAAATGAATCACATCATTCATATTTCTAACATAATCAAAAGTTAATCCTTTTAAGTGATCTTGTTTAATTTCCTCTACATCTTTTTTATTTTCTTGTGAAAGAATAATTTCTTTTATATTAGCTCGTTTAGCAGCTAAAATTTTTTCTTTAATTCCTCCTACAGGAAGAACTTTTCCTCTTAATGTGATTTCCCCAGTCATAGCTAAATGAGGTCTTAACTTTCTTTTTGTATAACTTGAGACTAGAGAAGTTAACATAGTGATTCCTGCAGAGGGGCCATCTTTAGGAACAGATCCTTCAGGAACATGAACATGTACATTTTTTTCTTCAAACATTTTAGGATCTATATGAAATTCTTCATAATGAGATTTAATATACTGTAAAGCAATGGTTGCAGATTCTTTCATGATTTCTCCTAAATTTCCAGTAATACTTAAATTTCCTTTTCCTTTCGATAAACTGGATTCAATATATAAAATATCTCCTCCAAAATTAGTCCAAGCTAAACCCGTTACTACACCTGTAACATTATTTCCTTCATAACGATCCGGCTCATTTGGTATTCCAAGTATTTCCTCTATCTTTTCTAGACTTAAATGTTTCACATATTTTTTATCCATAGCGATATGTTTAGCGACATAACGTGCTAATTTAGCAATATGTTTTTCTAGAGTCCTTAATCCAGATTCTCTGGTATAACTCTCAATCACTTTTTCAATTTCTTTAGTACCAAGAATTAAATCAGACTTTTTTAATCCATTTTCTTTCAATTGTTTAGGAATAATATGTTTTTTTACTATTTGTGTTTTTTCCTCCACAATATATCCATTCATTTCTATAATCTCCATTCTATCTATAAGAGCTGGGTGTATGGTTGAAAGGGAATTTGCTGTAGCAATAAACAATACTTTTGATAAATCATATCCCATTTCCAAAAAGTTATCATAAAAAGAAGTATTTTGTTCCGGATCTAAAACTTCTAACATGGCAGAGGATGGGTCCCCATTGGCTCCTATTCCAATTTTATCAATTTCGTCAATAACAAAAACGGGATTGGATGTCCCCACTTTTCGGATAGATTGTAAAAGTCTTCCTGGCATAGCCCCTATATAAGTCCTTCTATGTCCACGTATTTCAGATTCATCGTGTAATCCTCCTAAAGAAATACGGACATATTTTCTTTTTAGTGCAGTTGCTATAGATCTCCCTAAAGAAGTTTTTCCAACTCCAGGAGGACCATAAAAACAGAGAATAGGAGAACGCATATCTCCTCTTAATTTCAAGACGGCTAAATATTCTAGAATCCGTTCTTTAATTTTTTCAAGCCCGTAATGATCTCTATCTAATATTTTTTGTGCAAATTCTAAATCAAAACTATCTTTTGAATATTTTCTCCAAGGAAGATCTATCATCAATTCTAGATAATTTCTTTGTACCGTATATTCAGGCATTTGAGGATTCGTTCTTTGCATTTTCAAGAGTTCTCTATCGAATTGTCTCTTCGCTTCTTTAGTCCATTTTTTTCTGTAAGCTTTGGCTCGCATTTCATCAATCTCTTTTTCATAAGAAATATCTCCTAATTCTTCTTGTATGGCTTTAATTTGTTGATGTAAAAAATATTCTCTTTGCTGTTGATCCATGTCACTACGAACACGTGACTGAATATCATTTTTTAGTTTTATTTGTTGATGTTCTACGTTGAGAAAACGTAATGTCTCCATTGCTCTTTTTTTTAAATCATCGTACTCTAACAACTTTTGTTTGTCTCTAGTAGATAAATTCATATTAGCTGCTACAAAATTGATTAAGAAAGAGGGACTTTCTATATTACGAATAGCAATACTCGCTTCTGATGGAATATTTGGATTATCCTGAATGATTTTTATAGCAATTTCTTTGATGGATTCAACCAAAGCTAAATATTCCTTATCTTTACAAGAAGGTTTATTCTCTTCTAAAGCTATAATTTCCGCTTTAAAATATGGATCGTTTTGAATAAAACGGTTTACTTTGAATCTTCTTTTTCCTTGTAAAATAACAGTAGTATTTCCATCAGGCATTTTTAATAATTTCAATATTTTGGCTACTGTTCCAATAGAATATAAATCTTTTTCACTAAGATTTTCTATTCCAGAATTTTTTTGTGTTAAAACTCCAACTGTTTTATCAAGTCCATAAGCATCTTGTAACAATTGTATTGATCCACTTTTTCCTGCTATAATTGGAAAAACAATTCCAGAATACAAAACCATATTTCTTACTGTTAAAATGCATAATTGTTCAGGAATGTCATCTTTAAGTAGCTGATCTTCTTCATCTTGACTCATTAAAGGAATAAATTCTGCTTCAGACTCGAATCCAGATTCTGTAAATATATTTTTTAGTAACATAAAAAAATAGATTTCTTACTCTTACTTTGATGATCAATCAATAAATATTAATAAAAATCACCACTAACCTAGAAATTAAATATACTGTTTTCTATATGAAAAACAAAACCATCAATCCGTTCTATTTTTCGTTCAAAATGATTCTTAATGTTTCTCTAAAATTTTTATTTTTTTTTCAATCAGATCCATAAAAATTTCTTCAGTTAAAATTTGTATGTTCTTTTTTTTGATGCATTTTTCTAGTTTGGAACCAAAATTCTTTCCAACAACTATAAAATGAGTTTTATTATTCACTCTATTAAAAACTCTTCCACCTAAAAATTCTATTATGTTTTTAGCTCTATTTCGAGTCATTTGAGACAGTTTTCCCGTAAAAACAAAATATTTTCCTTGAAGAGGAGAATCTTTTTTTGGATTACATTTTGAAAAATGTAATCCATCTTTTATAAGAGTTTCAATCATATTTTTGTTTTCCGGAATAGAAAAATAAGTTTTTATACTTTCTGCTATTTTCTTTCCTATTCCGTAAATAGACGTTAAATGATTAATATCAGCAGATATTAAAGAGTCTATATTCAAAAAATGTTCTGTTAATTTTTTAGAAATATCTTCACCTACATGACGAATTCCTAAAGAATAGAGAACTTTATGATAAGGATTTGATTTAGATTTTTGTATATTATTTAGTAGTATTTTTGCTAATTTCTCTTTTACTCCATTTATTTGAATAATTTTTTCTTTATTTAGTCTATATAAATCGGAAATATTACATAAAAATCCCTTTTTGTATAGTTTTTTAATCATTTCATTTCCAATTCCTTGTATATTCATTCCTTGCTGACTAACAAAATGTTGGATAACCCCAATTTTTTGAGAAGGACAGTTTCTGCTATTAATACAATAGAATAATTCCTTTTCTTTTTTTAAAGGACTATTACATGATGGACATTTTTTTAAAAATGAGATTGGATAGGGGATTTCTAATCTCTTTTTTACATTTATTTTAGTGACTTTTGGAATCACATTTCCTCCTTTTTCTAGAAAAAGTGAATCTCCATGATGAATTCCCATTTTTTGTATAAAACGATTATTATAAAGCGCAACTCTTTTTACATTTGTTCCCGAAATTTCTATAGGAATAACATGGGCAACAGGAGTAATAATTCCAGTACGACCTACTTGAAAAGTGAGGTTGGATAATTTTGTTTCTGATAATTTTTGTCTAAATTTATAGGCAATCGCCCAAATTGGATATTTTTTTGTGTTTCCTAAAAGGAATTGTTTTTGGTATTCATTAACTTTAATAACTATTCCATCAATCTGATATGGAAGCTTCTCTTTCCGTGTTTCCCAATAGTTTATAAAATGGAAAACTTCTTTCATTGTTTTACAAAGTCGAGCAGTTTTTGTAGCTTCGAATCCCCATTTTTGGAGATATTTTAGAGATTGATATTGTGTATTAAAAGGCAAATTTTTTCCTATAACTGTATAAGCAATACAGGACAAAGTTCGTTTGTATACTTCTTTACTATCATGAATTTTTAGTGTTCCACTAGCCGTATTTCTTGGATTCGCATATGGAGTTTTTCCATTTTTTATACGTTCTGCATTTATTTCAAGAAATTTTTTTATTGTAAGGAAAATTTCTCCCCGTATTTCCAGATACTTAGGATAGTGATTTCCTTTTAATTTTAAGGGGATGGATTGAATTGTCAGTACATTTTCTGTTACATTTTCTCCTTTTTCACCGTCTCCACGAGTCAAAGCATTGGTTAAACATCCGTTTTTATAAATCAAATTGATAGAGACCCCATCATATTTCAGTTCACATACAAGTGATGTGAATGAAATAGATTGATCTATCCGTTTTTTCCAAATTATTAACTCTTTTTTAGAATAGGTATTTTGAAGAGAGTACATTTTATATTTGTGATAATTTATTGAATAGGAGGGATGAATTCCCCCTCCTATTTTTATTGTAGGAGATGATGTAGGATCATATAATTCTGGATGGGATTTTTCTAAAAGAGATAATTCTTTTAATTTTCTATCGAAATCGTAATCTGAAACATCAGAAGTGTCCAACAGATAATATTTTTTATTATATTCTGACAATTCTTTTCTGAGTTTATGTATTTTTTCTTTGATGTTTTTTTTTTGATTATCCATGTTATGTTGTGATGTATTGTATTGCGCGAATCATTCTGAAAAATCCTTGAATATCTTTTCGAATTTCTATATTTCTAAATCCTGTTTTTTTCATAAAATTCATGATATCTAAATGAATAAATTGATTAATTTCAAAGTAAACACATACTTTTCCAGTAAATTTTTCTTTTATCCAAAAAAGAATTTCTTTATAGAAAATTAAGGGATCCTCATCAGGAACAAATAATGCTTGAAAAGGTTCATATTGAAAAATATTGGGATGTAGTAATTTTTTTTCAGAGAGTCTTATATAAGGAGGATTACTCACTATAATATTAACAGGATATTTTTTTATTGGGATGGAAATTAAATTCTTCAATATATCAATTTTTTTAAAAAAAATTTTTACGTTATGAAACGTTGCATTTTTCCTTGCTATGGAAAGAATTTCATGAGAAAAATCTGCAGCATAAATATGCTGTATTTGGGGGAGTTTTTTTTTTAAAGTAATACTAATACATCCGCTTCCTGTTCCAATATCAAATATTTGAATTTGATCACTATTTTTTTTTGTGTATGGATATGTTGTTATATTATGATCTTTGTGATCTTGTATAATCCAAGATACTAACTCTTCTGTTTCTGGTCTTGGAATGAATACTTTTTCATTCACTATGAAATCCATTCCAAAAAAGGAAGTTTTTCCAATTACATATTGAATGGGTCTATTGTTTTTTAATTCCCATAATTTTTTTTTCAGTTTTTTGTATATGAAAGAATTTATTTTTTCTTTTTGACTTAATTTGAAGAGAACAGTTATCTGGTCACACTTCAAAAAATGAGTGGTTAGTAAAAAGAAGATTGCTTCTAATTCTCTTGTTTCTGTATATACTTTTTGAAGAGTTTTACAAAAAAAATTATAAAATTTATCTATATTCATATCCCATATTCAGTTTTAATAAAATCGTCTAAATTATAAATTATAAAACTTATTTTTTGTTATGTTTTTAGATGATGATACCATTGTTGCTTTAGCTACTCCTCCTACTGGATCCAGCGCTATCTCTGTTTTTCGTATTTCTGGAAAAAATTCTATTTCTACTGTTGAAAATATTTTTATTTCTATTCGATCTGGAAAAAAATTAAAAAATCAATCCACACATACTATTCACTTAGGATATCTTAGAGAAAAAAAAAATTTACTGGATCAAGTTTTAGTATCTCTATTTAGATCCCCTTTTTCTTATACAGGAGAAAATATGGTAGAGATATCCTGTCATGGATCTTCTTATATTCAAGAACAGATTTTACAACTTCTTCTCAAAAAAGGAATGCGTTTAGCTCGTCGGGGAGAATTTACATTTCGTGCATTTTTAAATAAAAAAATAGCCTTATCACAAGCTGAAGCGATAGCAGAATTGATTTTATCAGAGAATAAAGCCTCTCATGAAATATCTTTGCAACAGATTAAAGGAACATTAACTGATACCATTAAAAAATTGCAAAAAAAATTATTAGATTTTGCTTCTCTACTAGAATTGCAATTGGATTTTTCTGAAGAAAATGTAATTTTTACAAGAAAAGAAGAACTGATTTCATCTTTGAATGAATTAGAAGATACATTCAAAGATTTAATGGAATCTTTTTCATTAGGAAATGCTGTGAAAAAAGGAATTTTTGTCGTAATTGTCGGAGAAACAAATGTAGGAAAATCCACGTTATTCAATCACATCATTCAGGAGAACCGTTCTATTATATCCCACATAGAAGGAACTACTAGAGATAGCATAGAAGGTGAAATTATTTTGAATGGAATCCGTTTTCATTTTGTAGATACTGCAGGAATAAGAGAAACAGAAGATACAATAGAAAAAATGGGGGTTCGAAAAACCATGGAAAAAATACAAGAATCTCAAATAGTTTTATACCTTTTTGAAGCATCTCTCAAAGAGAAAAAAAAACAAAAAAAAATTTTGAATGAAATTCAAATTATTCGCGATCAATATCCCTTGAAAAAAGTTTTTGCAGTTGCTAATAAATCGGATCTTTCCCGTTTTAAAGATCTTTATAATTTAAAATCAAAAGTTTCTTATTTTTTTGAAATTTCTGCAAAAAATCATCAAGGAATAAAAAAAATGCTCAATACTTTAAGTAATTTATTTTTAAAAAAATTAAAAGAAAAAAATATCATAGTAACACAAAACAGACATTATGAAGCTTTAAAAAAATCCTTTCAAGAAGTTTTATTAGCTCATAAAATTTTAATACAAAAAAGAGTAACAGAAGAAGATTTAGTCTCTATCCATATTAAAGAGTCTTTACGGCATTTGGGAGAAATTACAGGAGAAATCACAAATGAAGATATTCTCAAAAACATTTTTTCAAAATTTTGCATTGGGAAATAAATAATATGATTGATTATGTTACAAAATTCAACAAAGAAAAAGAAAAAAAATGTTGTAAGAGTTCGTTTTGCCCCTAGCCCTACTGGACCATTACATTTAGGGGGGATCCGAACTGCATTATATAATTATCTTTTTGCTAAGAAATATGGAGGGACATTTCTTCTTAGAATAGAAGATACTGATAGAAAAAGATTTGTTCCTAATTCTGAATCGTATATTTTAGAAACATTAAAATGGTGCCATATAGAACCTGATGAAGGGGTTGGATATGGTGGAGATCACATTCCTTATTATCAATCGAAACGTGTAAAAATTTACCGTGTTTATCTAAAAAAACTTTTAGAAGAAGGACATGCTTATTATGCTTTTGAAACAGATCAGGAGCTTCATATAAAAAGAAAAGAATTTCATGATCGTGGATTAACTTTTTCTTATAATGCAGATCTAAGAATGCAGATGAACAATTCATTGAACATGACAGAAAAACAATTATTAAAGAAGTTAAATTCTTGTCTAGAATATGTGATTCGATTTAAAATTAATCCTGGAGAAAAATTGAAAATGCATGATATGATACGGGGGCCTATTATTGTAAATACAGATCACTTAGACGATAAAATATTGTTTAAATCTAATGGATTAGCTACTTATCATTTAGCTAATACTATAGACGATCATGTTATGGGAATTACTCATGTAATTAGAGGAGAAGAATGGATTCCTTCAATGTCCCTACACATCTTATTATATAGGGCACTGGGTTGGATTCCGCCTAAGTTTGCACATTTACCTTTAATTTTAAGAAGTGATGGGAAAGGAAAAATTAGTAAAAGAAATATAGATGGTTTAAATTTTCCTATATTTCCTTTACAATGGAAGGATCCTGAAACTAAAAACATCATACCAGGATACAGAGAGTTAGGTTATTTTCCAGAAGCTTTCGTGAATATGTTAGCTTTGTTAGGATGGAACCCAGGAGGAAAAAAAGAAATTTTTTCCTTAAAAGAATTAATAAACTTTTTTTCTTTAGAAAGAATCAATAAGTCTGGTGTTTTTTTTAACATAAGAAAAGCAAATTGGTTTAATCAACAATATTTGAATAAAAAGAAAGAAGAAATACTTTCTTACCTTTACAAGGAACTCAAAAGACGGTCTCTTTTTTGTGAAGAAGATTATTTATCTAAAGTGATTCAGATAACAATAAATAGAATCCATTTTATTCATGAAATATGGGAACATTCTTTTTACTTTTTTATTTCTCCTAATTCTTATAATCAAAATTTTTTGAATAAAATTTGTCATAAAGAAACCATTTATCAATTAGAATTTTGTAAAGTGTTTTTCTCAAATATAAATCAATTTACATCCGTTTATTTGAGATTATTGTTTCAAAAAGAGATAAAAAAAAAAAGAGAAAGACAGAAAATAATGCAATTACTAAGAATCTCTTTAGTAGGAGAATTAAAGGGGCCTGATCTTTTCATCATTTTGGAAATGATAGGGAAAAAGAAAAGTCTACAACGGATAGAAAACATGATGAAAAAAATAAAAGGTAAAATTAATATTCATAAAAAATTCAACAATTCATGCTAAAACATTATGAAACTATTATGATCATAACTCCTATTTTGTCTGATGAAAAAGCAAAAGAAACAGCAAAAGAGTATGAAAATTATCTAATCAAAAAAAATGTAAAAATTGTTTCTCAAGAACATTGGGGACTAAAAAAACTAGCTTATCCTATTCAAAAAAAACAAAGTGGTTGTTATCATTTATTTGAGTTCTTATTAAACTCGGATTTAGTTTCCGATTTAGAATTGAAATTAAGACAAGATGAACGGATTTTGCGTTTTCTTACTGTAAAATTAAATAAGTATGGAATAGAATACGCAGAAAGAAGAAGAAAAAAAATAAAAAAGGAAAAAAATTATGGAGGACATCAATCAAAACAATAGTAGTACTACTACAACAAAACAAAAACAAGGAGGAGATAGCGAATTAAGATACTTGTCCCCTCTTAAAATAGAAACAAAAATAGAAAAAAAATATTGTTCTTTTGAACAAAGAAATATTAAGTACATAGATTATAAGGATCCTGCCTTTTTAGTCAAATTTCTTAATGCACAAGGTAAAATTTTACCCCGTCGTATTACGGGAACTTTACAAAAAAATCAAAATAAATTAAATTCCGCTATAAAAAGATGTAGACAAATTGGTCTTTTGCCTTTTGTTACAGATGATTTGAGATAAATCAAAAAAAAAAATGAAAATAATATTGAAAAAAGACGTAGAAAATTTAGGGTTTCAATACGATGAATTAGATGTGAAACCTGGTTATGCGAGAAATTATCTAATTCCTAAGGGATACGCTGTTTTAGCTTTACCGGGGACTGTAAAAAAAATTCATGAAATCTTGAAACAACGTTCTCAAAAAGAAAGTTTCTTAATTGAGCAATCAAAAGAAATAGAAAAAAAATTAAAAAAATTAACTCTCAAAATAAAAGCGAAGGTTGGTAAGGGAGGGAAACTTTTTGGTTCCATTAATAATCAAGATCTTATGAAATTTTTCAGTAAAGAAGGAATTGACATAGATAAAAAATTTATAAGAATTCCTGGAAATAAGGTTATTAAAACAATTGGAAAATACCAAGCTAATATCCGGTTACATCGGAAACAGGAGATAAATTTTGATTTTGAAGTCTTATCTTCAGTTTAATTGATCATAGTGTTATAGTGTTATATAATAGAAATAAATTTAGGAGTACCACTATACAAGCGATCAACCAAGCTATAATTTTTAAAAAAGGACCATTTACAAATGATCCCATTTTTTCAGGATTTCCTGTAAAATTAACTAATGGGATAATCGCAAAACTTAATTGTATTGATAAAATTATTTGACTAATGATTAATAATTCTGCAGTCCCTTTTTCTCCATAAATAATAGAAGCTATCATAGCTGGAATAATTGCTATCAATCTCGTGATTAATCTTCTTATCCAAGGTTTTAATCTAATGTTAAGAAATCCTTCCATTACAATTTGTCCAGCTAGTGTTCCAGTGAGTGTGGAATTTTGTCCAGATGCAAGTAAAGCAAGAGAGA
Source organism: Blattabacterium cuenoti (assembly GCF_014251375.1). Taxonomy (NCBI): domain Bacteria; kingdom Pseudomonadati; phylum Bacteroidota; class Flavobacteriia; order Flavobacteriales; family Blattabacteriaceae; genus Blattabacterium; species Blattabacterium cuenoti. The sequence continues at coordinate 316,075 of NZ_CP059187.1, read as the reverse complement.
AAAAAACTCCCGCGAAACTAGATCCTAGTATAGGAGTTAAAAGTTTGTGAGCATCCATAATATCTGCAACTTCTGTATATCCAGATTTATGAAAAGTTGCTGCAGATACAATTAATATGGCGGCATTTATAAAAAAAGCCAGAAATAAAGATAACGTACTATCTATGGTTGCATATTTTATGGCCATTTTTTTTCCTTCAATAGTTCTTGGATAGTTTCTTGTTTGGATGATACTAGAATGCAGGTAAAGATTGTGAGGCATAACTGTAGCTCCTAGTATTCCAATAGATATATAGAAAGAATGCGAATTTTTAATTATTTCAGGATTAGGAATAATTCCTCTTAAAATGGAAAATATTTCTGGTTTAGAACTAATAATTTCAAAACTAAAACAAACTAAAATTGTAAAAATTAACGCTGCTACTACGCTTTCAATATATCGAAATCCTTTATATTGAAAAAACAAAATGAGGAAAACATCTATAGCTGTAATTAATACCCCCCACGTGATAGGAATTCCAAACAGCAATTTTAAAGCAAGTACAGAGCCAATGATTTCTGCTAAATCACAAGCAGAAATAGCTACTTCACATAAAATCCACAATATAAAACTAATAAAAGGGGGATAATGATCTCTACAAGCTTGTGCTAAATCTCTTTCACAAACAATGCCTAATTTTAGAGCTAAATGTTGTAAAATAATCGCAAAAAAATTAGATATAAAAATAACGGATAAAAGCAGGTATCCAAATTTAGCTCCTCCAGCAATATCTGTAGCCCAATTTCCTGGATCCATATAGCCTACAGCTATCAATAAACCGGGGCCTGTAAAAGCGAATAGTTTTCCCCATATTCCTTTTTGTTGAGGAACAGAAACGGAAGAGAAAACTTCCGAAAGGGAAGGATATTTATTTTTTTTTCTCCATCCTTTCATTTTCATTAGTAGTAAAAAAAAACATTCTTACTTTTACTTATTAAGACCCCGTTAAAGTTCATATTTAGTTTATTAAAAGTAGTAAAAAGTTCGAAAAAGTTTTTTTTTCAATGAACTTTGAAAAAAAAAAATGAGTTGCATATAATCAAATTATTTTTTATATTCGTTTTTTTTATTTCCGCTTTTTTGGATTTTGCTAAGCTAATTCTCTTTCATGAAAAAAAAAATAGCTATACAAGGTATAAAAGGGTGTTTTCATCATGCAGCAGTTATCAGATATTTTGAAGGATGTAATTATAAATTAATAGAATGTTCAAGTTTTAGAGAACTTGCTTGTTCAGTGGCAAAATCCAATGTAGATATTGGTGTTATGGCTATAGAAAATACTATAGCGGGAACTATAGTAACGAACTACAGTCTTTTATCTGAATATAATAATCTAAGAATAGTGGGGGAAGTATATATGCCTATACACCACCATTTAATGGTTTTTCCGGGACAAAATATGGAGGATATTAAGGAAATTTATTCTCATCCTATGGCACTTTTACAGTGTGAATTGTTTATAAATGCGTATCCTAACATAAAAATATCAGAATATTCTGATACAGCTGCTGCGGCTAAATATATTTCTGTACGAAAAAAAAAAGGGTTGGCCGCAATTGCATCAGAATATGCTGCTAAGGAGTATGAGTTAGAAATTATTTCTAGAAATATACAAACTATTACGAGTAATTTTACTCGATTTTTTATTATTAAAAATTTTCCTAAAAAAGAAAATTCTTTTAACAAAGCTTCTTTGAGATTTAAAATATTGCATAAAACTGGTAGTTTATCTCAGATTTTGAGTTTTATATCGAGTCTTGGAATTAATATGACGAAAATACAATCTATTCCTCTAATAGAAAAACCTTGGGAATATTCATTTTATGTGGATGTTATATTTAACAGTATAAAAGATTATGAAGTAATGAAAGAACGTATACAAAGAATTCCGTGTCTTCATAAACTTTCTATTATGGGAGAATATAAAAATGGGATTTCCCTAAATAAACCCTAAAGTGAAAAATGATTGTTGTAGCAAAAAGAATGCATCAAATATCGGAATACTTTTTTTCAGAAAAAATGAGAGTAATTCATAATCTTGAAAAAAAAGGGATACAAGTCATTAATTTAGGGATTGGGAATCCAGATTTACTTCCCCCAAGTAATGTTATTCCTAAAATGAAAGTAGCGTCAGAATTAGAATATGCTAATACTTATCAAAGTTATATTGGAATAGAAAATTTCCGTCATGCGATTTCTATTTGGTACAAAAAAATATATCAAGTGGATATTGATCCTGAGAATGAAGTTTTACCATTAATGGGGTCTAAAGAAGGAATTATGCATGTTAGTATGTCTTATTTGGATAAAGGAAGTAAAGTCTTAATCCCAGATCCAGGGTATCCGACTTATTCTTCAATCTCTAATCTTTTGGAAGCGGAAATTATTTATTATAATCTTCATGAAGAAGGAGATTGGTGTCCTGATCTTCAATTATTGTATAAAAAAAATTTTTCCAATGTCAAAATAATGTGGATTAATTATCCTCATATGCCTACTGGAGCAACTATCTCTTTAGAGAAATTAGAAGAAATTGTTTTCTTTGCGAAAAAAAACCATATTTTACTAGTTCATGATAACCCTTATAGTTTCATATTAAACAAATGTCCTTTGAGTATCTTTAATGTGAAAGAAGCCAAAGATATTGCATTAGAATTAAATTCTTTAAGCAAAAGCTATAATATGGCAGGATGGCGTGTTGGAATGATAATCGGAAAAAAAGAATTTATTCAAAATATTATCAAAGTAAAAAGCCAAATGGATTCGGGAATGTATTATCCAATACAGATTGGGGCGATAGAAGCTATGAATCAAAATTCAGAATGGTTTGAAAATATTAATATAGAATATACAAAGCGGAGAAAAATTATATGGGAAATCTGCGATCATTTATGTTTAAAATATAGAAGGAAAAGTTCCGGAATTTTCGTTTGGGCAAAAATTACCAGTTTAGATCAAAATGATCGTAAATTCTCTGATGAGATTCTGAATCGTTACCACATATTTATTACACCGGGAAGTGTATTTGGAAATAATGGAAAAGGATATGTAAGATTTTCTATGTGTTGTTCAGTAAACACTTTGAAAAAAGCAAAAAATAGAATTATTTCATGAATATTGGGATTATAGGATTAGGTTTAATAGGAGGATCTATTAGTTTAGGATTACGAAAATCTAATTTCGGAGATAAATTTATAGGAACTGATTCTAATCAGGTAAATGCTCTCCATGCTGTTCAACTTGGTATTGTTGATGAAATTATTCCTTTACAGGATCTTATTTTACAATCTTCAGTAATTATTTTATCTATTCCTGTAGATGGGATAGAAAAAATCCTTCCAAATATTCTTAACAAAATTACAAATAACACAGTAATTTTAGATACTGGTTCTACTAAATATGATATTTGTAATAGGGTTTTTTCACACCCAAAAAGAAGTCGTTTTGTAGCAACACATCCGATTGCAGGAATTGAAAATTCGGGCGCCATTTCAGCTCATTCAGATCTTTTTTATAAAAAAAATTGTATTATTTGTGATTCTGAATTGAGCGATCCAGATGCGATATCTATTTCAGAAAAAATTTTTTCTGTCATGAAAATGCGTATGATTTATATTACATCTAAAGAACATGATTTATATATTGCTTACATTTCTCATTTACCTCATGTAGTATCTTTTGCTTTGGCTCGGACAGTTTTAAAACAATTTCAAAATGAAGAAGAAAAAAAAGTTTTTAATAATATGATGGGAAGTGGATTAGCTTCTACCACACGTTTAGCAAAAAGCAATCCTGAAACTTGGTTACCTATTTTTATTTCTAATAGGAAGAATCTAATTCAAGCTATAGATATTTATATTAATCACTTAGAAATATTTCGTGATTTATTAAAAAATAAAAAATTTCATAAAATTGATCAATTTTTGAAAAATGCAAATGATATAAAAGATAAAAAATATGTATAAATTAATTATATGATGGAAAAAGAGATTCTAAATAATAGTATAGATAGATCCTGGATTGAAAAATGGAATTCCCCTTTCACTATTTCCGGCCCTTGTAGTGCCGAAAGTGAAGAGCAAGTAATAGAAACTGCTCAAAGATTGGATCCTGCATATGTACAAGTATTTAGAGCAGGGATTTGGAAACCTAGGACAAAACCGAATAATTTTGAAGGAGTTGGAAAAAAAGGACTTCAATGGTTAAAGAATGTAAAAAGAAAAACGGGATTGATGACAGCTACTGAAATAGCTAATTCAGAACATGTTAAACTTGCATTATCTTTTGATATAGATGTTCTTTGGATAGGAGCGAGAAGCACATCTAGTCCTTTTATTGTTCAAGAAATTGCGGATTCTCTAGAAGGAAAAAAGGATAAAGTTATTTTAGTGAAAAATCCTATACATCCTGATATAGAATTATGGATAGGAGCTTTAGAACGTTTATTTAAAAAAGGAGTTAGAAAATTAGGAGTGATTCATCGTGGTTTTTATACATATCAAGCATCTAAATACAGGAATCAACCAAATTGGAATCTTTTGTCAAAATTTAGGAGTTTTTTTCCTAGAATTCCTGTAATATGTGATCCTTCACATATTTGTGGAAATAAGGAAGGAATTTTTTCTATTTCAAAAATAGCTTATCACTTTAAATATGATGGATTAATGATAGAATGTCATTGTAATCCTGATAAAGCTTGGAGTGATTCTCAACAACAGATCACTCCTGAAAAACTTTTAGAATTATTAAAACAATTGATAGATTCTTCTAAATCTAAGGAATCTAAATCTGAAAACAATCAAATTCAAAAAAATTTAGATTCTTTAAGAATATTCATTGATGAACTAGATGAAAACATAATTGCTCTTTTAGCAGAAAGAATGAAAATTTCAAAGCAATTAGGAACCTTAAAAAAGGGATCGGATGTATCTATATTACAACCAAATAGATGGGTAGAGATTATGAATAAATCTATAAAATTAGGAAAAAATTTAGGACTTTCTGAGGAACTCCTTAAAGGAGTTTTCAAACTGTTGCATAAAGAATCCATTAAGATTCAAAACAGAATGTAAATGTCGAAGAGGATCTACTCAAGAAAACAACAATAGATTTCATAATCTAGTCATAAAAGGGAAAAATGTCTTATTTATTTACTAGCGAATCTGTTTCAGAGGGACATCCTGATAAAATTTCTGATCAAATATCGGACGCGATATTAGATCATTTTTTGGCATATGATCCAGAAGCGAAAGTAGCTATAGAAACTTTAGTGACTACTGGTCAAATTGTATTGGCGGGAGAAGTGAATTCTAAAATTTGGGTGAATGTACAGAAAATTGCACGTGGGATACTTAGAAAGATTGGGTATACTAAAAATGAATATAGATTCAATGCAGATTCTTGTGGAGTTCTTTCTTCTATTCAAGAACAGTCTATGGATCTATTCAAAGGAATTAAAAATTCTAAAAAATACGATCAAGGAGCTGGAGATCAGGGTATTATTTTTGGTTATGCAGTTAATGAAACAAAAAATTACATGCCTTTAACATTAGAAATGTCACATGATCTATTAAGGGAACTTTCCTCTATACGAAATGAAGGAGAAAAAATGACTTATTTACGTCCAGATGCAAAATCACAAGTTACTTTAAAGTATTCTGATAAAAATATTCCTATTCATATTCACTCTATAGTCATTTCAACTCAACATGATGAATTTGATACAAAAGAAAAAATGCATGAACGGATTATTCACGATATTAGAAATATCTTGATTCCAAGGTTAAAGAGAAATATCGTATCTAAGCAAATCAAAAAATTGTTCACAGATCAAACAAAATATTACATAAATTCTACTGGTCAATTTGTAATTGGAGGCCCTCATGGAGATACCGGTGTCACTGGTAGGAAAATTATTGTAGATACTTATGGAGGAAGAGGGTCACACGGAGGGGGGGCTTTTTCTGGAAAAGATTCTTCTAAAGTGGATAGATCTGGAGCTTATGCCGCTAGACATATCGCAAAGAATCTTGTTGCTGCAGGAATTGCAGATGAATTATTGATACAAATATCTTATGCCGTGGGCATATCTGAACCCATAGGAATTTTTGTGAATACTTATGGGACATCCCATAGAAATTTTCTAGATGAAGAAATTGTAGTGAATATAAAAAAGATTTTTGATCTCCGACCTTATGCTATAGAAAAAAGATTAAAATTACGTAATCCAATGTATGAAGAAACTGCTGTTTATGGACATATGGGAAAGAAAACAAGAAAAGTCTGGAAGTCTTTTTCTGATATAAAAGGAAATAAAAAAGAACAAGAAGTAGAACTTTTTACATGGGAAAAACTGGACTATTTACCTATTATAAAGGAGATTTTTAATCTGTGATTAAAAAAAAGTATGTATGTCTTACAATCTATTGAAGGGAAAAAAAGGAATTATATTTGGTGCTTTAGATGAAAATTCTATTGCTTGGAAAGTAGCAGAACGTGCTTATGAGGAAAAAGCGTCTTTTGTCTTAACAAATACTCCTGCCTCCTTAAGAATGGGGAAAATTTATGAATTATCTGACAAAACAGAATCTATGATAATCCCGTCTGATGCGACTTCTGTTATAGATCTTAATATTCTCTTTGATAAAACATTGGAGCATTTTGGTGGTGGGATAGATTTTATCTTACATTCTATTGCTATGTCTATCAATATTAGAAAAGGAATCCATTATACCTCTCTGAATTATGAATTCTTGAGAAAAGGATGGGAAATCTCTGCGGTATCTTATCATAAAATCATGCAAGTTGCTTGGAATAAAAACGCCATGAATAAATGGGGATCTATTGTAGCATTGACATACATAGCTTCTCAAAGAATTTTTCCAAATTATGGGGACATGTCAGATTATAAAGCTTATTTGGAAAGTATTACCAGAAATTTTGGATATCATTGGGGAGTTAAAAAAAAGGTAAGAGTAAATACTGTTTCACAATCTCCTAGTATGACAAAAGCAGCAAAGTCAATTAAAGGGTTCAACCAGTTTTTTCTTTTTTCTGAAAAAATATCTCCTTTAGGAAACGCTTCTCCACAAGATTGTGCAAACTACATTGTTACACTTTTTTCCGATTTTACAAGAAAAGTAACGATGCAAAATCTATATCATGATGGAGGTTTTTCTAATACAGGAATTAGCGAAAATATTATTTCATAATTCTCATATAATATGAAAAGATGAAAAAAATTATAGCTCCATCTTTACTTTCAGCAGATTTAGCTTTTTTATATAGAGAAATAGAAATGTTAAATGAAAGTGAATCGGACTGGTTTCATATTGATATTATGGACTCTTCTTTTGTTTCTAATATTTCTTTTGGAGCATTGTTTACAAAATATGTAAAAAAATATGCCTCCAAACCAATGGATGTCCATTTAATGATACTACACCCAGAACTATACATAGAACAATTTAAAGAATGTGGAGCGGATCATTTACATATTCATTACGAAGCTTGTATTCACTTAAATAGAACTATTTTTTCTATTAAAAAATATGGAATGAAAGTAGGAGTAGCAGTTAATCCACATACTCCAGTTATTCTTTTGAAAGATATCATTAAAGATATAGATTTTGTTTTGATAATGAGCGTAAATCCTGGGTTTAGCGGGCAAAAGTTTATTAGTCAAACTTATCAAAAGTTAAAAGATACTAAAGATTTAATCTTAAAAAAAGATTCTTCTGCATTGATAGAAGTAGATGGAGGTGTGAATTTAGAAAACGCTTCTTTATTATTCAAAAATGGCGCAGATATATTGGTAGCAGGAACTACCATTTTTTCTAATTCTAATCCAAAAAAAATTATTCATAAAATGAAATCCTCATTTGAAAATAAATAATAATTGATTAATCTCATCATGATTTCTAAAAAAACTATAGAAAGAATATTTTCTATTTCTTGTATAGAAGAAGTTATAGGAGATTTTGTTTCCTTAAAGAAAAGTGGAATAAATTATAGAGGTCTTAGTCCATTTTCGGATGAAAAAACGCCTTCTCTTATAGTTTCTCCTACAAAAAAAATATGGAAAGATTTTAGTTCTGGAAAAGGAGGAAATATCATTACCTTTCTTATGGAACATGAACATTTTACTTATGTAGAGTCATTACATTATTTAGCTAAAAAATATGAGATAGATATTCTTTATGAAGAAGATGAAAAAAATGAAACAGATGATAATAGAAGGAGTGTAAAAAAAATGTATTATGAAAAAAATTTACAACTAATACAAGATTATGCAAAACGTTTTTTTATTAAACAACTATGGTTCACAAAAGAAGGAAAAGAAAAGGGATTGAGATATTTGATAAAAGAAAGAGGATTTAATATGAAAATAATTCATGAATTTGAATTAGGTTATGCTCCTTCTTCTTGGAGTTTTCTTACAGAAAAAGCTTTAAAAAAAGGATTCAAAATAGGTGATTTAAAAAAATCTGGTATTACTGTTTTTAAGGAAAAATCGAAAAATTATTTTGACTGTTTTCGTAATCGTGTAATATTTCCAATACATGATTTATCAGGAATGGTTATAGGATTTGGTGGAAGAACTATTATTAGTAGTAGTTGTTCTACTACTAGTAGTAGTGCTCCTAGAATAAAATATTTAAATTCATCTGAAAGCAATCTCTTTCAAAAGAGCAAAATTTTATATGGATTATTCCAAGCCAAAACTGCTATTTTAAAAGAAAATTTTTGTTATTTAGTAGAAGGATATACAGATGTTATTTCTTTACATCAATCTGGAATCAAAAATGTTGTTTCCTCTTCTGGAACAGCCCTTACGATTGATCAAATTCTCTTGATCAAAAAATTTACAAAAACGATTGTTTTATTTTATGATGGAGATAAATCTGGAATTCAAGCTTCTTTAAGAGGAATAAATATGTTTCTGGAACAAGAAATGAATCCTAGGATATTATTTTTTTCTAATGGAGAAGATCCAGATTCTCTAGCAAAAAAATATTCCTCTTCTCATTCTCATTCTCAATGGAAATATTTTTTAGAAAAAAATAGTTATAATTTTATCTCTTTCAAAAAAAAAGTATATGATCTTTTACACCAAAATGATCCAATTGGAAAATCATTTTTAGTTGTGAATATTTTGAATAGTATTTTGAAAATTTCCAATATTCTTCAAAAGGAATTATTTTTACAAGAAGCTTCCAGAGTATTAGAACTTCGTCAGGAAGTTCTAATTTCTGAATTAGAACGAATAAAGAGTAAAAAAAAAAGAAAGAGTATTATTTATTCTTCTTTTTTGAACAAGAAGAACAAGAAAATAATCACAGATTCAAATCAAAATCTTATTCTGGAAGAAAAGTTGATTCAGTTTATTTTTAATCATGGAGATCAAATAATAAAAAAAGGCGAACACGAAACGACTACAGTACTTGAAAAAATATTGCATACTTTTAAATGCGAAAATTTACGTTTTTCTTTGTATTCTAATCAAAAATTATTTGATAAGATTTGCAAGAAAAAAAATCAAATAGGAAAATTGAAAAATTTTAAACAATATAAAAAGTTCTGTTATTCTCTATCCGAATGGGAAAAAAAAGGGATTGAAGTCACTTCAGAAGATAAAAATATAGAAAAATCTCTCACTGAAATGTTATTGAGATATAAATTACAATCGATATTGAAATCGATTCAAAAAGAAATTATGCGTTTTCAAAATATAGAAGCCGATGATCCTAATCATAAGAATCAGAAGAAGAATTTAATAAAAAAAATAATGCATTTAACAAATTTAAAAAATGAACTTAATAAAAAATTACATAGATATGTATGATCCATCCATACATACCATCCATACATACCATACATACATAAATGAAGATCAAGATATCTGAAAAGAAAAGAGCCTTATTATTTTTTTCTTTTTAAAGAATTTTGGTAAATTCGTGTATACAAAATAGCGAAAAATGAATCAGACATTAATTGCAAAAAAAGCGCCTAGTTTTACATCTAGTGCTGTATTAAATGGAAAAGATATTGTACATAATTTTACTTTAGAACAATTTAGGGGTAAAAAATATGTTTTACTTTTCTTCTATCCTAAAGATTTTACTTTTGTTTGCCCTACAGAAATATATGCATTTCAAGAAAAAATAAAGGAATTCGAATCAAGAAATGTACAAATTATTGCTATCTCTACAGATACGGAACAATCTCATTGGACTTGGTTACAAATTCCCAAAAAAAAAGGGGGGATATCTGGGGTGACTTATCCTATTGTTTCTGATGTCAATAAAACCATTTCCCATAATTATGGAGTTTTATCTGGAGATTGGATTTGCTGCAATAATAATGTAAAAGCAACGGGAGAACTTATTGCTTATAGAGGATTGTTTTTAATAGATCAAGAAGGAATTGTAAGACATCTTTTAATTAATGATTTTCCTTTAGGTAGAAATGTCAATGAAGCAATTCGTATGATAGATGCACTACAGTATTATGAAAAGGAAGGAGAAGTTTGTCCCGCAAATTGGACCCAAGGAAAACGTGCTATAAAAGCTACTCATAGTGGAATTATAGATTATTTTTCATCCGAATAGTGATTATTAATCTGCGGATATTTTATGTTTTTTAAAAAAAAAATTGCATTTTATACAATTGGTTGTAAACTGAATTACGCAGAAACCTCTTCCATTGCAAGGAAATTTTCTAATTTCAATTATGAACATGTTTCTTTCAAAAGTTTTGCAGATATTTATGTAATAAATAGTTGTAGTGTAACAAAGAATTCAGATACTGAATTTAAGAGGATAGTCCGTTATGCTATGAGAAAAAACGAAAAAGCTTTTATTATCGCAGTAGGATGTTATGTCCAACTTCATCCTAAAGAAATCTCTTATATAAGTGGGGTAGATCTCGTGTTAGGTTCTGAAGAAAAATTCCATATAATAGATTATCTTAATCAAGTCGATTTATCCAAAAAAAATTTTCCTGCAAAAATTTTTTTTTCAAAAAAAACATGTTCTTATTTCTCATCGTATTCTTTTTCTAATTCTTCTAATCCTAATAATAGGAGAACTCGTTCTTTTTTGAAAATCCAGGATGGATGTGATTACAAGTGTAGTTATTGTGTCATTCCTATGTCTAGAGGGCCTTCTCGTTCTGAGAGTATAGAAAATATATTGAAAAATATCAGATTCCTTTTAAAAAAAGGAGTCAAAGAAATCGTGTTAACAGGAGTCAACATTGGGGACTATGGAAAAAAAATATTTCCTAAGAATGAACGTCATACATATACCTTTTTTGATTTAATCCAGGAAATAGATCAAATAGAAGAAATGGTAAGAATCCGTTTGTCTTCAATAGAACCTAATTTGTTAAAAAATGAGTGTATTGAATTTTTATCAAAAAGTAAACATTTCGTACCTCATTTTCATATTCCTTTACAGTCTGGAAGTAACGAGATATTGGGAAAAATGCAAAGACGTTATAGAAAGGAACTTTATCAAGAAAAAGTGAAAAAAATACGCGACTTAATACCAGATGCTTATATTGGGGCAGATATTATTGTTGGATTTCCTGGGGAAACACACAAACATTTTTTAGAGACTTATCATTTTTTGAAAAAACTAGATATTTCATCTTTACACATATTTACTTATTCACAGAGACCCAATACAAAATCCATTCTTATACAACAGGAAAACATCTCTAAAAAAATACAGAAAAAACGAAATAAAACACTCAAGATTCTTTCAATAAAAAAATACCGTTCTTTTTGTGAGAAACAAATTCATACAATAAAAACTGTTTTATTTGAAAATAATTATTCAAATAACGAGTATTTGTATGGATATACAGAAAATTATATTAGAACAAAAATTTCTTTTATTTCAACATTTAGAAATACATTACAAGATGTTATTCTAAAAAAAATAGATGAGAAAGATGGGATTATGATTGCTCAATCTGTTTTTGTTTAAATAAATTCTACATGAAAAATTTCTTGAAAAGATTTTTTTACTAAAAGTTTTACCCCTGAAAGGGAAAGAGGATTCTTTTTTTTTAATTCCTTTTTTAAGGAAGTCACTTCTTGATTATCAATTCCACAAGGAATGATGTAATTAAAATACCGTAAATCGGTGTTCACATTTAGAGCAAATCCATGCATTGTAACCCAACGGCTTATTCTAATTCCTATTGCACATATTTTTTTTGATTTTCCATTTTCTTTTAACCAAACTCCCGTTTTTCCTTCTTCTCTTTCTCCTTTTATTCCATAATTTTTAAGTAAAAAATGAATAATAACTTCTTCTAAAAAACGTAGATATTTATGAATATCAGTAAAAAAAAAATCCATATTTAAAATAGGATATCCTACTAACTGTCCCGGTCCATGGTAAGTGATATCTCCTCCTCTATCTGTTTGATAAAATGATGCGTTTATTTTTTTTAAAAAATCTGATGATACTAATAAATGTTTATGTTTTCCATTTTTTCCTATAGTATATACATGAGGATGTTCTACAAATAGCAAATATCCTTGAATATTTTTTTTAGAAAATTTATTTTTTTTTTTTTGTATGAGATCATCAAATAAAATTTTCTGATAATCCCAAGTTTCTTGATATCCTTTTTTTCCTAAATCCTCGAATAGGATTTTTTTTTTCATAATTTTTTATTTTTTATTAGATTGAAATTTTTTAAAAATTTAATATAATAAAAAAAACAAATGTACCTTTCGTAAAAAGCGGTTTTCTTCATGAAAAATTCAAGGATATTTCTATGCTTCATTTATCAGAACAACAAATTATACGTAGAAAAAAATTAGAGAGACTCAAATTATTAGGGATCAACCCTTATCCATCAGAAGAATATTGCATTACAACTACTATTGTTAGTATACAAAAAAAATTTGTCGAAAAAGAAACAATAAGTATTGCAGGACGCTTAATCCGTTTACGGATTTTAGGAAAAGCTTCTTTTGGAGAGATTAAAGATCATACAGGTCGGATACAAATTTATTTTACTAAAAATAACTTTGACTCAGAAAAAATGGGTAAGGAGGATTCTTACGACATTTTTTTAAAAAAACTTCTAGATATAGGAGATATTATTGGAGTAAAAGGATTTTTATTTAAAACAAAAATGGATGAAATGACAATTCATGTTCAGAAATTAACTTTACTATCTAAATCTTTGCGTCCATTGCCACAAGTTAAAGTGGATCAGAAGAAAAAAATACATGATGCTTTTTCCAATCCGGAACAACGTTATCGTATGCGTTATGTCGATCTTATTGTGAATGATCAGGTTAAAGAAATTTTTTTTAAAAGAACTTGTATCATACGGGAAATGAGAAACTTTCTAGATAAAAAAGGATATATAGAAGTGGATACTCCTACTTTACAATCCATTCCTGGAGGAGCTGTCGCTCGTCCTTTTGTAACCTATCATAATTCACTTGGAATTCCATTGTATTTACGTATTGCTAATGAACTGTATTTAAAAAGACTTATCATTGGTGGATTTCACGGTGTCTATGAATTTTCTAAAAATTTCAGAAATGAAGGAATGGATAAAATTCATAATCCTGAATTTACTGTTTTAGAACTTTATGTAGCTTATAAAGATTATTATTGGATGATGAAATTGACAGAAGAATTGATCAAGTGTATTTCCAATAAAGTGCAAAAAAAAAAAGACATTAATATTAGTTTTCAAAAATCATTTCCAAGAATCCCCATATTGGACGCTATTAAAAAACATACTGGATTTGATCTGAAAGAGATGGAAGAGGATGAATTAAGAAAAGTTTGCAACAAATTGCAAATAGAGGAAAACTCAAAAATGAGTAAAGCAAAATTGATTGAAACTATTTTTGAAGAAAAATGCGAAAAACATTACATCAATCCGACATTTATTATCGATTTTCCTTTAGAAATGAGTCCTTTAACTAAAAGACATAGACGGAAAAAAAATTTGTCAGAACGTTTTGAACTTATTATTAATGGACAAGAAATTGCTAATTCTTATTCAGAACTTAATGATCCCATAGACCAACTGGCCCGTTTTCGAGAACAAATCAAATTTTCTGAAAAAAATAAAGATGAATCTATGTTTCTTGATAAAGATTTTATACGTGCTTTGGAATTTGGAATGCCTCCCACTGCAGGAATTGGAATTGGAGTAGACAGACTGGTAATGTTACTTACAAAACAAAATTCTATTCAAGAAGTATTATTTTTTCCTCAAATGCGTCCCGAACCAAAAAAATAATTTACTTGCCCTTTTTTTTTTCTAATCCTAATACTCTTAAACCGTTTTCTGTAGCAATTTGAACCAAATGATCTATGTCATAATAATGACAAGCTTCTAACATCACACGTAATTCTATCCAAAGATTTCCATCAGAAAAAGGTTTGTATATATCACAGATATTATCTGTTCCAAAAGCAACTGTGATTCCTTCAGGAACCATTTCATCTACTGGAGTGATAGAATTATGAGTAGGGGTTAACCGTTCACTTCTAGTGTGATCAATCCAAGCAATAGGGCAAGATATTACCATTAAATTCGCTTCTTTCATTAATTTGTATATTTTATAACGATATTTTAGAGTATGCGCTGCTAAAGAAATACTATGAATAGCCACTACTTTCCCTTGCATTCCATATTCAATTGTTTTTTTTGCGAGTTTTTCAGTTTCTTTTTCTTCACTAGTATTAAATTGATCTACATGAACATGTACTAATTTCCCATTTTTTTTAGCTGTCTTCAGTAAAATATCAAGATGTTCGTCTTCTCTACCAGAATCTTTAGCGGGTAATCCTCCAACAATATCCACAAATTCTATTGATTGATCAAACCAATACTTGGATTTTTTCTCCAATACTCCTTTAAGTACTTGATTAGCAAAACGAATTTGTATAGAATTTCCATAATTTTTTATCAACTTTTTGGCAGCTTTTAAGGCTCTGTCTTCTATAATTTCATCCACATCAATAAAAGTACACAAAGCTTGTGTTCCTTGTTTTAAGAAGTATTCCAAAGCTTTTTCCATACGAATATAAATGTCTTCTTCTGTCGCTAAACGTTTCATTTCATCAACCAAATACCATTTTTTTTCAAGAGAAGAGTAAGAATATTGAAAATTTTTTTTTGTTAAAGTATAAGCTCTATCTAAATGAGCATGAGCATTTACCCATCCTCCTTTTTGTTTTATTTTTTCTATAAAAATTTTTTTAGGGTTCATATTGATTTGTTTTTATACAGATAATTAATTTTATAGATTTGAAATCCAAATCACTTTTTTTGTGATAAAAAATGGTTCTTGAAAGAAATCATACAGAGGGTATTGTATAGCATGAGGAAATTCTTTTAATTCTTTAGAAAGTTCTCCTCCTTTTAAATATAAGGATCCATTTTGAATTTTTGAGTTAGATTTATATCTATATTTATTTTTTATCCAATTATGTATTTTTGATGTTTTTGCGACAGCTCTACTCACAAAAAAATCAAATCTATTTTCTAATTTTTCTGCACGTATACAAATAGCATGTGCATTTTTTAAATGCAAACTTTTTATAATTTTTTCTACAACTTTTATTTTTTTACTAATAGAATCAACTAATATAAATTCTGCTTGAGGAAAAACTATGGATAGAGGAATCCCTGGAAATCCCCCTCCAGTCCCCAAGTCCATAACACGTGATCCAGTAAAAAAAGAAAATACTTTAGCGATTCCTAAACAAAAAAGAACATGTTTTTGATAAAAATCGGAAAATGTTTTTTTAGAAATAATATTTACATAAGCATTCCAGTATGCGTATAATTCTTTTAAAGATGATAATTGATCAATTTGTTTATCTGATAGATATGGAAAATATTTTTGTACCAATTCCATGATTATAAAATTTTGTATCCAAATAAGTCAAGATAAATATATAATCCGATCAAATTTATTTATTTAGATTTGTAATCATTTCAAATCTTTTCTCTCTATGAAAAATAGATTCTTATCCA